>NZ_JAMYVL010000041.1:0-24535 GCF_040323955.1 Mesorhizobium sp. M0018 | reverse complement strand
TCGGCCTGCTTGTCCTGACCGTATTCGATGCTGTCGTCATGGTGCTGATCTGGCATGAATGGAAGGTCGTGCGGCAGCACAAGCCGGCATGACAGCGAAGTTTGCACGTCAGCCGCTCCGATTTTCAATCCACCTCACTGGGCGACGCCTTGTCCTGCCAGCTCGTCGATAATCGGGCAATCCGGCCGCTCGTCGCCGTGGCAGTGACTGACCAATTGGTGAAGCAAGCCGCGCAATCCGACCAGTTCGGCGATCTTCCTGTCGACCTCGACCAGCTTGGCTTTCGCGATCGCCTTCACGTCGGCGCTGTCACGTTCCCTGTCCTGGTACAGCGACAGCAGCTGGCGGCATTCGTCGACCGAAAACCCCAGGCTTCGCGAGCGCTGCAGGAAGCGCAGCCGGTGAATATCGGCCGTCGAGTAATCACGATAGCCATTGTCCGTCCGGGCCGGGTGCAAGAGCCCGATATCCTCGTAGTAACGGATCGTCTTGGCCGGCAAGCCGGATTTTTCGGATGCGACGCCGATGTTCATGGCGGAAATCTCCTTTGTCGGAGGAAATAGACCTTCCAGTAGATGGAAGGTCAACATGATGTGGCGATTTTGGATGCCTGACGCAACCGCCCGCCCGCTCCAACCGTTTGCCTGCCAGTACATACTGAACCTTCGGGAAGAAATCGGTCCTCGGAAACGTTTTTACCGAACAGTGCTCAAAACCCGGTGTTCGACACCGGGTGCCGATGAGCAAAGACCCTCCGGCGCTGGCTCGACGCAACACCGTGCAGACGCCGAGGAGACAGAACATGCCCGTCAAGGCCTATATCAACCGGATCGCGACAGCGGCACCGGAGCACGAGGTTCATGAATTCTACCTGCGTTTCGCGGCCTCCATGCTCGCGGCCGATCGCCGGAGGATCTTCGAACGCATGGCCGATCTTGCCGGCATCGAGCACCGCTATTCCTGCTTTGCGCCGGCGTCCGACCCCGAGGGACCGTCCGCCGACCTGGCCGGAACCTTCATCCGGGGCGCGTTTCCCGGAACGGCGGCGAGAATGGCGATGTTCGACGATGCCGCACCTGTTCTGGCGCAAAAGGGCATCGACGGATTGCAGCTTGGCGACGACGCTTCCCGCATCACCCATCTGATCGTCACCACCTGCACCGGCTTTTCGGCGCCGGGCATCGATCTCGAGCTGGTTGCGCGTTGCGGGCTGCCGAACGGGATCGAACGCACGATGATCGGGTTCATGGGTTGCTATGCGGCGATCAACGGCCTCAAGCTGGCCCGCCACATCGTCCGCTCCGACCCGCAGTCCAAGGTCCTGCTGGTCAATATCGAGCTCTGCACGATGCATCTGCGACAGACCACCGAACTGGAAAAACTGCTGTCGTTCTGCCTTTGGGGCGACGGCTGCGCGGCTGCGCTCATCACTGCCGAGCCGGCCGGCATCGAGCTCGATAGCTTTCACTGTCTGGTGGCGAGGGAACGGCGGGACCTGATGCGCTGGAACATTCGCGACCACGGCTTCGAAATGGTTCTTTCCGGCCAGGTGCCGGCAGCGATTCATGAAGCGTTGCGGAACAGCCAGGCCGCCATCCTCGGAGGCCGATCGGCGAAAGACATCGACCTTTGGGCCGTGCATCCGGGTGGACGTTCGGTGCTCGACGCCGTCGAAAGGGCCCTGGAACTGGAGCCCACCGCGCTGGAACCATCGCGCGAGGTGTTGCGCCAGTATGGGAACATGTCGTCGGCGACCGTCATGTTCGTGATGAAGGAGATGCTGAAGGCGCCACCCGGCCTGCTCGGTTGCGGCATGTCGTTCGGACCCGGGCTGACGGCCGAAACCATGCTCTTTCGAACGGTGTCATGAGCGGCCTGGAGCACCGGCAGCTTGCGCCGGAAATCCTCGACGGACTTGCGGCCGACGATCCGCGAGCGCTGGCCGCGCGCCGCGACCTTCGGCGCATCAATATGCTGATGTTTCAGGCGCCGATCATGACGTCGTTGCTCAGGAGGTTCGTGCCAACGCCGCCACGCCGCATCCTGGAGATCGGCGCCGGCGATGGCTCCTTCATGCTGGCGGTGGCGCGGCGCGTGGCCAGGCATTGGCCCGGGGTCGAACTGGTGATGCTCGACCGCGTCGGCCTCCTCACCGCGCAATTGCGCGGCGATTTTGACCGGCTGGGATGGAGGGCGGAAGGCGTCACCGCCGATGTCTTCGACTGGGCAGGAAAGATCGAGAGTGCGCGTTTCGACGCCGTCACCGTCAATCTGTTCCTGCATCACCTCGATGATGCACAGCTCGTGCGTCTGTTTTCGCTGATCGGGCCGAAAGCCCCGTTGCTCATTGCGACAGAGCCGCTGCGGGCGAAACTGCCGCTGGCCGCGACCCGTCTTCTGCCGGCAATCGGCGCCAACGACGTCACACGAAACGACGCGGCGCAAAGCGTGCGTGCCGGCTTTCGCGGCAGCGAGCTTTCCGGTCTCTGGCTTGCGGCCAACGGCAAACCGGTCGAGGAACGGCGCGCCGGCCTGTTTTCCCACATTTTCGTCGGCGCCAGCGCCGGCAACGACCCATGACGCGATTGTCGACCCATGACGCGATCATCATAGGCGCCGGCCCGGCGGGCACATCCGTCGCGCTCGCGCTGGCCCGGCGCGGATGGGCCGTGGCAATTGTGGAAAAGACCGCATTTCCGCGCCGCAAGGTCTGCGGCGAATACATCTCGGCAAGCAATCTTGCGCTTCTCGACCGGCTCGAGATCGGCGATGCCTGGCGTGCCAATGCCGGCCCCGAAATCCGCCGCGTCGGTTTGTTTTCCGGGGAGACCTGCGTCGAGGCGGCAATGCCACGTGCAGGAGCTGGGCCTCGTGGGAAAGACAGCTTCGGCCGGGCGCTCGGCCGGGACATTCTCGACTCTCTGCTTTTGCAAGCGGCGCGATCGGCGGGTGTCGAAATCTTTCAACCTTGCCGCGCCGTCGCCATCGAGCCGGACGGTGAGATGCGAAGGGTGCGAATTCAGGCCGGGGATGAAGCGGCGATATTGCGAGCGCCGGTGATTGTCGCCGCACACGGCTCGTGGGAACCGGGACCATTGCCCAGCCAGCTCGCAAAGGCCAATCGCCCGTCGGACCTGCTCGGCTTCAAGGCGCATTTCACCGGGTCGTCCCTGCCGCCGGATTTGATGCCTCTGCTGGCCTTCCCCGGCGGCTATGGCGGCATGGTTTCGGCGGATCATGGCCGGTTGTCGATCTCGTGCTGCATCCGGCGCGATATGCTCGCGCGGCTGCGTAAACAATATGGCCCCAAACAACGGAGCCACGTGTCGGCCGCCGATGCGGTCTCGCGCCATCTCGTGGACTCGTGCCGAGGCGTCAGGAACGCCTTGGAACCGGCTCTCCTCGACGGTCCGTGGCTTGCCGCAGGTCCGATCCGGCCGGGAATTCGCTCGTGCTACGAAGAGGACATCTTCCGCGTCGGCAATGCAGCTGGAGAGTCTCATCCTGTCATCGCCGAGGGCATCTCGATGGCGCTTCAGTCCGGCTGGCTGCTGGCTTGCGAACTCGCATCCGCGCCAAGTGGCCGGGCAGGGCGCGAGGCTGCCGCCACACGCTACGGGGCGGCCTGGAAAAGACTGTTCTCGACACGGGTCTACGCCGCCGCGGCCGTTGCCGGAATTGCCCTTCGCCCCGGCAGCGCCACCTTGATGGCAGCGATCGTCCGGAATTTCCCGCAGACACTGACGCTGGGCGCGCAACTGAGCGGCAAGACCAAGCCGGTTCCCGGCTTCGTCTAGGCGACATAGCGGTCCCATGAGCCGTAGTGCTCCTTGCTTCGGCGCCCCCGAGGCAGGCTGAGGCCGATCACAACTAGCCCTGCAACGGCATTGTTCAATGTCGAACCTCTGGTCGCGCCGTCGAGCAGCCAGGGCGCTGCGATCAGCCATAACCCGAACGGCAGGTTGAGGAAACGCAACGGCCGTGCCACCTCGGCCATGGCGCAGACCGCGATCGTGATGATCATGGCGCCCGAGAGGTGATCGCTGTTTGCAATGGCGCCGGCCGTGCCGAAGACCAGCCGCGAGATCATCAGCCAACCGCCGACGATACAGCATGCGACCAGCGTCCATGGAAACGTGACACCGCGAATGGCTGCGGCGGACTGTGCGGCAAGCGCGGCGGAAAAGCCGGGATCGTTCTTGTCCGCCTCGCCGTTCGGCTCCGGCCCGCCTTGGAAAAAGGTGCGCCAGAACGGACGGTCTGCCCGCACGCTGCGCAGCATGTACTGGCCCATGGCGACCACCTCGTCCAGCGTCAGCGGGATCATGACCAGCATGGCCGCCGCCGCGATGAGGCACAGTGTGCAATAGGTGCCGATCATGATCGGCTGGATGATGATGAAGAAGATCGAGACGCCGCCGAGCGGCACCACCAGGATGAAGAAGAAGGTCACCATCCAGGGCATGGTGCGCCAGCGGGTCGCCGTGCCCATCGCGCCCATCAGGGTTTCGATCATATAGGCCACGGCGCCAAGCCCAGCATCAGCGACTGGCCAGGCTCGAGAAACGTCGGATGTGATGATGAATTCCGTGCCGTTCCTGCCGTCTCCGCCGGGGAAGAACGGCTCCCAGACAGCACCCACATGGCCGAGCTGGTAGGCAGTGAGATAGCGGGCGATAAGGAAACCGAAGAAACCGAGCGCGATGATCGGCAGGCGCTGCAGCCAGGATGACGGCGAGTAGGTCCAGCCGGGCGGAACGGTGCTCTCGTCCATCATCCCTTCGTGGCTCATGCCCGGCATCATCGGGACGAGCACCGAGAAAGTGATGGCCAGCGCGCCGACGATCGTGTCGTTCATGGTGGCGGCGGCGCTCGGCGTCCAGAAGAACAGCGGCGCGAACAGCAGCCATAGGCCGGCGATCGTCGTGCCCCATTGCGCCCAGGAAAAACGCGGCGACAGTGCGAGCCCGCCAAACAGCATCAGCAGCAAGCCCGAGACAATGTCGCTCCAGCCGGTGAGCGCGTTGCGCAGCACCGGTTCCCACAGTCCACGCTCTTGCGTGACGTCACGCACAGTGCCAGCCGCCGCCGGATCGAACAGCGCGAACTGAAGCGGGCTGGTGAGGAGCCACACGCCAAGCGTGATGACCAGGAAATGAGCCCAGAGCATCTGCTTGCCCATCCCCGCCATCTCGGCCATGTGTCCGGGTTTCATCTTGTCGTGTTTGGCCTCGAACGCCTTGTCTTTCTCTCGCGCTTTTGTTCCGCTGCCGGCCACCTTGGCGGCGTTGAGCTTGTTGGCCCGATACCAGCCGGCGGGATCTGCCTTGAGCGCGTCGACGATCCGCGGCAACGTCTCGCGCAGGGAATGCCGGGGCTGCCAGCCGAGGACATTGCGGACACGGCTGATATCGATCGCGTAGTGGTCGTCGGCGATATCGACCATCCAGGGACGAACGAAGGATTCTTCGCCCAGCACGTCCTGTTGGACCCAGGCACCCGTCTTGGCGAGCGCCTTCGGCACCTCCCGTGTCTCCCAGTTCTCGCCACGGATCAACCGACCAATCTCGGCTTGAAGTTCGCCGTAGCCCATGACCTCAGGCTCGCCGAGAAGCAGCGCCAGCTCCCTGGGAAGTTTCTTGCGCCGATCTATAAGGCGCGCCACCGCCTCGATGAGGTCTTCCAGATGCAGGAACGACTGCCCGGTGCGCAGGTCACCCGGATATACATGCCCGGTCGGATCCTCTTCGTAGATACGCGCAATCTGATTGGCGAGGAATGCGTTACGGCCAAGATCATCATAGACGCCGGCCGGCCTGGCATAGACGACAGGGATCGCCCCGTGCTGCTCATGGATCAGGCGCTCGGTCTCGATCTTCGAGGTGCGGTAGGGTAGGTTCGATTCGAGCGGCCAATCCTCATCGATGATGTCGCCTGGTCGGCCAGCCTTGTGCGCCAGCATCGAACTCATGAAGACAAACTGCTCGACCTCAAATTGTTTCAGGGCGCGCAGGAGCTTCTCGGTGCCGCCAACCGTAATCTTTTCGTAGAGCGGGTTCCGTTCGCCTGTGAGATCGAAATAGGCCGCAAGATGGATCACCGAGGCGAGGCGGGCGCCATAGGCCGTCCGCACGCGCGCCAAGCCGGCTGCCACGGCGTCCTCCGATGTCAGGTCGATGCAGACGCACTCCGCGGCCGGCGGCGGCTGACGCGTCGCCGCCCGGTCGAGGCCGACGAGAGCAAACCGGTCGGCGAAGCTGTTGACCAGAGCCGAGCCGATGAAGCCGGTGCTGCCGGTAACAATAACCGTGTCTTTGCGCTTCGCCATCCAGACCTCATAGCCGGCGATTTGCCACTCCTGAGAGGGCCGAAGGCGACAGACGTTAAGAGCCGGAGGGCCGGACCAGTTCCGACGCCGACCCGATGACGCTGCTGCTTCCGGTGACGCCTACAACTTTCCGTCCTTTTTGCTCTTTTGACCCCGACTGCCTATGCCGTCAGGTTCGCAAATATTTGACCAGCGCCGCGATCGCGAGCACGAGGGTGACAAGCACCAGGACCCAAATGAGCGCCATGCCGCCCATCATCCACATTGAACCGTCCATCATCATTACAATCATCCCTCCCGCCGCCGCTGCCACCGGCGATTGCGAGGGGAACTAGTTCGCCATGTACGCCCGTCAAGGCGAACTCGATCAGCCCACGAAGGCGGTGGCTTGCCGGTCAATCAGGGCATGTTCAATGCTATCGACGAACGAGTTCATAGTAGGCTTCGGCCAAAACATGCTGGCCGTGCGGTAACTCGGGAATGGCAGGGCTTTGATCCAGTGCCTCCAGCGCTCGCAGCAAATGCTCCGCGACATCTGATCTGCCTTGCCGATATGCCTCTCTGAACAGGGCCAGTAGCTGCCTTTCGAAATTCATGGTTCGGTCCGCCATTGGACGATCTCCGGAAGTTGGCAATGAGCCTAACCGTTCCAGCCACCGGAAGGTCAAGCGCTCCTTTCAAGAAGCTAGAACAGGTTGAGAGCGCTTGTTGAACCGCATCCGAGGCGTCGCCCGGCTCTACTCTCCACCGCCGCAGCCGTCGGAGAGATCCCAGACGTCGACGACCTGCTTGCCGGTGAAACCGTGCTCGCGGATCAGGAACTTCGCCAGCCCGCCATACACTTTCCAGCGCCAGCATTGACAGCAGCATGGGCCTTTCTCGTTGGAATTGGCCATCGCATAGTCGTAGGCCTGCTGCTCTTCGCCGGAGAGTTTCACATCGTAGTAGGGAATCAATTTTTGGGCGATGCCAGCCGGAATGTCGTATGGATCGACGGGGATCATGGCGATATCGCGATACTTGGTCAGCCCATTCAACTGCTCGATGTAGCGCTTCATTTCCATCGGGCTGCAACATGAGCCCTTGATCCGCGACGTGCTTGGCATGGTTGCGATCGACTCCGTGAATTTGGCCGAACACGTGCTGTTGCCATTTTCGCTGAGGTCTTTGAAGCGACCCGCCATACCGGGGTCCTCCGCAGCGATTGCCAAATCCGGTTCGTTGACAAAGCCGGCAACCATCGCGGCGCCGAAAACACCGCCGAAAACAACCATTCGTCTGTTTGGGGACATTGTCCGGACCATGACTAATTCCTTTCCCGGTCTTCAGCCGATGCGCGTGAATATTGGAAACTGTTCGAGCAGCCAGAACGAGAATGTCGACATCCGTCCGGTGACCATGGCGAGCCCCATGACGACCATGATACCCCCGGCGGCGAACTGCAACATCGAGCCGGTCCGGCGCATCGCCTTCAGCCGCCGCGCCAGACTGTCGGTGAACAGAGCGGCAAGCAAGAAGGGAAGGCCGAGGCCGAGCGAATAGACGGCGAGCAGCGTCACGCCTTCGGCGACGGTGGCCGACGCGGCGCCGACGGTCAGGATGGCGCCGAGGATCGGGCCTATGCACGGGGTCCAGCCGAAGGCGAAGGCGAGGCCGAGAACATAGGCCGACGTCGCCTTGCCACCGGGCATATCGGCATGAAATCTCGCTTCGCGCATCATCCAGGATGGGCGAAGCAGACCGGTGAGGAACAGGCCGAACAGGATGACGATCGCACCGCCGGCCAGGTTGAGCTCGATGCGGTGGCGGAGCAGCAATCGGCCGAGCGCCGTGGCGCTGGCGCCTAGCACGATGAAGACGGTCGAGAACCCGAGCACGAAACAGAGGCTCAAAGCGGCCGCCGACAGGCGCGCCGACCCGTCCATCGGCGTCCTGCCGGCGACATAGGACACATAGCCCGGCACCAGCGGCAGCACGCAAGGAGAGAGAAACGAGACGATGCCGGCCACGAAGGCGGTCAGCACGCCGATGTTGGAGAGTTCGGGCATCGGTCAATTGTTCCCGCTTGCCGGCGTTACTTCTTCAGGGCCCTTGCCTGCCCGATCAATTTCTTCATCGAAGCAAGATCGGTCGCGCCTTGAAAAATCTGGTCGCCGACGACGAAAGTCGGCGTTCCGGCGATTTTCAGCGCCTGAGCCAGTTTCGCATTTTGGTCAATCGCCGCTTGGATGTCCGGATGCTGCATATCGGTCTTCAAGCGAGGGACGTCGAGGCCGACCTCGGCCGCGATCCTGAGAACGATCGTCTCGTTCACCCGGCTCTTGGCGTCATACAGGGCCTTGTGGAACTCCGCATATTTGCCCTGCATCTGAGCCGCGAGCGCTGCCTTGGCCGCAAATACGGAATCAGGGCCGAGGATGGGGAATTCCTTGTAGACGATGCGCAACTGCGGGTCGTTGGCCGCGGCTTGCGCCATGATCGGCGCCACTTGGCGGCAATAAGGGCAATTATAGTCGAAGAATTCGGCCATGGTGACGTTGCCTTGCGCATTGCCGCCGACGGGGCTTTGCTTGTCGCGGAAAATGTCGTCCGCGCGCGACGCCAGAACCGCCTTTACCTGGGCCGCCTCGGCCTCGCGCTGGCGCTGATCCAGGCTTTGCAGCGCCTGCACCAGGACTTCGGGATGGGCGAGGATATAGTCGTGGATGCGCTGGTCGATTTGGTCCTGGGACATTCCGCCAGCCGCCATCGCCGATCGCCCGGCGCCCTGAAGGCCCGGATTTAGCAGGAACCATCCGGTCACGGCGGCAAGCAGCAGGGCGCGGACAAGCCAGCTCCCATATCGGTTTGCCTGTTTTACGCTGATCGTCATATGCATCTCTCCTTGTTCTCCGTCGAGGCGCCCGGTCGGCATGCCGCCGGCGAAATTGCGCGTCAAAAGAAGTTCTTCAATTTTGCCAGCCAGCCTTCGTCCGGCTCCCCACCCGTTTCCTGTTCATGGTGCGGACGCTCGACGCCGTTGGTGAGCGCGTTGACGAAGGTGACAAGATTGACCGGCGCGAAATCCAGGCCGTGAAAATTGGCGCGCCACCGGCCTTCCTTGTCGATGACATGAGTGACGATGCCGTGCGCCTGAATGCCGTCATCTGTCTTGCTGAATCTGTGGCCGAAGGCTTCCGCCAGCTTGCGGGTCGCGTCCTCCGGCTGATCGGGTGTCGTGGTCAGGAACAACCAATTGACCGGATCGAGCCCGTGCGCCGGCCCGTAGCTGCGCAGCACGTCCGGCGTGTCCCGCGTCGGGTCAGTGGTGATAGTCACGAAGGTGACCTGGTCCTTCATCGGCGTGGCGTTCACCATCGCCTGGATCTCGGCGATCTTCTCGGCGTGGAGCGGGCATACGTCCGTGCACGACGTGTAGACGAAGTGGAGGACGACGACCTTGCCATGCAACTCGGTCGGCCGCACGATACGCCCCTCAGCGGTGCGCAGGGTGAAATCGGGTATCGGCTTATCAATCGGCTGGAAATACTTCTCGTCGCCCTTGAGCATGGCGTCGACTTCATCGAGCGAATGCGCCTGCGCGCCGTGAAAAAGGCCGAGGATCAGCGCCGCCAGTGCGATCAGGCCGCACAGCAAGCGCGTGCCCAAAGTCGGCGAGAGCGCTTGCCGCTCGTTTTGGGTCTGGATAGGCATCAACCGCTGCCTTTCGTGGTGCCGTCCCCATCCGCTTTTGGGGCAGCGTTTTCCGTTTGGCAGGTGCGGCCTGTCATCCGGTTCATGCACAGGCCGAGCGCGCACATGGCCACGCAAGGCAGGACGCTGAGCAGCAGTGGCGCAATGCCCGCGGCGACCAGCCATGTCCAGTTGAAGGCGAGGCCGGCGACGGCAATGACCGTGCCGGCAGCGATTAGTCCGCGCCGGTCACCGAGATAGTGGCGGATGGCGTGAAGAATGCTGCGGCCAAGCGAAGCCTGCGAGGTTTCGGGCGATTCTGTTGTGGTCATGTCTTTTCCTTTCTCAGTTGGCCCCGAAATGGCTGCGGATGAACGCCATCATTTCGGGTGAATCCCATTCGGCTGGGCCGATCAGCCGGCCGATTTCCTTGCCCTCGCGGTCGATCAGCAATGTCATGGGAAGGCCGAGGGCGCCGAGGGTGAACATCGCCTTGCCCGTTGTGTCGATGTTGAGGGCGAGATGCTCGACGCCGATCTCGGCGAAGAACTTTTTCACGATGTCCGGACCGCCGCGATCCATCGACAGCGCGATGACCTCGAAGTCCGGTCCGCCGAGCTTGGCTTGCAACCGGTCGAGCGTCGGCATTTCCTTGCGGCAGGGAGCGCACCATGTCGCCCAGATGTTGAGCAGCAGGACCTTGCCGTGGAAATCCGCAAGCGTTTTCGGTTGACCGTCGGCGTCCTCAAAGCTGATTTCCGGCACGGGGACGGGAGCCTCATGAACGGCGAAGTCCTGCGGCGGCTCGACGGCCGATGCGGGCTGCGCCACCGCGAGCAAGGCGCCGAAGAGCACGAGAGCGAGCATCTTCACGGTTGCCGCTCCTTCGCCTCGGCCCTCAGGCGCTCGACGAGCGGCATGATCGTTTTCTCAAGGGCCTCGTCCGTCACCGCGCCAATGTGCTTGTAGACAATGCGGCCGTCGGCACTCACGACAAAGGTTTCCGGTATGCCGTAGACGCCCCAATCGATGGAGACGCGGCCGTTCAGATCCGCGCCGGTACGCGTATAAGGATCGCCCATCGTGTCGAGCCATTGTGCGGCGTCATCGGGCCTGTCCTTGTAGTTGAGCCCATGCAGCGGCACCGTCTTGCTCGCCGCCAGTTGTATGAACACAGGATGTTCCTCGCGGCAGGCCAAGCACCAGGATGCGAAGACGTTGACCAGCGAAACGTCGCCCCGCAGGTCACCGCTCGACAAACCAAACGTGCGGCCCTGGACCGGCGGCAGGCTGAATTGGGGCACCGGCTTGCCGATCAGCACCGATGGAATGTCGGACGCATTGCGCGTGAGCCCCCAGGCGAGCAACACGGCCAGCCCGACGAAAATCATCACGGGCAGGACGACCAGTAATCGTCGAAGCAAGGCGCGCCGAATGGCTGCCGGTCCCGCATCGGATTGAACGTCACCGCTGGTCATGATGCACCCGGCCGATTGTGGTCCGACGACCCGTCAGCACGTATCTTGCGAGTGCTGCGACGGCGAGCACCAGAACCAGCAGCACGAGGAAACCGGCAACGGACAGGAAGGTCATCGCAAGCCAGGTTCTGGCCGGACAATCGGAAATGTCGGTCAACATCGCGGTGCCTTTCACTCCGTCGCGTAGACGGTCGGCGCCTTGCCGTCCTTGGTGAAAGCATAGATCGTCCAGGTCCCGTCTTTCTCGCCGCCCATGCCGGGCGCGCCCGTCGGCATGCCGGCCAGCGTGATGCCTGTGATTGCTGGCCTTTCGGTCAAAAGCTTCTTGACGATCTCGACCGGCACTAGGCCGTCGACGACATAGCCGTCGACCATCAGCGTATGGCAGCCTTGCAGGTCGGCCGGCACGCCGGCATCGCCGCTAATCTGCGAGAGGTTGTTGACCGGCTTGATCTCGACCTTGAAGCCATTGTGCTCCAAATAGTTAGCATAGGATTCACAGCAGCTGCATTGCGGGTTCTTGTACATCACCGCTTCGATCGTCGCGGCGACGGCCGGAAGGGGCATGGCGATCGCGACGGCGAAGGCCGCAAGCGAGTAGGTCAGTTTCATGGCAGTCTCCTCGGGTTCCAGAAATTCATCGCCGGCCGTCACTGCGTCGCGTAGACGGTCGGCGCCTTGCCGTCCTTGGTGAAGGCGTAGATCTTCCAGGTCTCGGTCTTCTCGCCGCCCATTCCCGGCGAGCCCATCGGCATGCCGGCCATGGCGATGCCGGTGATTTGAGGCTGTTCCGTCAGCATCTTCTTGACCAAGTCGACCGGCACGAAGCCGTCGACCACGTAGTCGCCGATCACCACCGAATGGCAGCCTTGCAATTGCGCGGGAACGCCGAGCCCAGCGCTTATCTGGCTGAGGTCGTTGGTCGGCTTGAGCTCGACCTTGAAGCCGTTCTGTTCGAGATAGGCGGCGTAGGTCTCGCAGCAGCTGCAGCTCGGGTTCTTGTACATCACCGCCTGGATCGTTGCGGCGAATGCAGGCATCGGCATTGCGATTGCGACCGCGAGAGCGGCGATTGAGTAGGGCAGTTTCATTTGCAGTTCTCCTTGGGTGATTGGGTGGCGAAAAAATCAGGTCACGCGGAAGACGGTCATCAGACCCGCCATCTGGTGGTCGGCGACATGGCAGTGCAGCATCCAGTCGCCCGGATTGTCGGCGACGAAGGCGCATTCGATCACATCCTTGGGGGCGAGCAGCACCGTGTCCTGCCATTGGCGGTGCGGCACCGGCGAACCGTTGCGCGAGATGACCGACAGGCTGAAGCCGTGGACATGCATCGGGTGCCACCAGGCGGTTTCGTTGCGCATGGTGAGATGGCAGGTCACACCGCGTTTCAGCGTGAACTGCGGCGCCATGCCGGCATGGCCGTCGCCGGTCATCGACATGCCGTTGATCGCCCAGGCCGCACCGCCGTTCATGCCCATCATCCCCATGCCGATCATGCCGCCGACGCCCTTGAGCTTGCCGCCGCCCATCATGCCGCCCTGCAGGACGATCTCCTGGCGCTCGGCGCCAGCGAGGTCGGGCTGGGGCAGAGGGTTGCGCGGCAGGCCGGCTGGCGTGCCGAGCGGATGGGTTCTCAGCGGCGGCGCTGCGTCATAGGCGAGTGTGGTCAGGGTGTAGGCAAGGCCGTCGTAGAAATCGTCGATCACCGCGTGGCGGCTGCCGGGGTGGCCCTGCATGTCGAGCACGATGTCGATGCGCATGGCGGGCGCCAGCACCAGGCGACCACCCTCCGGTTCATGCGGATCGCAGGGCTGGCCGTCGATGGCGACGACCACCGGACGGTGGCCTTCGAAGCGCAGCGCCATCATGCGGGCAAGCGAGGCATTGGCGAGCCGCAGCCTGACGCGCTCGCCGGCCTTCACGCTCCGATCGCCTGGCCCCGTGCCGTTGACGGTGACGACATTGCCGACGCGGCCCGACATCGACGCATCCATGGCACTGCCGAAGCCGCCGGCGATCTGCCCATCGGCCGCAAGCCGCCAGTCCTGCAGCAGCCAGACAAAGTCGCGGTCGACGGCGACCGGCTCGGCCTCCTCGACGATAAGGGGGCCGGCAAGGCCGCGGCCGATCTGCACCAGGCTGTCGGCATGCGGATGGTACCAGAAGGTGCCGGCGTCCGGCGGTGTGAACTCATAGACGAAACTTTGCCCCGGCCCGATCGGCTTTTGGGTCAGGCCCGGCACGCCGTCCATTGCGTTTGCCAGGCGAATGCCGTGCCAGTGGACGGTCGTATCCTCGTCGAGACCGTTCTCGACAGTGATGCGGACCGGCTGGCCTTGCCGCAGGCGCAGCGTCGGGCCGGGAATTGTGCCGTCATAGGCCCATACCGTGGTTTGCGGGCCACCTGTGTCGATTAACCGGGCATGGGCCGGCGTGACCTTGATACGGCGCTCATCAACTGCGGCTGCCCGCGCCGGGCGCATCGACGTCGAGACGGCGACGCCCGCCGCCGCAAGCAGGAACCCGCGGCGCGACAGGAAAAGACTGGAATTGCTATTCACCCTTACGTTCCTTGCGATCTCGATCGACGGCGAGCGTCGACTGATTGCTTGTCCGCGCCCGTCGCGCATCAACGCGAGCGGGCGACCGGACGCCGGACATCAGCCGTGGGACGGCTGAAACGGCGTCAGACGAGAGCGCTGGGTCTGGGAGGGTATGGGTCGGGCAGGGAACTTCGTCCGTGCAGGAACGGCACCGGCAGCGGCGATATTTGCGACGGCAGCGGGGTTGCCGTCATCTCGAGCTTCTGCGGCAGCAACGCAAGCGCCGGGGCAATGCAGGTCGGCGGGCAGTATATCCCCTTGCCGTCATCGCCGGCACCCTTGAGGCATCCCTTGCAGTCACCCTTCATGGCGGCATCGGCCATCTTGTCCATGCCGGGCCCCGCGGGCATGCTCATGCCATCGCCGGCAGCCATGCCGGCCGTCATCGTTGCCGACATGATGCTGGCCTGTGCACCGGACAGGCTGAGCCCCACGGTCAGGAAGACCGCGAGCAGCGTGACAAGCATATGTTTTGGCGACAGCCGAGCCAACATCTGCTCAGGCTGACCGCAAAGTACGGTTTTTGCAAGTGCCAATGCTGTGACATAGCGACCAAGGGGAGCCAATCAGTGCCGGGCATGCTCGCATTTATCGTGATCCGCCAGCACCTCGATGACACGGCATTCGCAGACTTTTCCGTGCCGGCAGCCTTCGACCATATGCTCCAGCTCGGCTTTCAACGCTGTAAGGCTGCGTATCCGCTGAACCACGTCGGCCAGACGCGCCTGGGCAATGGCGTCGGCGGTCGCACAAGGCTGGCTGGGATTATCCTGCAGCGTCAGCAGCGCCCTGATGGCTTCGATCCCGAACCCCAACTCGCGCGCGTGCCTGATGAAGGCGAGCCGGCGCAAGTCTGCCGCTTCATACTGCCGGCGATTGGCTTCGCTGCGGGCAGCGGCAGGAAGCAACTCGATCTGCTCATAGTAGCGGATGGTTGGAACCTTCACGCCGCTGTGTCGGGCCGCTTCACCGATGGTCATACCTGTTGACATTTCGCTTGCTCCTCTAGTCGCTAGAGGATGTAGCGTCGCGCTCGAAGATACAAGAGGTTCACCATGGCTGCAGCCAAACAACAGACCCGCTACCGCGTGGAAGGCATGGATTGCGCCGGTTGCGCCAGCAAAATCGATACGGCTGTGCGGCGGATGCCTGGTGTTCAGGACATCAGCGTATCCGTTTCGGCGGGCACACTGATGGTCACTCATACTCCCGAAAGCAATCTCGGCGCGATCGAGAGGAAGGTCACCGCCCTCGGCTACGCCGTCGCTCCGCTGACCTCCAAGTCTGGGACGCCGGCGTCCGATCAATCCGCCGACAACCATGCCGACGGAAGGCGCAATCACGACGAGAACGTAGCGGGGTTACATGACAACGATGATGCGCCGGCGTCGGAGCTATGGTGGGACAGCGCCAAGGGCCGCCTGGCCATCGCCAGCGGGGTCGCCTTGGCCGTGGCTTTCGCGATTGATTACGCCTGGCCCGCGACCGGCCCGTGGGCCTTCATCGCCGCAATGCTGCTCGGCCTGGCTCCGATCGCGCGCCGAGCGGCCATGGCCGCAGCGGCAGGCATTCCGTTCACAATCGAAATGCTGATGACTGTGGCGGCGGCCGGGGCCGTCATCATCGGTGCCGGCGAGGAAGCGGCGACGGTGGTCTTCTTGTTCCTGATCGGCGAGTTGCTCGAAGGGGTTGCGGCCGGCAACGCACGGTCCAGTATTCAAGCGCTCACGACCCTCGTTCCCAAAACCGCGTTCGTCGAGAAAGACGGCCAGACCCGCGAGGTGCCGGCAGAAAGCCTGGCTGTGGGCGCCATCCTCCTCGTGCGGCCGGGCGACCGGATTCCGGCTGACGGCGAGATCACCGAAGGCGGGAGCGCCATCGATGAATCACCCGTCTCCGGTGAAAGCGTGCCGGTGCGCAAGGACGTCGGCGACACGGTCTTTGCCGGCACTATCAACGGCGACGGCGTGCTGCGCGTCAAGGTGACGGCGACCGCCGCAGACAACACGATTGCACGCGTGATCAAGCTGGTCGAGGAGGCGCAGGAAAACAAGGCGCCGACAGAGCGCTTCATCGATCGCTTTTCGCGCTGGTACATGCCCGGCGTTGTCGCCGTCGCGGCGCTCGTGGCCGCCACACCGCCGCTGCTCTTGGGCGGCGATTGGAACGAATGGATATACAAGGGGCTGGCGCTGCTGCTCATCGGCTGCCCGTGCGCGCTGGTCATTTCAGTTCCGGCGGCGATCGCGGCGTCGCTTTCGGCGGGAGCCCGGCGCGGCCTGCTGATGAAAGGTGGGGCCGTGCTGGAAGGGCTCGCGACCATCAACGCCGTGGCGCTCGACAAGACCGGCACGCTGACGCTCGGCAAGCCACAAGTCACCGATGTCGTTGCAGTGGGTGCCAGTGAACGCGACATCCTTTCGCTCGCGGCAGCGCTTGAGATCGGCTCGAGCCATCCCCTCGCTTTGGCCATCCTCCAAAGGGCCAAAGCCGGCAACGTTCCCGTGCCGCCTGCCGCCGAAGCCAAAGCGATCGGCGGTAAAGGGGTTATCGGTCGTGTCGGCGGCAAGGACCTGTTTCTGGGATCGCCAGTCGCGGCGGGCGAGATAAACCTGCTGCCAGCAGACCAGGCGGCACGCATCGTGGCATTGAACGATGAAGGCAAGTCAGTGGCGGTGCTGCTTGTAGACAACGCGCTGGCCGGCTTCATTGCCATGCGCGACGAACCCCGGCCGGATGCTTTCGCCGGTCTAAAGGCGCTGACCAATGCAGGCATCAGGACAGTCATACTAACCGGCGACAATAAGCGCACGGCGGCTGCCATCGGCAAACAGCTCGGCATCGAGGTGCGCGCCGAACTGCTCCCTGAGGACAAGCAGCGCATCCTCGGCGAGTTGAAGGGGCAGGGGCTTAGGGTAGCCAAGGTCGGCGACGGCATCAACGATGCGCCGGCACTTGCCGCGGCCGATGTCGGCATTGCCATGGGCGGCGGCACCGATGTGGCTCTTGAAACGGCTGACGCAGCGGTGCTGCATGGACGCGTCGGCGACGTTGCGGCCATGATCAGGCTGTCCCAAGCAACCATGGCCAACATCAAGCAGAACGTCACCATTGCGTTGGGCCTGAAGGCAGTGTTCCTGGTGACGACGATCGCCGGCATCACCGGCCTCTGGCCCGCCATTCTCGCGGACACCGGGGCGACGGTGTTGGTGACGGCCAATGCCATGCGGCTGTTGCGTTGGAAGAGCAGCTGGTAAGAGCGACAACGGCATCGTGTTAGGACAGACCATGCAGCAAGCCATTGCGTCGGACGGCCTTCGCCGGGTGGTGCTTGTCGTCGCACTGCTGAACCTGGGTTATTTCGGCATTGAATTCGCTGTCGCGCTGGCGATCGGCTCGGTGTCGCTGTTCGCCGACAGCGTCGATTTTCTGGAAGATGCCTCGGTCAATCTCCTCATACTGCTCGCCATGGGATGGTCGCTGCGTGCCCGCTCGCGGGTCGGCATGGCGCTGGCGCTTATCCTGCTGGTGCCGGGCCTGGCGACGCTGTGGACCGCGTGGGAAAAGTTCAACATGCCGGTGCCGCCGCAGCCAACGGCGCTGACGCTGGCGGGATTAGGCGCTCTGGCGGTCAATCTGTCGTGCGCCTACATGCTGGCGCGCTACCGCCATCACAGCGGCAGTCTTACCAGGGCGGCATTCCTCTCGGCCCGCAACGATGCGGTCGCCAATATTGCGATCATACTGGCCGGATTGGTGACGGCCTTCCTGTGGCGCTCGGCGTGGCCGGATTTGATCGTCGGCCTGGGAATCGCGGCACTGAATGCAGATGCGGCGCGCGAGGTCTGGGAGGCAGCTCGGGAAGAGCACCGGGCCGTTTCGTGAACTCCAAAACGCTCAGCGCGCTGCCGCATTGCCAATCCGCCAATGCAGCAGTCAGCCAGAAACTTGCGCGATCTCTAATATAATATCACCCTTTCAAAGCGGTCGGAGGGAGAACCGCTCATAAGTAAAAATCGGGAGGAAAAACCACGAACAGCATGAGCCTCACCACACTTGGACGAAGTCGACCGGGTCGAAGCGGTGAAGCGATGAACCGCTCAAGGCCACGCACGTCATCAAAAGGCCCGCGTCTCCGAAGCGGACGCGGGCCGATTTCGTCGGTATACGCTAGGCAGGTATCAAGACAGCGATGCGGTGGATGCCGACCACCTTGCTGGTGTTGGCTGCCTCGTCGGTCTTGCCCTTGGAGCAGGTGTACACGTCACCTTCCTTGAGCTTGAATTCCTTGTCCGCCTTCTTGATCGTGAATTCACCGGCAGCAATGGTGCAGACCATGTCGTTGTCCATCACCATTTGAGGGGCGGCTGCTCCGGGCTGAAAGACTATATCGACAATTGAGATGCTCTTGTAGGCGGGGATATCGGAATTGCCGGTGCCGACCTCGACCAATCTGACGCCGGGTGCAATCTCCTTGCCTTCCTTCGGGCCGTATTTCTTCACCTTTGCCGCCGCCGCCAGCGTGAACAAAGGCGTTACCGCTGCCGCCGTCACGCCGAGCGCAATCGCGGACCTGCGATTCATGGTTTTCATCGCGTCCTCCCATTTAATGTTTGGCCACGCACCAATGCGCATGACCACAATACATTAGCACACATGCAGATAATTGCAGCACGGCGTTTCGGAGCTTACGGAAGCGAACCGCCTCCCGGTCGAATGCGACCGAACAGCAAACAATTCCATGCTATGCTGGCGAGCCATCAAACGGGCGACGGGGGATAGCAATGTTGGAAACGGACAAGGTATTCGCTGGCTCAATTCCGGAAAACTACGACCGCTATATGGTGCCGTTGATTTTCGAGCCGTTCGCCGCAGATCTTGCGCGACGAGCAGCGTCCTTGTCGCCAAGCGCCGTTCTGGAAACCGCCGCGGGCACCGGGGTTGTCACCCGCGCATTGGCGCCAAAACTGTCGCCCGGTGCAAGCTATGTCGTAACCGACCTCAACCAGCCGATGCTCGACTACGCCGCTTCGCGGCAAGCTCCCGACGATCGCATCAATTGGCGTCAGGCTGATGCTCTGGCGCTACCGTTCGAAAATGCGGCCTTCGATCTCGTTTGTTGTCAGTTCGGTGCGATGTTCTTTCCCAACCGCTCATCTGCCTACCGCGAAGCCCGGCGAGTCCTGAAGCCCGGAGGACATTTTCTATTCAGCGTATGGGATCGCATCGAAGAGAATGTATTTGCGGACGATGTGACGAATGCCCTGGCGAGGATTTTTCCGAACGATCCGCCGCGCTTTCTGGCACGCACGCCGCATGGCTACCACGATACGGCACTGATCCGTAGCGAGCTGGAGGACGCAGGTTTTTCCGGTGTGGTGATCGAGACGAGAGCCGAACAAAGCCGTGCCTCCTCGCCGCGCGTTCCGGCCGTTGCTTATTGCCAGGGCACTCTCCTTCGCAATGAAATCGAGGCCAGAGAGGCGGGAAAACTGGACGCTGCAACCGACTACGCCGCAGCCGCGATTGCAGACAGGCATGGCAGCGGCGAGGTTGCTGCCAAAATCCAGGCTCACATAGTCATGGCTGTGGTCTGAACGGTTCATCGTTTCACGGAAACGCTCTGTCTTTTGTTTTGACGCAATTCCGGACGGAAAACCGTTTCAAACTTTCCTGAAATTGCTCGAGGTATTGGATATCCCGTTCCAGCACCTGCGACGTTCAGCTGCCATGCAGCACACGTCTTGCCGCTATTCCGAATTCCCAGACGATGACCGTTCATTCGCCCAAGTGGCAGGTCGACAAGTGGCAGGTTGACGATCGCCGGGGCTTGATGGCGGCGGCGGCCGGCCGCGCGATTCTGGTCGGCGCGGCTTCACTTTCGCAGCCATGGCCGACTCCGCCCAGCAAGGTCTAGTCATTTCGCTTTCTTGACTCGGCCGACAAAAACGGGCAGCAAAGTCATCATTGGAGGGCAGTTTTGCCAACTATGCAGGTTTTGGAGGGCGTTTTTCGGTGTGACCGTCGCCCAATCGGCGGTCGGTAGAGGGATTGGTTAACCAACTTTGTCCATCTTTTGAATCAATCGGCAACAGACGCAAAGCGTGCTGGGGGCACCAGGCGAACTGTGAATGTCACGGCTGCGAAATCCGCTAGCCGGCATCGGCCGATTGAGAGTGGTTGAATGGCGTTTGTAAGTGCGAAAACCCGGGGTGACAGTCCTGCAACTGGATTGACTTCGATGAGGCCCGGCCTGCGCTGGGTCGCGGTTCCGGCCGTCGGTGCAGCCATTGCTTTATGGTCGGTGGCGACTTTGGCCGGCCTTTATTCAGTGGGAACCTCGCTCAGCGCCGCTTCCAACGGTCTCCCGCAAAGCCTGCTCGCGCCGCGCACCATCGCGCTCGCCGATCCTCGCCGCAGCCTTGCAAAGGCGCAGGCCCCGACATGGGCCGCAGCAAACGCGGCGCTCTCGGCCAAGCTGCTGCAGCACGGATGCGATGCCAACTGCCTGCGGTCGGCGTCGAACTTCGTCCACCAGGGAAAATCGGCCCGCCTCAAGCGCAATACCGTGCCGCTTGTCGCTGATGCGTCGCGGCAATCGAGCTTCGACGACGTGGTCGCCAAGGCCGCGCTGTCGCCGCAAAAGCTTGCCGCCGCCTTTGCCCGTGCCGGCTCACCCGTCATGCTCGCAAGCCTGCCGGCCGACGCCCGGTTCGCCGAGCCGGTACGCATACCCGACCCGAACGGCCCGGCGTCGGTGCGCTTCGGGCCGGAGGTGGCGGAGATCGAACGCTCGTCGCGCCTGGCGCTGGCGCTGGCGAATACATTGCCGGAGCAGATGATCGACGTGCTCCCGGCAGCCGTCGCGGCAAGCGAGCCCGCGGCTTCGCAAGAGACGCAAGAGCCTGAGGTCCAACTGGCCTCGCTGCCGCCGCAGGACGACATGCCCGACAGCGTTCCGCTGCCGACGCTGCGTCCGCAGGCGGACATCGATAAGCTGGCCGAGGCGCCGCGGGCTCAAGCGTCAAGAGATCAGGCGCCAAAAGACCAGGCGCGAAAAGATCAGGCGCAAAAGGATCAGGCATCGAAAACGGAGCCGCCCAAGGCGCAGGCCTCCAGGACCGCCAAGGCGAGCAAGGTGCAGACGGCCGACGCTCCGCCGGTCGAGACGCAACCCGGCAGCCTGTCGCCTCGCAATTCGTCACAAGCGGCAGTGCCGGCCGTATCGGGCAAGCCGGGCAAACGTTCGAAGACGCAGGGCGGCGACATGCTGGCCTATGCCAAGCCCGACATGCCTTCCGGCGGACTCGGCGGAGCCTTCAGGAACCTGTTCACCACGCCCAACATGGGTACCGGCGTCGCCGTCTACGACATCTCGGCCAAGACCGTCTATATGCCCGACGGCTCGCGGCTGGAGGCACATTCGGGACTGGGCGCGATGGTCGACCAGCCACGCTACGTCCACAAGAAGAATGTCGGCCCGACGCCGCCGGACACCTACAATCTGACGATGCGCGAATCGCGCTTCCACGGTGTCGAGGCGATCCGTCTGACGCCGGCCAGCGGCAGCAACAAATATGGCCGTGACGGCCTGCTCGCCCACACCTACATGCTGCGCGGCGGCCGCGCCGAATCGAATGGCTGCGTCGTCTTCAAGGACTATGCCCGCTTCCTCGCCGCCTACAAGAAAGGCAAGATCAAGCGCCTGGTCGTCGTGCCGCGGCTGTCGAAGCCGCTGACACGCGTCGCCCAAGAGGGGCGAGGGGCTTAGGTCGCTCGCGGCAGTCCTTCATGGCTTCGTCATCCCAGGGTCTTCGCGACGTCGCTTCGCGCCTGCTCCGCCCTGGGATGACGAAGCTGGGGAGGTTTGGCCAATCTCGAAGGTTTTCAATCCCGTCCAGGGACAGTATGAGTGGCCGGTGGGCGGCTCCGGCTTCAAACAATCACGAGGACATCATGACAATACGCGCTGTCGCCTGGGGCGAGAATATTCATGAGCGGACCAACGAAGTGGTCGCGGGCATCTATCCCGAGGGCATGCATGCGACGATCGCCAATGCACTGAAGCTCGACCCGGAAATATCAGTGTCGTGGGCGACGCTGGAGCAGCCGGAGCATGGGCTGCCGGCCGACCGTCTGGCCGAGACCGACGTGTTGCTGTGGTGGGGACACAAGGACCATGGCGCCGTCGCCGACGAAGTGGTCGAGCGCGTGGCGCGCCGCGTCTGGGAAGGCATGGGGCTGATCGTTCTCCATTCCGGCCATTTCTCGAAGGTATTCAAGAAGCTGATGGGCACTCCCTGCACGCTGAAATGGCGCGAGGCGGGCGAGCGCGAACGGCTCTGGGTGACCAGCCCTAACCACCCGATCGCTGCCGGGATCGGCGAGTATTTCGAGCTCGAGAACGAGGAGATGTATGGCGAGCAGTTCGCCGTGCCGGAGCCGCTGGAGACCGTGTTCATCTCCTGGTTCCAGGGCGGCGAAGTGTTCCGGTCGGGGCTGACCTATCGCCGCGGCGCCGGTAATATCTTCTATTTCAGGCCCGGCCACGAGACCTATCCGACCTATCACGACGCCAACGTCCAGAAGGTGCTGCGCAATGCGGTGAAATGGGCGTACAACCCGCAAGGCTCCAATCCGGCCATCCTCGATGCGCCGAACGTGCCGGTGGAAAAGGCGCTCGAGCCGATCGTCGAGCGCGGCGGAAAACTTCATTCCGCGGGCGAAGCCGGCTTCCGCTAGACGACAAATCCATGATCGAACAAGAAGATAAAGCCCTGTCCTAAGGATAAGAATCATGCGTCTGTTGATACTCGGCACCGGCTGGATGGCGGAGGAGCATGCCAGGCAGTTCGGCAAGATCGAGGGCGTCGAACTGATCGGCGCCGTCGATCTCGACCGTACGCGTGTCGACAAGTTTTCGGACATCTACGGTATCCCCAACCGCTTCGCGTCGCTGGACGAGGCGCTGGCATGGGGCAAGTTCGACGCGGTGGCGAACGTGACGCCCGATCGCATCCACCATCCGACCACCATGATGCTGATCGCGGCGGGCAAGCCGGTGCTGTGCGAAAAGCCGCTCGCCGAAAATTACCAGAGGGCCAGTGAAATGGCCGATGCGGCCGAGCGGGCCGGCATCATCAACATGGTCAACCTGACCTATCGCAATGTCGCGCCGCTGCAGAGAGCGCGCGCCATGGTGCTGGCAGGCGAGATCGGCACGGTCAGGCATGTCGAGGCGTCCTATCTGCAGAGCTGGCTGATATCCAAGTTCTGGGGCGACTGGCGCACCGATCCGAAATGGCTGTGGCGGCTGTCGCGCGGCCACGGCTCCAATGGCGTGCTGGGCGACGTCGGCATCCACATCCTCGATTTCGCCAGCTATGGCGCGGTGCTCGACATCGACCATGTGTTCTGCCGCCTGCGGTCCTTCGACAAGGCGCCTGGCAACCGGATCGGGGAGTACGAGCTCGACGCCAATGACAGTTTCACCATGGCGCTCGATTTCAGCAATGGCGCTTTCGGCGTCGTCCATGCCAGCCGCTGGGCGACGGGCCATCTCAACGAGCTCCGACTGCGCATCTACGGCGACAAGGGTGGCATCGAAGTCGTGCACAATCTGACCGGCTCGGAGCTGAAAGCCTGCATCGGCGAGGATGTCGAGAACGCCAAATGGCAAGTTCTGGACGCCGGAACGGTGCAGACCAACTACCAGCGCTTCGTCGATGCGGTGCGCAGCGGCGTCCAGGCCGAACCGTCGTTCCGGCATGCTGCCGAATTGCAGAAGGTCCTCGATCTCGCCGTCGTCTCGGATGAGAAGCGGGCCGAATTGAGCACCGATACGCAGTGATATCGTTCAGGGAATCTTGAGAGGAGCCAGCCATGGTCACGCGGCGCGCCGAATGTTCCTGCGCTCAGCTGTCAGCCACCTGCTCGGGCGAGCCGGTACGCGTCTCGTCTGCCATTGCCTGGCCTGCAAGCGACGCACCGGCAGCGCGTTCAGCTTCAACGCGTGGTTTGAGGAAGGTGACGTTGTTGTCCAGGGCCGCTCGGCGGAGTTCACGCGCATTGGCGACGAGGGCGGCCGCGTCATCTACAGCTTCTGCCCGGATTGCGGCACCACCGTCCATTACCGGATCGACACGCAGCCCGGTCTGACCGTCATCCCGGTGGGCGCTTTCGCGGACCCTGCGTTCCCATCGCCCTTCTTGTCCTTCTATCATGAGAGCCGGCGCTGCCAGTGGGTCGAGATCCGCACTGAGCCTCTGGCGACGTTCTGCTGAAGACGCCGGCCACGGCCGGCTGACGTTTCAGGATCAAACCCAATCATTCTGAACGACCGAGTTCGACCGATAGTGTTGAAAAAGTCCGGGTTGCAGCAGTCCTGAAGCACTTCTCTATTCGGCATGTTGAGGTCAAGCGCTTTCGAGCTTGCGGCTTCTCCGGCGTTT
>NZ_JAMYVL010000040.1:0-25260 GCF_040323955.1 Mesorhizobium sp. M0018 | reverse complement strand
TGCGCCATGCTGCCTTGTCCGCCGGCTTGGCGTTCCTGCTCGGTCTGGCGATCAATCAGTTCATTTTGCTATTCGTCCACCGGCTGCGGCCCTACGATGCCGGTGTGACCCACCTGTTGATTGCGCCAAGCGCGGACTGGTCATTCCCATCCGATCACGCGACCGCAGCCATCGCAATCGTTGCGGCCTTTGCGATGCAAGCTCTGCCGCGCCGGACGTTAGTGCTGTCCCTGCTGGCATTTCTGATTTGTTGGTCGAGAATTTACATTGGGACCCACTACCTCACCGACGTAATCGGCGGCGCAGTGACGGGCGTCTTAGGTGCCGTTATGGTGCGATTGGCCTATCGTGAGAACTCCCGGCTGGACAACCTGGCGACAAGAATTCTCTAGCTCCTTATGTGCCAACAATGAGACGAGCAGCTATCAAAACGTCGAGGTCCAAGGCGGCGGCTGGCTGACGATGATCCTGTCATGCCTTAGTTGAGGTCGGCGAATTCACGAGTTGATCGTGGCGCGATGGGCGGATTCAAACGGTCGTCGCAACATCCCGGATGTTAGAGGTTGCGATGAGCATTGGGTCAAACGAGACAGAAACCTCCATGCAGACACTGACACCCATCCTTTCGACGGTCACGGCGGCATTCCTGGCGTCCTTCGTCGAGGTCGTCGAGGCCTTCACCATCGTGCTTGCTGTCGGGCTGACGCGCAGCTGGCGCCCGGCGCTCACCGGCGCCGCACTGGCGCTGGCGGTGCTGACGGCCCTGGTGCTGGCGTTCGGCCCAGTGTTGGCACTCGTACCAATCAGCACGCTGCAGTTCGTCGTCGGGGTGCTGCTGATCCTGTTCGGCATGCGCTGGCTGCGAAAAGCCATTCTGCGCGCTGTTGGCGTCATCGCCATACATGACGAGGCGGCGGCGTTCTCCAGGGAAACCGCTGCCTTGCACCAGCAGGCAAACGACCGCCGCGCCGACTACCTCGCTGGACTGGCGTCGTTCAAGGCAGTGCTTCTCGAGGGCGTCGAGGTGGTGTTCATCGTCATTGCCGTCGGAGCAGCACACGGGCACACGCTTTACGCCGGCCTCGGCGCGCTGGCGGCGTTCTTCCTGGTGATGCTTATCGGCCTGGCGGTCCACCGGCCGCTGGCGCGGGTGCCGGAGAATGCGCTCAAATTCGTCGTCGGGCTGATGCTGACCAGCTTCGGCATCTTCTGGACCGGCGAAGGGATTGGCGCCGACTGGCCGGGCGCCGATCTCGCTTTGCTCGCCATTTTCGCTATCGTCGCGCTGGCGTCGTTTGCCATGGTGCGCTGGCTGCGCAGCACCTACCCCACACTCACCGGAGAGCTCGCCCGATGAACGTCATTCGGCTCGCAGCCAAGGAATGCCTTGGCATGTTCGTCGATGACGGCAGTCTGGCGCTGCTGGCGCTGGTTCTGGTGGCAGTCATCGCGGCGGCTGTAAAGCTGCTGGGGCTGCCCCCGCTGCTCGGCGCTGCCCTGCTGTTGATTGGTTGCCTCGCCATCCTGTTGCACAGCGTTCGCCGCGCTGCACAGCTGCGGCAGAACTCCAAACCTTGAAGCCGTTCGCGTTCCCGTTTGACAGGTTGATGAAAGGTTGATGCCATAACTATGCCGCGCGTCCTCGCAATGTCGCAAAAGCGATGGGAGAAGAGAGGGACGCGGGAACCGAACCAAGGGAAGAGGCCATGTCGCCTAAGCGAACACTGCTTGATTCAGCCGCTACAATTGCACTCGTCGCCACCATAGCCCTGTCCGCACCATCGGCTCGCGCCGACGATAAGATCTCCATCATGGTGGGTGGCTACGAGAAGCAGATCTATCTGCCCGCCAAGCTGGCGGAAGCGCTCGGCTACTTCAAGGACGAAAGTCTCGATGTCGAATTGCTGAACGAGCCGGCCGGCGTCGATGCCGAGAACGAGATGCTGGCCGGGGCCGTGCAGGCGGTGGTCGGTTTCTACGACCACAGCATCGATCTGCAGGCGAAGGGCAAATTCGTCGAATCCGTTGTCCAGTTCAGCCAGGCGCCCGGAGAAGTCGAACTCGTTTCCACAAAGCATCCTGAGATCAAATCGCCCGGCGACTTCAAGGGAATGAGCCTTGGCGTGACTGGCCTCGGCTCCTCGACAAACTTCCTGACGGAATATCTTGCCGTCAAGAACGGCTTGAAGCTCGGTGAATTCACTTCGGTTCCGGTCGGCGCCGGCAACACCTTCATCGCCGCTATGCAGCAGGACAAGATTCAGGCCGGCATGACGACCGAACCGACGATCACCCGGCTTCTGAAGACCGGCGAAGCTTCCATTCTTGTCGACATGCGTACGATGGAAGCTACCAAAGCCGCGCTCGGCGGCACCTATCCGGCTGCTTCCCTCTACATGCAAACGGACTGGGTCGACGCCCACAAGGAGACGGTGCAGAAGCTGGCCAATGCCTTCGTCAAGACACTGAAGTTCATCAACACCCATAGCGGCGCCGAGATCGCCGAAAAGATGCCGAAGGACTACTATGTCGGCGACAAGGAAGGCTATGTGAAGGCGCTGGACGCCGGCAAAGCAATGTTCACCGCCGACGGCGTCATGCCGGAAGGCGGCCCGGAAACGGTGCTAACCGTGCTCTCGGCCTTCAAGAAGGACCTGCAGGGCAAGCAGATCGACCTGTCGAAGACCTACACCACCGAGTTCGTCAAGAACGTGAAATAGCCGACATCGCCGGCGCGAGCCTCGCGCCGGATCCATCCTGTTTCTGCGTCCGGCGATCTCCCGCGCGGCGACCGCTGGGCCTTGGAGTATCTTTATCATGGCTGCCGAAAAAACCGTTCCGGCGATCGAGCTGATCAATGTCAGCCGCCGCTTCCTCTCCCCCACCGGCAAATCGCTGACCGCGTTGCGCGACTTCACCATGACGGTCGAGCGTGGCGAATTCGTCGCCGTCGTCGGCCCGACCGGCTGCGGAAAGTCGACCAGCCTCAACCTGATCACCGGTCTGGCAGCCCCAAGCGCCGGCGAGGTTCGCGTCATGGGCGGCCCAGTCAAGGGAATAGACCCACGCATCGGCTTCGTTTTCCAGAGCGACGCCCTGTTTCCCTGGCGCACGGTGATCGAGAACGTCATGGCGGGCCCGCTGTTTCGCGGCAGGCCGAGGTCGACGGCCATGGCCGCGGCGCGCGACTGGCTGGCGCGCGTCGGCCTGTCACGGTTCGAGCAGCATTATCCGCACCAGCTTTCGGGCGGCATGCGCAAGCGCGTGGCGCTCGCCCAGACCTTCATCAACGGCCCCGAGATTCTGCTCATGGACGAGCCGTTCTCCGCGCTCGACGTGCAGACACGCGTGCTCATGCATGAAGAGCTGCTGCGGCTGTGGTCGCAGGCCAAGGCCTCGGTGGTCTTCGTCACCCACGATCTGGAGGAGGCGATCGCCCTGGCCGACAAGGTCTATGTGCTGACTGCTGGTCCGGCGACAGTGAAGTCGGTCTACACCATCGATCTGCCGCGACCGCGCGTCGTCGCCGATATCCGTTACGAGCAGAGCTTCATCAATTATTCGCGCACAATCTGGGCCGATCTCAAGGAAGAGGTCGAGACCAGCTATGCGCGGGCGGCGGCCTGAAGGAGAACATTATGACTGATGCTGCCATCGACGTCAGCGCCGGAAGCTTCAGGCCAGGAACCTCTGACGCCGAAATCGAAGCCGCCGCCGCAAAGGCGGCGAAGCACCGCCGCCGCACGGTAATCTTCTGGCGGATTGCCATCCTCGTCATCTTCCTGTCCTTGTGGGAAATCGCCGGCCGCCTCGCCTGGATCGATCCGTTCTTCTACGCGATGCCGAGCACGATCGCGGCCAGGCTCTACGAATGGACGACGGAAGGAACGTCGGAAGGACCGCTCTGGTACCATCTCTTTGTCACCATGGAGGAAGCCACTATCGGCTTCGTGACCGGTTCGGTTACCGGCATCATCATCGGCGTCGCGCTTGGCCGCAACCGCATGGCCGCGGATATCTTTTCCATCTACATCAAGGTGATCAATTCCATTCCTCGCGTGGTATTGGCGCCGATCTTCATCATGATCCTGGGCCTGGGGCTGGCCTCGAAAGTGGCGCTCGCCTTCGTCATGGTTTTCTTCGTGGTCTTTCATAACGCCTTCCAGGGCGTGCGCGAAGCCGACCGGGCGATGATCGCCAACGCCCGTATCCTTGGCGCTTCCGACTGGCAATTGACACGCTCGGTGATCGTGCCGTCGGCGATGAGCTGGATCTTCGCCAGCCTGCATGTCAGCTTCGGCTTTGCCATAATCGGCGCCATCGTCGGCGAGTTCGTCGGCTCGCGCTACGGCATCGGCCTGCTTATCAACATCGCCAAGGGCTCCTTTGACGCGGCCGGCATGTATGCCGCGATCGTCATCGTCATGGTGGTGGCGCTCGGTGCGGAATATCTGATGACGATGGTCGAGGACCGGCTGGCGAAATGGCGTCCGCAGCCCCTGCACGAGACGCAATGACCTGAACCAAGTCGGGAAGCTGAATCAGGCTTGGGCTGCCTGGTAGGCGGGCAGCTTGGCTTGGGCGCTCAATCCGGGCAGCGGCTTGCGGTTGGCGAGCGCGATCTCGCCGTCATGCGACGAGACAATCTCGCGCACGATGGCGAGACCCAAGCCGGTGCCTTCGCTGTCCGGTTCGGACCCTCTATAAAAGCGCTCGAACACCTTTTCCTTGTCGCCTTCGGCAATGCCCGGTCCCGTATCTTCCACCTGCAGCACGATCCAGCTCGCATCGCGGCCGATCCTTGCGGTGACCGAGCCGCCTTGTGGGGTGTAGCGCAGGGCGTTGTCGACCACGTTGACGACAAGTTCGCGAAGCAAGGTCGGATGTCCCCACACGATGAGATCATCTCCCTCGGACTCGAATCCGAGGTCGATGTTGCGCGACAGCGCCGCCTGCGCCAACCCCTCGAGAGCATCCCTGGCCACGGCGCTGAAATCGACGCTGGATTTCATCAGCGAAGAGCTACCCTGCTCGGCGCGGGCAAGTGAAAGAAGCTGGTTCGACAGCCGCGCCATGCCATCGACAGACATGTCGACCGCGGCCAGAATTTCATCCTTGGTGCCGATATCGCGTTCGCGCAGGCCGACGCTGACCTGCGTCTTCAACAGCGCCAGCGGCGTCCGCAACTGGTGCGCGGCGTTGGCGACGAAGCGCCTCTGCGTGGCCATCTGGCGCTGGATGCGGTTGAAGGCCTCGTTCAGCGCTTCGACAAGCGGGCGCAATTCGCTCTGGACAGTGTCGGCGGCGAAAGGCTTCAGTTCCGCCGGATCGCGCTCCATCACATCGTTGCGAAGGCGCAGGATCGGCGCCAAGCCACGGCGCAGCCCGAAAACGCCGAGCAGGCCGGCAGCCGCGACGAGCAGCACCTGGTCGCGCAGCGCCTTGAGCCATAGGCCGGTCATCAGCTTGTCGTGCCCCCTCAACGTCTGACCGACCGCCACCATTGCATTGCCCGGGTTCTGCTTGCTGACCATGGGCTGGGCAATGGCAACCGCATGGACAGGCTGGTCGCGAAACGTCGTTTCGAAATAGACCGGATTGAGATCGGCGGGTTGGCCAGGCGGTGCGATGACATCGGGATAGCCGGCAATGACTTGGCCACGTGGTGTCGTCACGCGGTAGACGACGCGGTCGGGCTGATCGGATGCGAACATTTCCAGCGCAGCCGGCGGGATCGGCGCTTCCAGCACGCCGTCGTTTTCGCGAATGTTTTCCGCGATTACCCGAGCCGATGCCAGAAGGGTTCGATCGGTGATCAGATTGGCGGTTTCCTCCGCATTCTTGTAGGTCGTCCACACGTTGAACGAGACGACGGCCGTCAGTGGCACGACGAGCCAGGCGAGCAGTTCACGCTGGAGGCTTCTAGTGGCCATCGTCGATTCGCAGGGCGTAGCCGAGACCGCGAAGAGTGGTGATCGCCATGCCGCTGCCCTCCAGCTTCTTCCTGACGCGGTGAACGCAGATTTCCAGGGCGTTCGGATTTGTCTCGTCGTCGAAGCCGAAGATACTCTCGGCGAGCATAGTCTTCTGGACCGGCCGACCGGCGCGCATGATCAGCGTTTCAAGCACGGCATGTTCGCGAGCGGTCAAGTGAAGCGGGCTTTCGCCGAGGGTGAAGGCACGTGCCTGCGTGTCGAAGGCGAGCGTGCCGAACCGCACCATCGGGTCGAAGTTTGCCCGACCACGCCGCAGCTGCGCGCGGACGCGCGCCTCGAATTCATCGACGTTGAACGGTTTGACCAGATAGTCGTCGGCGCCACTGTCGAGGCCACGCACCCGGCTCGATACGGCATCGTTGGCGGTGAGAATGATGACGGGCGTTGTGCTGCCGCGACTTCGCAGCCGCCGCAAGATCTCGATGCCATCAAGATGCGGCAAGGCCAGATCGAGGATGACCAGCGCATAGTCCTGACTGGCGAGTGCGAGGTCGGCATCGTCGCCGCGATAGACGCAGTCGATCACGTAATGATCGCGCCGCAGCAGGCGGGCAAGCCATGTCGACAATTCGCGATTGTCTTCAGCAAGTAAAATACGCATTCAATGCAATCCGTCTCAACGGCCGACAGCCACATCGCGAAAGAGTGCGTCTACAAGGGGGTCCGGCGAAAATGTTTTGGCCAATGTTGGGAGATGGGTTTTCCGTTGGCCGCCGTCCCGCTAGTGCCCTTCCGGTAAATGACCATCCGATATCGCAAATTCCCGGTCTGTATTGCGCCAAGTGCCGAAAATCAGTCGATGCTCTTATGTCTTTAGCGAAAACGGTCGCTACTGTCCCAGTTGATAGCGACGAGCGTGGGCGAATGGCAGCAGATTTATGCATTGATCAATAGAGGGTGAACAGTGTCGGCAGGAAGCCGCCATTCCTAAAATGCTCGACCGTTTCGATCACCGGAAAAAGGGCGAGGAAATAAAGCCCGTCATAGAATGTTCGCTTCAAGGCATGCGTTGAGAACTGTCGTTCGGCCTGGTCGGCGAACAACAGCGGGTTCGGCCAGAAGCGCGGCGTTCGCTCCGCATACGCCAGATAAGCGGGGCCAAACTTTCCCAGCAGGAATTCAGCTTCCTTGCGCGCCGTCACCCGAAAAACGACGAAACTGGCTAGGCCAAGTGCCACGGCCACCACGACGGATCCATATATCAGCCCAATGCCCACCGCGCCGATCGTTGAGAAGAAGTAGAGCGGGTTCTGGGTCATCGAAAATGGCCCGGCGGAAATCAACTCTTCGTTCTTTTTGCCGCCGACATAGAGAATGCTCCACAGACGGCCACCGACACAAATGAGGATGAGGAGGCCGCCCAGCAGTTCGACGAACTCGTGTCCGCTCGACCCTTCGCTCAGGAACGGCTTGACAAACAGCAGCAGCGCTATGGCCAGGACGGCCGCTACCTGGAGAACGATGAGGCGCTTGTGCTGGTCGAATGCCTTTGGTGAAGGTTTGAGGGAGGCGTAGGTCATTGGTTTCCCGCGGCTCTGGCAAGTCTATGGGTGGGCCGAAGTGTCGTTGCGCGTAACCAGCTACTCTTTCCGCCGCCTGATGGCGAGGCAATCGACGGGTTTTCTCGAATTCTTACAAAAAAGTAAACCACCGGACAGATGCCGGCGAACTCGCCTCCCTATGGTCGCTGCTGCCCGGTAGTCGCTGCTGCCGGTCGACTGGCCAGAGCTTGATCGACACTGCCGGAACCCCGGCGCCAAATAGGGAAGATATCATATGAACAGACTGGTTCTCGCCCTCGCGCTCGGTACAGTTGCCATCGCCAACCCGATTTTATCAGCATCCGCAGCCACGACCCCTTGCGAAACCTCGCTCAAGGATCTGAGGGCAGCAGAAGCAACGGCGAAACTCAGCGATACGGACAAGACCAAGGTTTCCGAGCTGGAGACCAAGGGAATCGAGCGCTGCAACGCCGACGACGACAAGCGCGCCGACGACTTCTTCGCTCAGGCCATGAAAATCCTGGGCAAGTAAGTCGACCCTACCTTCTCCATCAACGACAGGGATACAGCCATGCTCTCGCCAGCCGCCCGATGGGTCGCGCCTGCTCTTAACCGGGTTCCCGATGTCACCGTCGATTTCTGGCTGATCAAGCTCTTGGCGGTGACCATGGGCGAGACGGCGGCCGACTATCTCGCCGTCAATCTCGGCCTCGGGCTCACCGTTACGTCGCTGATCATGACCGGCATCCTGATTGTCGCGCTCATCCTTCAATTCGCGCAGAAACGTTATGTGCCATGGGCCTACTGGCTGGCGGTCGTGCTGATCAGCGTTGTCGGCACGCTGATCACCGACAATCTCGTCGACAATTTCGGGGTGCGGCTTGAAACGACGACGATTGCATTCAGCATCGCGCTCGCCGCAACATTCGCGGTCTGGTACGCCAGCGAGAGGACCCTGTCCATCCACACGATCTTCACCACCAGGCGCGAGATCTTCTACTGGTTGGCGATACTGTTCACCTTCTCGCTGGGCACCGCGGCAGGCGATCTGGTCGCCGAAAAGTTCGACATGGGCTACCTCACCACCGGCCTGTTGTTTGGCGGCGTCATCGCGCTGATCGCCTTTGCCCATTATGTTCTCAAACTGGACGGCATCCTTGCCTTCTGGCTCGCCTACATCCTGACGCGGCCGCTGGGCGCTTCATTCGGCGACCTGCTCTCGCAGCCGGTCGAATATGGCGGCCTAGGCTTTGGCACCACCTTGACCAGCATCCTCTTCCTTGGCTGCATCATCGCCCTGGTTCTCTACATGAGCCTGAAGAAGGACACCGACGAGGCCGACAAAATCCTGCTTGAATCGGAGTAGGAATCAAGCATCTGCACACCCGCCTGACGCGACGAGAACGCGCCAAAACGTCACGGATCCCTGCCGTGGGTTGCTATGGGCAGCTATCGCGCTCACCTCATGGACAGAAGAATGAACTCCAAGAAATCCGGTTATAGCGGCCTCCAAATTAGCCTGCATTGGACGATAGCGGCGCTTGTCCTGTTCCAGCTCCTGTTCGGGGAAAACATGACAACCTATGTCGATGCGGCAGCGGCAGGACGCCGACTGTCAACCTACGAGCAGACCATGGGGTCCGCCCATTACTGGGTCGGCCTGGCGATCCTGTTGCTGGTGTTCGTGCGACTGGCCGTCCGCCTCTTTGTCGGTGCGCCCAAGCCGCAATCGACAATGCCGAAATGGATGGCTTTCGCCTCACGCGCAACGCATGCACTGTTCTACGGCTTTCTCGTCGCTGTTCCTGTTTCCGGGCTTCTGGCCTTTCATCTCTGGGGCTGGATGGGCGATATCCATGCCTGGGCAAAGCCGGTGTTCATCGTCCTGATCTGCATTCATGCCAGTGCGGCACTCTTCCATCATTTTATTCTGAAAGACGCCGTGCTGCGCAGGATGCTTGTTCCTGCGCGCGATCCGGTCGGATGACACTGTGGGCATGTGCAACGACGACGAGCCACCAGGCGCTGGCGGATATTCTAGGAACGGACCGCCGCCGGTGCTAGCATGCCGCACTGACAAAGCCTCGGCAACAGACCGGAACAGAGATGCGACTTCTCCTTGTTGAGGATGACCCACGGACGGCCGACTACGTCGTCAAGGGACTGAGCGAAGCCGGGCATGTCTGCGATCTGCTGCGCAACGGGCATGACGCGCTGTTTGCCGCGACACGCGACGCCTATGACGTGATCATAGCGGATCGGATGATCCCCGGCCTGGACGGCCTGTCGATGATCAAGGCGGTGCGTGCCGCCGGGGTGCGAACGCCGGCGATCTTTTTGACCTCGGTCGGTGGCGTCGATGACCGGGTCGAAGGACTGGAGGCCGGCGGCGACGACTATCTCGTCAAGCCTTTCGCCTTTTCCGAGCTGCTCGCCCGCATCAACGCCCTTGGCCGCCGGCCGCCGGCGCAGGAGCAGAAGACCGCATTGCGGGTCGCCGATCTCGAAATGGATCTGATCATGCGCCGCGTCACCAGGCAGGGGCATGTGATCGACCTGCAGCCGCGGGAATTCAGCCTGCTCGAAGTGCTGATGCGTGGCGAAGGCCGCGTCATCACCCGGACCATGCTGCTGGAACGCGTCTGGGATTTCCATTTCGATCCCAAGACGAGCGTCGTCGAAACCCATATCAGCCGGCTGAGGACCAAGATCGACAAGCCGTTCGAAACCCAGCTTATCCATACGGTCCGCAACACCGGCTACAGTCTGCATGCGCCTATCTAGACCATGATCCCAAAAAGTGGGCCCGGTTGTTGGAAAAGATCATGGCCAAACAAGAAGATAGAGTCCCATCCCGTTTCTACCGGGATGGATCGGGCCCCAGCCTGCTGCGCAGCACGCCTTTCCGGCTTGCATTGACCTTCGGCTTCCTGTTCGTGCTTGCCTTTATCCTGTCGGGCGCCATCGTCTATCAGCTGATGAGCGCCGACCTTGCCCAGCGGCTCGACGAATCCATCAAAGAGACCTATTCCGTGGTGGCGGTAACTTATGCCGAAAGCGACCTGGAGGATCTGGTTGCCACGGTCGACAGCCACGCGGCGCTCTCAACCAAGAAAGAGCAGCTGTTCTCGCTGACCGGTCCGGCCGGCAATCATCTTGCCGGCAACTTTACCGCGGCGGACCTTCCCGACGGCTTCTCGATGTTTGAGGCCACCATGCCCGGCGTGCCAGCCGACACCGTCTATAGGGCCTGGTCCGGTTCGGTTGGCGGAAACAGTCTGACGGTCGCTTTCAGCCTTTCCGAGACCGAAGAGCTGGAAAGCATTGCGCTGATGAGCTTCGGCTGGGGAACCCTCATCATCACCGGCCTGGCGGTGGCCGGCGGCGCCTTGCTGGCCTCGCGTGTCCAGCGCCGCCTCGACGGTATCGCCGCCACTATGGTCGACGTGTCGCATGGGCGGCTTGACGCCCGCATTCCCCTGGTTGGCAACGGCGACGATATTGACGGGGTTTCCGCACAGGTCAACGCTGCGCTCGACCGGCTGTCGGCGCTGGTCGAAGGCATGAAGCAGGTCAGCGCCAACATCGCGCATGATTTGAAGACGCCGCTGAACCGCCTGCAGATGATTTTGGAAGCCGCCGCCGACAAGACCGCTTTGGGCGAAGCGGTTTCCGATGATTTGGCGGACGCCCGGGCGGAAGGGCTCCAGATCAATGAGACGTTCGATGCCTTGCTGCGCATCGCCCAGATCGAGGCTGGAGCACGCAAGGCGCGCTTCATCGATCTGGACGTCAATGGCGTCGTTGAGAGCATTGCCGAAATCTATGCGGACGTTGCCGAGGATGACGGAAAGTCGCTGACGGCAAAGATCTTTCAAGGCGCACAATGTCAGATCCAAGGCGATTGGGAATTGTTGACGCAGATGTTCGCCAATCTGGTGGAGAACGCCTTGCGGCATTGCCCGGCAGGCACCGTCATCGAATTGTCGGTGACCCGGCAGGACGACCGCATTGTTGCGAAAGTCGGCGACGACGGCCCGGGGATTCCTATTGAGGAGCGTGAAAAAGTATTCCAACGGCTCTACCGGCTCGACAATAGCCGCTCGACGCCCGGCAGCGGCCTTGGGCTTAGCCTGGTGCGCGCCATAGCCGATCTGCACGGCGCATCCATTGCCCTGGAAGACCGCCGTCCAGGCCTCGCGGTCGTCGTCAGTTTTCCGGCTGCAAAACCGTCGGCTGGCTAGGCACTGCCCTCCAAGCTTACCAATCCGTATGAACCAGGCGACATGCCTGTAAGCTTGATGCGCGATAGTGAGTGCATTCGCCGTGCCAACTCGAAAGGCCGCTCAAATGATGTCCGCTCATCGAAAAATCAGCCGGATCCTGCCGATGCTTACTGTCGCGGCATGTCTAGGCGCTGCCGGCGCGCTCATTCCAGGTTTCGCAAATCTGCCGGCGTTGGCGGCCGAGAAGGTCGTCCCCGCGGAAAAGAACCCTCCTGGGGACATTCCCGATACGCAGGTCTTCATCGACTATGCCTCGCCGCAAGGTTTCACCATGAAGGTGCCGGAGGGCTGGGCGCGCTCGGATCATGCCGACGGCGCCAGCTTCGTCGACAAGCTCGACGGCGTCGTTGTCTCCGTGGCGAAGGCGGACGCCGCGCCAACCGTCGACAGCGTCAAGGCGGACTATGTTCCGAAGCTGCAATCCACCGGTCGAGCAGTCCGGGTTACGGCGGTCAAGCAGGTCAAGTTGCCGGCGGGGCCGGCGATCCGCATCGTCTACACGTCCAACTCCGAACCGAACGCGGTGACCAACAGGCAGGTCCGCCTGGAGAATGAGCGCTACCTCTATTTCAAGGACGGCAAGCTCGTCACGCTCGAACTCTATGCGCCAAAGGGCGCCGACAATGTCGACCAGTGGCAGTTGATGTCCAACTCGTTGCGGTGGAAGTGAGATGCACGCGCTGGACGCGCACGAACTCTATCGGTTCTATCACATCGGCGACGACGAGACGGCTGCACTGCGCGGTGTAAGTTTTCAGATGTCGCCCGGTGAGATCGTCGCCCTGACCGGGCCGTCCGGCAGCGGCAAGTCCACCTTGCTGGCCTGCGTAACCGGGCTGGACGAGCCGGATGGTGGTCATGTCGAGGTGGCCGGCCTGCGCCTGACCCGACGATCGGAGGCCGAGCGCACGCGCATTCGCACCGCCAATTTCGGCATCCTCCTACAGTCCGGCAACCTGTTTGGCCACCTGAGCGTCGAGCAGAACATCCGTTTGCAGATGCTGCTGGCGGGAAAGCACAACGAGAAAGGGATTGGCGCCCTGCTGGAAAGTGTCGGCCTGTCGCATCGCGGAAATGCATTTCCAACCGAGCTTTCGGGCGGCGAGACGGCGCGCGCCGGCCTTGCCGTGGCGCTGGCCGCGGATCCCCCCATTCTGGTTGCCGATGAGCCGACCGCGGAGGTCGACCGCGACACTGAATCAGGGCTGATCGAGCAGTTCGAGGCCAGACGCGAAGCCGGACTGGTGACGCTGCTCGCAACCCACAGCAAAGCGCTGGCGCAAAGAGCCGACCGGATCATCCGTCTGAGAGACGGGAGGATCGAGGGTGAGTAGGACGCTAGTTGTCGGCAAAGGTCTTGGCCGCGACTTTCATGATGGGAACGCCGGCCGGATCACCGTTTTGCGCGATGTCGACTGCGAGATCGCGGCGGGCGCGCGCATTGCCTTGGTCGGGCCTTCCGGCAGCGGCAAGACAACGCTGCTGCATATTCTTGGCGGGCTGGACAGACCGACGACCGGCACCATTGAATGGCCCGGGCTCGGCCCGTTCGAGGAACTGCGGCCGCGTCAGGTCGGATTCGTGTTCCAGTCGCCCAGCCTGTTTCCCGCCCTTACGGCGGCCCAGAATGTCGGCCTGCCAATGGTGCTGGCCGGCGAAAGCGCCGCGGATGAAACCGCGGCAGCACTGCTGGAATCGTTTGGCCTCGGCGAGCTTGGCGACAAACTGCCGGAGGAATTGTCCGGCGGACAGTCGCAGCGCATTGCCATGGCCCGGGCGCTGGCCACAGGACCGAAACTCGTTCTTGCCGACGAGCCAACCGGGCAGCTCGACAGCCGGACGGCGCAATTCTTCTTCGACGCCGTGCTGGACCGGCTGGAGGACACCGGCGTGGCGCTGGTCGTGGCGACGCATGACGAAGCGGTCGCGGCTCGCATGGCAACGCGCTGGACAATGGATCACGGCCGGCTGGTCACCGGTCGGCCGTGGAACGTCACAGCATGATGCTTTTGCTTTGGCTTCGGGGCATACTCGCCCGTCGTTTCGTTCGTATCGCCGGCTCGATGGCGGGCGTCGCGCTCAGCGTAGCGCTTCTCGCGGCGATGGCGCTTTTTCTCGCCAGCGCCAGCTCCTCTATGACGGCTCGCGCCATATCGGCCGTGCCGATCGACTGGCAGGTCCAGGTGATTTCCGGTGCCGATCCGGACTTGATCGGTAAGGCGGTGAGCGAAGCCACGCCGGTCAAGGCCGTTTACCAGGTCCGCTATGCGGATGTCGCCGGTTTCGAGGCCCAGACCGGCGGCACCACGCAGACCACCGGACCGGGACAGGTCATCGCCTTCGATAGCGGCTATTCCCGGGCCTTTCCGGCCGAAGTCCGGCCGCTTTCCGGCAAGACCGACGGTGTTCTCATTGCCCAGCAGACGGCGGCCAACCTACATGTCGGCCCCGGCGACACGGTGTCGATCAAGCGAATCGGGCTGCCCCCGGCAGAAGTGAAAGTTGCCGGCGTGATCGACCTTCCCGACGCCGATTCGCTGTTCCAGGCGGTAGGCCTGCCGCCCCAGGCTGCTCCGCAGGCGCCGCCTGACAATGTGCTTGTGCTGTCACGGCAGGACTGGCAGCAATTGTTCGACCCGCAGCAGAAAATGCGCCCCGACACCACCAGGCTGCAATGGCATGTTCGGCTCGCCCATGAGGCGCTGCCCACCGATCCTGTCACGGCCTATACATTCGTCACCAGTGCAAAGCGCAACCTCGAGGCGCGGACCGTGGGTCAGGCTCTGGTCGCCGACAATCTCGGCTCCCGCCTCGGAGCAGTCCGCGAGGACGCACTTTACGCCTCCGTGCTGTTCCTGTTTCTCGGGCTGCCCGGCATTGCGCTGGCCATTGCGCTCACCTTTGCGGTCACATCGTCCGGTGCGGCGCGCCGGCGGATGGAGCAGGCGCTGCTGCGCGTCCGCGGCGCCACGACAAGGACAATCCTGTCCCTGTCGGCAGCCGAGGCCGCGATCGCCGCTGTCGGCGGAACCGCGCTTGGCATAGCCGCGGCGTTGCTCTTCGGCCGCATCGCTTCGGGCCAGCATGTAACGGCGAGCACGAGCGGTCCGACACTGCTTCTTGTCGCCTTGTTCGGGCTGCTCGTCGGTTTCGTCGCCTTTCTGTTTCTTGCCTGGCGTGACGCGCGCTGGGCGACTGTCAGTGCCGCGCGGCGTGCCGTCAGCCGCTCGGGGACGCCGGTCTGGCAGCGCCTATGGCTGGACATGCTTTTGCTCGCGGCAGCCGGGCTCTTCTTCTGGCAGTCGGCGAGCACCGGATACCAGATCGTGCTGGCACCCGAAGGCGTCGCCGCAACCTCGGTGGACTACAAAGCGTTCATCGCACCGGCGCTGTTCTGGCTGGGCATGGCGCTGCTGACCGTGCGGCTGTCGGGCACTATCATCGCGCGCAACGGCGCGGGCCTTCGGGCGATCATCGCGCCAGTCGCCGGGCCTCTCGCGAACGTCGTATCGGCGGCGCTGTCTCGGCAATCGGGACGCCTGACCGTCGGCATCGCCATGACCGCGCTGGCGATCTCCTTCGCCACGTCGACCGCGATCTTCAACACCACCTACAACGCACAGGCGCGCATCGACGCGGAATTGACCAATGGTTCCGACGTCACCGTCTTCGGCACATCGGGCAGGCCGGCCGGGACACATCTGGCAGCGCTGGCCGCACTGCCCGAGGCGGCAGCGGCAGAGCCCATGCAGCACCGTTTCGCCTATGTCGGCGCCGACCTGCAGGATCTCTATGGCATCGACCCCATGCGCATCGAACGCGCAACGAGCCTTTCCGATGCCTATTTCAGCGGCGCCAGCGCGGCCAGCATGCTCGACCAGCTCACCCTGACTCCCAACGGTGTTCTGGTGTCGGAAGAGAACGTGCAAGACTTCCAGCTCCAGCAAGGCGATACGATCAATCTTCGGCTCATGGATGCAAAGGATCGCCAGTACCATCCCATCGCCTTCAGGTTCATTGGTGTTGTGCGTGAGTTTCCGACCGCGCCGAAGGACTCCTTCCTCGTCGCCAACGCCGCCTACGTGGGCCGCATGACCGGGTCGGATGCATCCGAATACGTCCTGATGCGGGCAAAGGCCGATCCGTCAGCGCTGGCACGACAGGCCGTTTCGGTGCTTTCCTTCGATCCGTCGCTGAAGGTTGCCGACATCGCACAAGCCGCTCATCTCATCGGCTCGAGCCTGACGGCGGTCGACCTCGGCGGGCTGACCACGATCGAACTGGGGTTTTCTGTTGTCATGGCGGCTGCCGCCGCCGGCCTGATGCTGGCATTGGGGTTCATCGAGCGCCGCAGGAACCTCGCCATACTGAGCGCCATCGGCGCCAAGCCCCGGCAATTGGCGGCCTTCCTGTGGGGCGAAGGCCTCCTCATCCTCGTCGGTGGTTTCGCATTCGGTCTGCTGTCGGGGTTCCTGACGGCGTGGATGCTGGTGAAGCTGTTGACTGGCGTGTTCGACCCTCCGCCCGAGGCGCTGTCGATCCCCTGGGGTTATCTTGGGGTCGTGCTCGGCCTTGTCGCCGCTTCGGTCGTCGCCGCCGTCCTGTCGGCCAGGCCTTCGTCCGGACGAGACGCCGAGCACCTGCGCGATTTCTAGGGCAATTCCAGGAAAAGTGTGAAACGGTTTTCCGTCCGGAATTGCGTCAAAACAAAGAGATAGAGGGATGTCGCGCAAAGGGCTGCCCTCGGGCTTGACCTCAGGGGTGCGCAGCGGCGGGCTTACCTATTTGTAAAGTAGCGGCCATCCTGTCGCAAACTCCGCCGCCTAAGTTCGATCCATCTTCTCTCGAATGAGAGAAATGATCCGGCAAGCCCTACCGCTCCGGATCGTCACCGTTGCCGCTCAGGGCCTAACGGGCCCTTTCGGCATCGCAACGAAACCAAACGGGAAAAACGAACATGAAAAAATCAGTTATCGCAACCGCAATGGTACTGGCCCTTGCATCCTCGACCGGTGCCTTCGCCAAGGCAACCACCGGCACGATCGCAAGCGTCGACAAGAGTGGCGACTCGATCACGCTGTCCGACGGCAAGACGTTCATCTTGCCGGAAGGGATCGAGGCCGAGACGCTCAAGGTCGGTGAAAAGGTCGTTGTTACCTACTCGATCAAGGCCGGCAAGCTGGCGGTTTCGAGCATTCATCAGGCCAAATAAACCAGCAAAACGAGGACCGAGCGCGGGAGCGCGCCTGTGTGGATGCCATAAGAGGCAAGGTGTCCCCACAGCAGGCCCGGTGACGCGTTCGAGGAGGCAGCAAAGGAGGAGGGCAGGCTCTTTCCCTGATTAGCAGGTCGGGGGCTCTTCGCGCGAGCCAGTTATCCGATCCCCGCTCAGAAATTCTGCCAAACGTTCCGCCCCTTTACTTCGTACGATCGGAACATTGATTTTTTTGTGGGACCTACAGAATAGCGGCTTGGGTTTCTCGCTGAGGTGGGAGGCCTGGTATGAACATTTGGACGAACTGCCGACCCAGCAAAATGACTGCCCACGAGCTTGTTGAAGAGCTGATCTTACAAGCCCGTCGGGGCCAAATCGTCTCCGTCAATGACACTATTGCGGCGGTGCGCCGCGACGGGCCACATCTGGTGGTAAGTGACTGCGAGCTGGTCGCTCTTATTGTTGATGTTGCACCAGCCTTTGGCCTGTTCGTCGCGTTCGATCTTCGGGAATAGCCGCATGGCTCTCCCTGGTTGCCCCCACGTCAGAACCAATACTCCCGACCGGAAGCTGGCCGCATAACAAGTCCGTCCCTAGGTTCCGCCTATGGCAATCCTTTGGTTCTCACCTCCGGTGTACGTCAAGACGGAGCATGACGGCTTCCGCTACGGGGTCCACCACGTTCAGGCTGCGGCCGAGGAACTCGTCTTGTGGACCAAGCGTGGTAAGTGGCAAAAGGCGGAGCGCGCCTGTATGGATGCCATCAGCGGCAAGGTGTCTCCACAGCAGGCCCGTGACGCGTTCGAGGAAGCTGCCAAGGAGGAGGGCATGATCTTTCCTGAATAGGAGTTCTCATGGCTCGCCACTGGTTCAACCCTCCGGTCCCCGTCAAGACCGGGCGTCCAGGGGAAATCCGCAACGTCAACAACGCCGAGACAGCCGGCGAGGAGCTGATGAAGTGGACCAAGCGTGGCCCTTGCTGGGACCTCGCAGTGCGCGTTTGCCACTCGCGATCAGCCGCGTCGAGGGTGCGGCCGAGGAACTCATGAAGTGGACTAACCGGGGACATCGGTGGAACGTTGCGGTACGTATCTGCACGGCCGCGCTGGCCGATAAGGTGTCACCTCAAGTGGCTGGTAAGGCATTCCCGGCTGCTGCAAAAGAGGAGGGGGCGTTACTCCCCCCAATGGCAACCAGCGGACTGTTCTAACCAAGAGGCCCGTCGCCCATGAGAAAGGCGACGGGCCCCAACAGCGGCTGCACATCCAAGAGAAGAACCGAGCGCTGCGAGTTCTAAACCCGCGAGGGCCTACATCGTTCCCTATAACCTGCGTTGGTCGGCAGGCCTGTGCCGCTCTAAGTTCCCCCCATGGCAACCCATTGGTTCTCCCCTCCGGTGTACGTCAGGACCGACGGACCTGGCATCCGGTACGGGGTTAGCCATGTCGAGGGTGCCGCCGAGGAACTCATGAAGTGGACCAAGAGGGGACCGAAGTGGACGCTGGCGGTGCAGTCCTGCAGGAGGCCGCCAAGGAGGAGGGCGTGCTCGTTCTGGAGTAGGAAGCCGCGTGGCACTGTTATCCTCTTCGTAAGGAGGTCGATTGTGCCCGCCGTTCTCGACACTTGCGCCTCTGCGCGTGACACCCCTCATGTGAACTTCATCGCCGAATACGAAAGAGCCTGGGCCGAGAATGTACTCGCTCCATTCATTTCAAATTGTTTCAGAATATTTTTCTAATCGTAAGTGACAATCTCAAAGATAGTTCCGGGTTAGCAATCCACTAACTCTCTGAGCTCGTTATCGCTGAAGCAGCGGGCATTGAAACTGCTACTATGAGGCAAGTATCAAAGGAGAGTGTCATGGCAAATTTCGTCAAGAGTTTCGCCACAGCTTTAGCCGGTGGTGCACTTGTTTTATCTCTATCATTTCCTTCCAGTGCGGCGGGAATTAACGTCGGTGCCGGCGCATCAATTGGCGGCCCAGGCGGCATCAACGCTGGTCTCGGCGCTTCGATCGGCGGTAGTGGCGGCATCAGAGCGGGAGCCGGCGCCTCGATCGGTGGGCGCGGCGGAGTGAATGCCGGCGCTGGTGCTAACATAGGCGGCAGCAGGGGCATTACCGCCGGTGCCGGCGCTAATATTGGCGGCAGGAGTGGTGTCACTGCCGGTGCTGGCGCCAACATAGGTGGCACGAACGGCGTGACCGCTGGGGCAGGCGCTAATATAGGCGGCAGGAGTGGTGTCACTGCCGGCGCAGGCGCAAATGTAGGTGGCGCGGGCGGCGTTACAGCGGGGGTCGGCGCCAACGTTGGTGGCACAGGTGGTGTCGGCGTTGGCGTTGGTGGCGGTGCCGTTCCCGGCACCCCTGGGACTCCCGGAACGCCGGGGACACCTGGAACGCCAGGGACGCCCGGCACCCCGCCGAGCGTTGTTGCTCAGCTGTCCAGCAGCCAGCTGATTCGCATGAAGAAGCGCTGCGCCGACGTGCTCAGCAGCGAAGGCACGTATGACAGCGATCTGCGTCAGCTTTGCATGCTGATCGCGCGCCGCTGAGGAGAGTGCGCCGTTAACGGGAGCGTCGAATCGGCCGTGAGGCTTTGACAACACTCTCCTGGCCTCGCGGCCGGCCCGTCACCAGCTAGGTGGCGGGCTTCTCTTGGTCAGGATCGCAGCGCTGCGGGGCTATCCACCACGCACACCCGTCCATAGATTCGGCACGTTGAGGCGCCGACAGGGTCGTCTTGGGTCATTTCGCAAGACATGGTACCGGGCATGTTCAGTAAGTGACGTCACCACCACAGTGTGTCGCCTGCGGCGGCACCCGTCCATAGACGGTCAGGTTTGGGTCGCACCGTCTCCGGTCCCCGGCACCGTGCTTCCCGGGGTCGATGCATCACCCCATGGCTGCAACCGCGCGACATCCTTAAATAGGCCATAGGTGACTGTTTCCGCGCCTTTCGACATTTTGCGCGCTGTTGGCGTGGAGCCGGTGGTGCCTCCATTCAAGGAGACAGTACAGGCGGTAGCCGGCGTGCACGTGACCGACACCTGCCCCGTCGCGTCGACATTTGCGCCTAGCGTTCCCACAGATCCAAAATCGATGTTCTGCATGGCGACCAGGCAGTTGGCCGGTACGATAGCCGTTACGCTAAAGCTTGGCCGCGAGATCGCCCCCGTTCCCGTGCTGCACGAACTGGAAGAAGTATACCGGTAGCGAAATTCGACATTGCTACCGGAGAAAGCCGAGAGATAGCTTCCAGGGGCGCCGTTGGTTGGCTGCCAAGGACTGCGCCGTATATGGTTGCGGCCCCTCCGCCGGTTCCAAATGCGTTCAACGTCAACTCAAATGCCGGCGCACCAGCCGGGAACCCCAGAAGTAAGAGCCCCAGACGACACTACGGGCTGAGTCCGAATAAAGCTGATAGTTGAGAACGTTCGAACCACTCAGCAGGCGCTCGAAACTGACCTTGTCGACGGGCGCGCTGGGTCTGAATAAATGACGCGAAAGCTCCTCCACAAGCTGTCTGATCCAACAGGGCTGCCGCGGAACGGCTCTCACCGCGAAGGCAAAAACCGCAAGCTGAAGGACCCGCTCCCCTGACGTTAGCGGCCGTCAGCGATCGAAGAAGGCGCGTCGAAATCTGCGGGCAAGAGTCTTGGAATTCGCTCTCCAGCCACCAGCGCGGTTCGTCTGGACAAGGTCCGATCTACGGAGCGGCGGCGGCGGACCGCCTGAACAGGATAGTTACCTTCGTGCCCTCATTCGGGCTGGAGCTCACATGGAATTGCGCATTGGCGTTTTCGATAAGCGAGCGCGCGATTAGCGCACCGAGCTTGCCATGCCTGGGCCATGTCTCGCCTGCTGGCAGGCCGATGCCGTCATCGGCAACGACCACACGACACCCGTCACCTTCAACGGTGCTGTGCAGAGTGATCGTGCCGCCTTCGCGTCCTTGAAAAGCATGCTTCAGTGCATTGGTCAGCAGTTCATTCACAACCAGTCCCGCCGGCATGGCGACATTGATCGAAACCGGGTACGAGTCCACGCTCATATCAAGCCGGATACCTTCGGTAGCATGCGACGTCATGACTGCCGAGGCGATCTGACCGAGATAGACGCCGAGATCGACCTCGTCCTTTGGTTCGCCGCCGGAAAGTGCTTGGTAGAGCATCGCGAGGGCATTGACGCGGCCTGCCAGGCGGTCGAAACGCTTTTGGTCAGGCTCTACCGCATTTCGAGCTTCCATTCGGATCAGGGCGGTAATCATTTGCAAATTGTTCTTTACCCTGTGCTGTAGTTCGCGCAGCTGAACGTCTTTTTCACGGATACGCTCCTCGGTCTGGCGGGTGTCAGTCTCGCTGTGGGCCGAAACGTCGACAAGGGCAACGAGGCGAAAACAGACTTTGCCATTGTCTTCCTGAATGAGATTCGAATAGACGTCCACGATAGCGGGCTCATCCTCGCCGCGGTGAAGCCGAAACGTCCCGACGAAATCTGTCTCGTCCGCGAGCGCCTCGGTCAGCGACTGGTCCGCCGGCTCATTGAGACCGCTGGCGGAAAGGACCGCCCAATCCTCCCGAGCAAGCTCTTCCGCCTTTACACCCGACAGCTTCTCGAATTCGGGATTGGCGTAGACCACACGTTCGTCGCCTCGCAAGTCCGACACTGCGATCGCAATCGGCACTTGATCGAGAAATTTTCTGAACTGTTCGTTTTCCAAAGCATTGGCGAGGTCCGGTACGTCGAGTAGTTGTTCAACGGACTCGGGATTCTCGGGGTCGCTATTCATCGTATGCTGCCGTCCTACAGTCTGGCGAGACAATATCAGCGATGCGGACGCCACGCCATCGCTGAGCGCCGCGTCTCCAAGTAGCGGATGAAATATCTGACGAACGATTGATTGCACGCCCGCACGCTCGCCTGCGCCGCAGACTTCTGCGCCAGACGCGAGTGAAGCATACCCCGTCCCAAAATCATCCATGGCAATCTTGACACCAAACGACTTTAGCCGACGAAGAACAACGCAGTAGTCGGTCGCGGATCAGAACCCCTTCAGTGATTTCGAGTTCCAACCGCCCTGGCGAGAGGCCCGTTTCGCCAAACCGGCATCGGCTTCACAATCCTATTTCTGGCCATTCCGGCGCTGACGCCGATCCCGGGGCCGTTCGGCGTGGTTTTCGGCAGCGGGCTCGCGCTGGCCTCGCTCCAGATCGTTGCGGGCAGCCGGAGGGTCGCGCTGCTCCATAGGAGCCGAGGCTTGTCGGGGATCATGCGCTTCGGCACCTGGCCCTGCTTCTTCAGTGTCAGCAAGCGGGTCGGGTTGGATGAATTCGCCGGCCGCGCAGACGCTCGCCACGTCTTGCCGAAGTGGACGAGGTGAGGTCGACTGAAGCGCTTTGTCGGGCGCGGCAAATAGAGGCGATCAGGGCAAATCGTGACGCATACTGGGTGGATGATACGGAGCCGAGCTGCCCTTGTGCCCGGCTCCTCCGGCTTTGACGGGAACCTACGCAGCGTCACGTGTTAGTTGCCGACGTCGCCGCTCCGGAGCCGCTTCACGCACAAAGCGCGAAGGACCAGAGCGGCATCGGCGTAAGTGATCGCCTTTTCGCCGCCGAAAACCGGTGTATTGCCGACAACCTCTAGGACATCGCCCTCGATGCGCCAAGGAAGAATATCGGTGCGCAGCCGGCCAAAGACTTCTCGTCCGAGCGAGTTCCACGGCCCTCCAAGATCCTGCGCGGTTGCTTGAACTTGATGGTGACCGCTTCGTCGTGCCTGCGGAAAGCCGGCCCTTTGTCAGGAGCATCGCGACAAAGTTCGACAAATATTTCGAAACCGGCAAGGCGGGCGTTCGGTAGCGGTCTGAGCATCGGCTGCAGTCGGATGGGAAGGCTACGTCCCGATCTGAACAGCGCAGATCTTCGACCGTGTCAGGAATCGCTTCTCCCGTCCGTTATCGAGGCAGAACATGCCGCCGCGGCCAGGCACTACGTCGATGATGAGGTCGGTGTGCTTCCAGACCTCGAATTGCGAAGCCCCGATATAGAAGGGCGCGTCGCCGATGTGGCCGAGCAACACATCCTGATCGCCGACGATGAAGCCAGCACGCGGATAGCACATCGGCGAAGACCCGTCGCAGCAGCCGCCGGATTGGTGGAACAGCACTGGTCCGTGCTCGGCAACAATTTCCGCGATCAGTTCAGGGGCTTCCGGCGTCGCCGTAACTTTTTTGCATGCATAGTCTAATCCGGTTTCCAGTCATCTTCTCAACTGCTCGGACGAGGCCTGAGCGCCAATCATCGTCGCCGGATCGAGCGGATCGCCCTGTACGATCGCCTCGACGCGCTTCAGCGCGCGTTCCATGAACGTATCGTAGATCGATTCATGGATGAGCGCGCGGCTCGGGCAGGTACAGACCTCGCCCTGGTTTAGCGCAAACATGACGAAGCCTTCGATCGCCTTGTCGAAGAAATCGTCGTCCTCGGCGACAACATCCTTGAAGAAGATGTTTGGCGATTTGCCGCCCAATTCCAGTGTTACGGGGATAAGGTTCTGGCTGGCATATTGCATGATCAGCCGGCCCGTCGTGGTCTCGCCGGTAAAGGCGATCTTGGCAATGCGCGGCGACGACGCGAGTGGCTTGCCCGCCTCGAGACCAAAGCCGTTGACGATGTTGAGCACGCCCGGCGGCAGCAGATCGCCAATACACACAGCGCGCTCTGGGGGCGCGTTCCGGCTATGGCTTTTTTTCCGCGGAAAGGGCCGTTGTGCTTTGTGGCAGGATCTTCACTTCGGTTTCGCGCAAGAGCCCGTCGAGCGTCAGCAGCGGCGCGCGCATTGTCATGGCATAGGCGTAGTGAAAGCAATCGAAATTGCTGAGGTAGCGTTGCCAATTCCGTGTTTTTCGGCAACCGCGACGGCATAGGACAGTACTCGCAGCGGCGATCCTGGCTCGCGAAGCGCGATTCTTCTGCTTCCAGCCATTTGACCACGACCGCCTCGGCGGCGCTGTACGGGCAATTCAGCTGGTCCGGCCGGGATAGAACAATAATCGCCTCCCACGCGGCGAGCGTCGATGTGAAGGGGGAGGGCGCTTCCAGAAGGCGGCTTCATAGCTATCGGCCGTGTCCTCGCCAGCCATCATCGACACGATGGCACAGGCATCCACGAACATTATTCGTCGCCCTGCAGATCGTGATCCAGGTCGTGATAGGCTTCTTGTGGGACCGGCTTTCGATCAGGTTGGAAAGACAGGCCATGTTTTGCCAGAATCTTCTGTGCGGTCTCGCGCGGCCGCTCCTTTTGCATCCGGTTTCGGATTGTCTCACGGAGAGCGGATATCACCGCTTCGGTGATATTGGTGCGGTCGAGGCGGGCAAGCTCCCGCGCCAATTTGTCAGCCTCGTCGTTTCGGATGTTCAAGGTCATATGTGTAGCTCCAATCGCGTATCCACCATTACGCTATCGTGTAGCTTTTTTCAGTGCTCGGTCGCTACGGCGCGGGGCGGCGTAATATTCGACGCTGCGGACATAGTAAATTCGTTTCAGCCGGCGCACCGTCATTGCCTGCCGTTGCTCGGCCGAAGGATGTTCGCAGCTGATGACGACCGTATCTTGTGGCGGGCACGTCTCACCATCGGGCGGTGAGCGATCCCAATCTGTTGGATGCCTTCAACCGCGATGCCGCCGTGCAGAAACGGACCGTGCCTGAAGCTGCAGAGGCAGCGACAGCCCTGTGGGGAAAGACAGCCGCAACCGCAATCGCCTGGTGCGCCGTGTCGGCGTATTGCAATGGGCGGATACGGGAGTACCGGTTCTGGTTTCGGGTATTCGCCTATCTTCAAGCGGGTTCGCCCGTTGCCGAAGTGGAAGCAGCGTCGGAGAGAGTTCGTCCAGGCTTTTCCCGATAAGGAAATCATGTTCGACGAGGGAACTGCCTGCTTGTCGAGAGAACGCCGGACCGAAGTCAGCCCGTCAAGGCCAGAGCCGCATCGCTGTGGCGCGTGCTGCGCCAGCCTTGACCGGCAGTCTTCGGCCCGGCGGCCGCTTTGGACGCAGGCAAACTCCGGTACGAGCGGTACCGCTCTACCCCTCGGGGTACATTACTCTGGCAATTCGTCGCCCTTGATCGGCGCCTTCCCTTTGCCGGCCCGTTTCAGGATATGCAGCGCCTTGGGAAGGTCGGCACGGGCGGCGCGTTCCTGAAAGTAACTTTCCGTGCGCAGCGCCGAAAGCTTTTCAGCGACTGCCACGTTAA
>NZ_JAMYVL010000039.1:0-27129 GCF_040323955.1 Mesorhizobium sp. M0018 | reverse complement strand
TTTCTGCTCATCTTCTTCCATCACAAGGTGTCCACCTATTTTGGTGGACACCTCATGCATCAGAGCACTCAACAGCAAAAGGTGCGGGGAAATTCGCGCTTACAGTGAAGGTGTCACATCCGCCGCAATGGGGGCCTTTCAGTCACGGCCTCGGGCTGATCCGAACCGACATTGTCATAAAGCTCTTGGCGCTCCAGGTGCTACCGGTCTCAGATAGCATCGCAATTATTCGAGCTGGACCCAACTAGTGCACCACCGCACGGGCCGCGCAGGTGCAAGAAAAGTCTTCGCGCCGCCGATGTGACACGCCGATCTGAGGTCGCGGATTTCGACTACTTTCTCGGTAGAATGTCTGCGCGGCGACTAAATGATGCGGTTTGTAAAACGCTCAAAAATATTGATACCCATTATCGTGTATATAAAAAAATACGATGTCGACATTGTTTTAGCTATGTTGCGCGCGAATGACGCTAGCATTAAATAACTTCAAATTAAAATAACTATGCCGATTGCATTGAGATGTTAGAACTTTGACGATGCTGGCCTGCTTAGGACGGCGCGCGAAGCCCCGAGCTCTACTGCCGGCAGCTTTGGTGCGCCAGTGACAAATCCAGCGCAAAATGGCTACGGAGCAGAGACCATGGAACGCCCGCCACTTCGAGGGCTCTCAGCTAGAGTGTCCAGCCAGTTTTCTTTGGTCCCGGCGATGCATTTTCCTGAGGCTGCCAGGGAGGCGTTTGCGCTCGAGTTTGGCCGATTTCTCGACCAAACCGATCGCGTTGCAAAATCCGAGCATTTGTTCGACCTGTTATCTGATTTTGCCCTGAATTTTGATTGTCCGTGGATTGCGTATGGCTCTATTGCACCGGACCAAAAAGGCCTAAGGCCGGCCCGAGGCGATCCGGCGGTCATGCTGAATTATCCTCCTGAATGGCAGGAGCGATATTTCGAAATGGGTTATGACAGGATAGACCCCACCATCAAGAGGAGTCGGAGGCGAGCAGAAGTCTTTCGGTGGAGCGATGTGTACAACGACGAAAGCACGACTGAAGACGAACGGCGCGTTTTCGACGAGGCGGCGACGTTCGGCTTAAGATCAGGCATTAGCGTTCCATTGCACGGGCCCGACGGCCGCTTTGCAATCATGAACTTTGCACAAGCCTGGGACGGTGAATTCCAAAATAGAGCAATCACCTACTTGCAGCTCGCGGCGTTACATTTCCATCTGAGAGTTGGTAAATTCGCTCAATCAAGCGGCATCGAGCAGACCCCTAATCTTTCCCCAAGAGAGAAAGAGTGCATCCTTTGGACGGCGAAAGGGAAATCGTCGTGGGAAATAGGTATGATTCTAGGAATATCTGTAGATACTGTTAACTTTCACATAAAAAACGTGAAGCGAAAAATGGATGCGGCCAGCAGAACAACCGCGGCTCTAAAAGCGCTGAAACTCGGAATTATTGAATTGTAAAGCGCAGATTCTGTTCAACCAACTGTCAATCATAAATCAAGGTTGAGCTTTTGAACGGAATTACTACAATTCGGCTGCTTGAAGTCGCGGAAGCAGTGCGCGAATAGGCCGACCTGCCGTCAATTCGAACGGGGTGTTCGGGATCACGTTCTTCTACCCTGCCACAAATTTCTGCCACCGGCGTAGTCTTTACCCCGCTTGACAAGGAACGCCTTCTAAGCGTCCGAAAACCCCGATTGTCTGCCGTTCTCCGGCCTGAGTCTCAGCAGGTCGACCATCGCCATCATTTCGGCGTCGGCGCCGGTCAACTCACGCAGGCGGCCGGCAAACGCGCTGCGCGACGGCAGCCCAGCTTGACGCCGGCCGCGCGCAGGATCAGCCCGCACTACGTTCAGCGAACGCCACAGCCGGCACTGCCTGCTTTTGACATGCACCTGCCGACACCAGCCAGTGCGCATGATCTGCGCCAGCGCGCGGGCGTCATTGCGGTTGGTCGTGTTGGGCATCGTCTTCATCGCTACGTTGGCAGCCCGATGTTGCGCGATGCCGACCGCGTCGCGGATGATCCTTGTCTTCGGCGGCATCGTGATTGGCCGCGACCGGCACCTCGAGATCGAGCGCGATCTGCGTCGGATCGAGGACGGCCAGCTTCTCCGGTTTTGCCCCGAAGATCATCTACCGAAACAGATCGGCAGGCGGGCAGCTCCGCGTTCTCGGCTTCAATTGCCAGAACGATTCTCTGCAGCTCGGCAGGATCCGATGGCCAAATCAGGGCGGGGCGACATGATCAACGCTACCAAGCAGCCCCGAATCTTCAAGCTATCCAGTTACTTCACGCCGCTCTGACCGGCCGTTTGACGTGTTTCTTTGCCACCCTCGTCCCGTCGAGGCCGGCCACCAGAAGGGCGAACTCCTCGCGCGTCAGCCCGACCGAGCCGTCGCGGATCGGTGGCCAGGTGAAGCGCCCGGATTCGAGCCATTTGGAGGCCAGAACCATGCCGCTTCCGTCCCAAAACAGAAGGTTCAAATCTGTCGCCGTGCTTGGGCGGAAACAAAGACGTCACCGCAATAGGGATCGGCTGCAAGAGCTGAGGCGACAGGGCAACGAGGCCATCGATGCCGCGGCGAAAATCGACCGGCTGCCTCGCCACGACTTCACCGCCGCACACGCAGGCATCCACGATGGCGGCCGCAAGGGTCGAATCGAGCAAGCCCGTCAAGACGATGCGGCGAAGGCGAACTTGCTTACACGCTCGATGGCTACGAACATCCAGAGCTTGCCCTCCTCGGTCCAAGCTTCGGTGATGTCGATATGGAAGTAGCCGATCGGGTAGGCCTTGAACTTCTTGCGCGGCTTGGCGCCTCGATGCCGGGCAGGCGACTGATGTCATGGCGCTGCAAGAACCGATCAGACTGTGTGGATGCCGGCTCAATACTCCCCATAAGTGCCGTTTGAAACTTCCAAAGTTTAGCTTGTCGTGTCGGCGATCGGCAGGGAGTACCGGATCAAGGAGTGCCAGTTCGACCTCTACACCGACCGCACCGGCGCTCACACGATGCGCGCCAATCAGCTGCGGCTCTGGTTCGCCACGTTTGCCTACGTCCTGATCTGCTCCTTGCACCGCCTCGGAATCGCCCACCAGGCTCGCAATTTGCGCCGCGGCCCGGTGACGCCGCCGGACCTCAACCCTCCCGACAGAGGAAAATTGCAAAGCCAGCACCGCCGCTCCCCGCAGCGCTGGCTGCGCTCGTTTTCAAAACCGCAAAGAGCAGCGCCGACCACCGCGCCGGTCAAGATGCGACTCGAGCCTGGGGGCGCGGTGAGAGAAGCGGGTTAGGTGCCGTTGCTTCGGCCAGCGGCAGGAGGGCCTTCATATTGTTCCTGTTCGCCGGGGTTTGTAAAAGGTGTGATCGACCAACTAACTAAGTCAACTGCATGGTCAAGTATCGACCTAATCTGAGCACAATCAGCTGAAGTAGCGACGATATGTCCCATGCGGTCTCGGTAATCGCCTTTTCTGACGATCGGCATTTTGAGTTTACTATAAAATTCCACCTCGGCGACACCTGGCAAAGAGGCCGCCTGACTGACGCCGCTGATCCAATCTAGGGTACCATCCCGATCTGCAATCAGGAACCGCACGCCCGCAGCATGCGAATGCCTTTTGCGCAAATCCCATTCCTCACCGATGACAAGCTTGATGTGCTCGGCGATAAGATCGATGCCGTAAGCCAGATGAAGCAGTTGAGGGTTGGCCCCGCCGGCAATACGTGGATTGACTTCGATCACGACTGGCCCACGCTTCGTCCAACGGAATTCAACGGAGGATGGCCCCCAGCCAAGGCCGAGAGCTTGCAAACAGCTCAGCGAGACATCGGCGATGAGTGCATACTCCTCCTCATTCAGCGGGGCTGGATGAGTGTACTCGCGAAAGATGAAATGAGGTGGGGGGCTGAATTCAGCGGCCTCGATCCCAATGACTTCATTTCCCATTATGTCAGCGCAATAGTGTGGCCCTTGCGCGAATTCTTCGACCAATATTAGCGGCGAAGACCGCCATGTGTGCCTCCCGTTCAATAGATAGCTCGCATGTTCGGCTAATTCATCGACGTTGCAGCACAATCTGACTCCAATGCTGCCGCTGCCTAGGGCCGGCTTAAGGACTACCGGTAGACCAATCTGCGCGGCGGCGTTTTCAACGTCCGACTCATCGACTGCTAATCGATAATCAGGCATTGGAATGCCGGCATCCGCGAGGAGCTCACGTTGAGTAAATTTATTGCAGCATCGTTCAATCGATGCGGGGTTCGGGCCCGGCAGGTCGAAATGTCGGCAGAGCTCTCCAACTGTCACGTAGATCGACTCGTCCTCGCCCGCAAAGCCAGTAATGCCAGCAATGTCATACGTTGCGCGCAGCAGCGCGCTTGCGCGGATCAACCCATCGAGACTGTTTGTATCGACACGGATTGCCTCAACGCCTTCCGCCGCTAGATAGTCGTACCGAGTTGGATCAGATGAAAGGGTGATTGTATGAAGGCCAAGGCGCTGGGCTGCTTTTATATATAGGAGGCCAATACCATTATGGCCTTCAACGAGAATGAGCGCTCTTTTTAACATAGACGTAGCTCTCCGTTGTGTGCTCCGAGGGTACAAGCATAAACAGGGATCCGGTTTCATTCCCTACCTAACCTCAGACCCGTGCGGCTGAAGGTACCATCGTCAGCGATTTTCGATTGCGAAGAGTTCATAACGGTATTTAAAGTATCTGCTGCGATGTTACTTTATCATAGATGGGTGGCCGACACTCAGGTCAGCTGGTCCGATTTGCAGCTGCTCCGTGCGCTTCGTCGGAGGGCGACTGGTATCAACACCTTCTTCACGTGGTGCAAAGCAAACGACAAAGCGCTTGATCAGTGGCCGGAGTGATCCTGCAATCTTCAGAGCGGTGCAGCGCTTCCTCCTCGGAGGGTTGCTGCTTCCTCGCGATTATGCAGGACGACCGCTGACTGCCGCATATAAAAAAATGGGCTTGTGCCCGCACAGAAGCGTTACAGTCCGCAGGTTCAGACCTACATCCATGCCCTGGAAGAGAACCCGCCGGCCGGTCCCGAGCCGATCGACGGAAGCTGGTGACCAACCCGGCGGTCGAAGATCTCTCCGTGGCTGTCGAGAAACTCGGCTGGTACGCCCGGCGCTGGAAGGTGGAGGTGTTCCAAAAGGTCATGAAGTCCGGCTGCCGTGCCGACGAGGCGAGGCCCGAGGTGCAGCATGTCAAGGTGCGCCTCGTCGCCATTGCTCATGCGTGACAAACCTAACGATCTACCGCAACTCTCGCGCGCGTCCAGCACCATCCCCAGTTTGCCAGATTGACTCGAAGTTGCGCAGCATCATTTCCGCGACGGCGAAGGCCTGCTGCCCCTGCCGCGAAGTCAGGCGAGCGTCGATGTCAGGATAGATAAAAAATGGTAGAGAAATCCGGTCAGTCGGACCACAGTGCACAACCTGGTGCGGCGTGCTCATGAAGCGGCCGTCGCTCAGGGTCTGAAGCATGTCGCCCAGATTGACTACGAGACTGTCGGGTAGGCTCGGGACCGGCACCCAGCGTCCCTGGAACCACACCTGCAAGGAGCGCGTGGGTAGTTCCTCCTGCAGCAGCAACGTGAAGAAGCCATTGTCCGTGTGCTTGGCGGCCGTGCCCCCGGTGGATGGATACCGAATCACGCGTTGCAGGACTGTTGGGGGGGTGAAATAACGTTGAAACCAGCCCTCTTCCATTCCGAGCAGCTCGGCCAGGGCAATTCCGAGCTTCGGAACAACCTCATTGACGACAGTAGCCTGCAAAGCAAGCAGACTTCGAGCGAACCCAGGAGCCAACGCATCATCCGGAAGGCATGTGCAACCAGCAAACGGACGCCGGTCACCTTCGTTCTCGATTCCGAGGTCGAACATTTCCTTCGGATCGGGGCCAGCCTCGGGATGTAGCACCTCGCCGTGGAGCGGACTATACCCACGGGCGGTAGCAGGGTATACATCTTGGGCGGAGTGACCGTAACGTTCCTTTGTCGATTGTGGCAACGCGAAGAAGCGCCGGGAAGTTTGAATGGCCTCTGCGATCTGTTCTTTCGGTATCCCATGCTCAAGGTAGAAGAACCCGTACTCCTCGCAGGCCAGGCGTAGCCTTTCGAACTCTTCTTTTCGCGTTACACCGGCTGCCAGTTTCATCAGTGAGATTTGCGGTAGCGTGATCATAGCTGCTCCTCCGTTGTTACGTTGGCTTTGTCGGTCACCTGAAAAACCCAGTAATGCGCGCCCTCCTCCGCCAAGTATCTTCCGTCGTTTAAACGCTGCGTCGTCACAAGCACGCCCTCGTCCTGCAGATGCCGCACCTCATCTTCAAAGGATGTAGCCTCCGCATAGCTCTTGCGGGTGCTTGCGATGATGAATCCGTTGGGGCGCGTCACACGAGCGAGTTCGCGCAGTGCGTCCGGTCGAACGTGCCCGAGCGTGAACGCGCCGCAGCAGACCGTGATGTCATAGGTCGCATTGGCGTGGCCGGAGAGCAGCCCGTTGAGGTCGACATCGCCTCGGACTTCGCGATAGACGCTAGTTTTCCGGGCCCGTTCGGACATATCTTCGGAGAGGTCGATCCCGTCGATCAACCGGAAGCCCAGGCGCTCCAGTTGCACGCCGACGAGGCCAGTTCCGCAACCCGCGTCCAAGACTGTGATGGCCGTCCGTTGCTTGGCCAAGTAGGCTGTCTGCACGGCAGCTGCGAGTTCCGCCACGATCATTGGTCCGCAGTACTCCTCGCGGCCGACATCAAGCTCATAGGAACTGGCCCATCCGCGATAGAAGTGGACCAGGCGACCAGCGTCGCCGTCGAGGGCATGAGAGTCCTTGATGCGCTTTCTTGCGGCTTGGTCCAGCGACGTCTGGTGATCGAGGGTTTTCATTAAACTTCCTCCGTAAAGATACAGCTTAGATTAAGTACAGTCGTTGTCGGCGCAATGGGCGCGACTGAGTCTTTAAGGTCTTCGTTGTCGTTTCGCCGAGGATGGCTGTCCGACCATGCGGAGGCGCCCACACTCCAGGTGATCACGTCGTGAATCAGGGCTTCGCTCAGGCCCATGCCGCGTCCAAGGCTGAACGCCTCATCAAGGACCAAGCGATTCACGTGGGTGAGTTCTGCCGCCAAAGACTCCAACAACAGTATTTGAGCGTCGCTGAGCGCGACGTCCTCAAGCGGAAACACATGCTTGCGCTTCGGTTTGACCCGTCCAATGGAATCGATAAGAAATTCTTGATCTGGCGGATGCGCGGAGTCGGCCCCGTACTTAGATGGCGCGCGATATCCCGGCACCGGTAGTCGAACGCCGTAGGCCGCCTGCGCCAATTCAACGACTCGCAGATGGTTGTCGTATCGGTCGAACTTCCGTCCTGCTTCGCTATACCGCTTTTCGACGACACGCCCCATCGGCAGCCCCACGCCCAGTTCGTCGGCCAACTGAACAGTCAAGTCCATGTCCTTCACGGCAATCTCCAGGGTGCAGGAGCAGTCGCAACTGCCATCCAGGAGAAACGGGGCGAACTGTTCGATCGCGACTGAGTTCGCCGCAGAGCTAGCAAAATTCCGCCACGCCTGCTGCGCTGGAACGCCGGCGAGCACGCTTTTGCAGAGCGCGTCCCCGCACGCAACGGCAGCCGTGTAAAACAACAGGTTCGTCAGCAGTTTGACAGATTGGCCTTGACCGATGTCTCCAACATGAAAAGATACGGCTCCGATGGTTTGCAATACGGCTTCGCTAGGCGCATAGGCCTCCTGTGGCCCGCCGACGAAAAAGCTAACGTTGCTAAAATCGACCCCCATGTGGGACAGGTTGCTTACGGGCGCTTCGAGCGAATACACGCCAATTGCTGCCGCCCGACGGGCGATCTCAAGCGTGTTGTGGTAGTCGGTGGTGGATGCGTCGATCCACACGCTGCCCGGTGGCATTCCAGCTAAAGCGCCTTTCTCGCCCGTCATGTTGTCAAGGACGTCGCGAGGCATCGGCAGGCAAGTGATTACGATCTCGCAATCGCGGGCCGCTTCGCGCGGCGCGTCATGCCATCGGGCTCCCTTGTCCAGCACGTCTTTCGCCGCTGCGGGCTCGATATCGTAGACGGCTACTCGATAGCCGGCTTCCAGGAGCTTGGCGATCATGGGTCGCCCCATTCTGCCGGTACCAAGGAATGCAATGCGTCCGGCGTTGCGGAAAACAGCCGGGCCCCCGGCGCCTGCGTCAGTTTTTGCAGTGGGCATATAAGTTCTCTCAGACAATTCGATAAGGTTCCCTAGTTATGGATATGGTAGAAATTCAAATACAGAATTTATATAGACCGTTGTCACCCGTCAGGCGGAAATGACCGTGGAACGATTATATACATCGCAATCAGTGTTATGTGAAATGAAAGAAATTTATAATTATTGTTACATGCATGAGGTGGGCACTTAATAATGTTAGTTGGCGCGGCGGGATATCTAGAAGGCTTCTTTGATCGGGTTGGTGAGGTCAAGCTTCTCCTGCTTCTTTTTTCCGGACCATGTCGCCCCGCAAGTCACTCGCTTCTCTTCGCGGTCGGCGCCGGGCCGCCGCATGATGGGGGCAGGAGAGCGAGGCGTCTCAATCTGTTGAGCGACTTGGGATTGTCTGCCCCAGGATCTAGCTGCCCACGAGATCGCCTTGCCCATCGTCCTCACCGGAACGATCCGGATCACCCTTTCGGGCGAACCACGGTGTTTCCTCTTCGTTTGTCCGTTTGTCTATTTCATGCCAATGCCGGGCCGGCTTCCTTACCGAAGCGGACAGAGCGGTGCGGGCGAGTTCGTCGCAGCATCGGCTGACCTTGCCCTGAATGTCCGTCTCACCAGATTGATAGCGTGCCGGGGTCAAGCCCAGATGCGCGCCCAGATCCCTCGACCGGCGAAAGCGGTCCGTCTGATCGATCGTGGCACGGAGGCGAGCGCGGTGATGGCCCCCACACCTGGAACGCTCATCAGTCGCGACAGACTTGCTCCTTGCGGGCGATTGAGGAGCTGCTTTGTCAGTGGCCCGAACTCGCGCAGCATCTTGGCCACGATCGCCAGAAGCGGCTCGACAAGCGCCGTGACGACCGTATCTGCGCGAACCAGTTCGCGCACGCGATCAAGGCTGCACGGCTTGGCGTGCCAAGCTTGATGCCAGCCTCCCGCTGAATCGACCTGACTACGCTCTCGATCCTCCACATTTTGAGGACCGTGCGTCGTGCGACGAGGAGGGACCGCCAGAGCCGATACTGCTGACTCTTCGCCTGTCGGTATCTGCCGGTGCGCATGATCTGCGCCAAAGCGCGGGCCTCATTGCGATCCGTCCTGTTCGGCATCGTCTTTATCGCTGCATTGGCCCGGGGTCTCAATGCAAATGGCCGGCAATTCTTCGGCGCGAATACCATCATAAAGCCAGCCCGCCAGAAAGCAGGCATCGAGCCCGACGCGTTCCAGCGGCAGATCGACTTTCCGCAAGGCCTCATAAAGCGCCTGCGGCTCGCTTGCCGGGCGTAGCTCTGAGAAAGGCCTCGTCGCCGTTGTGATAGGATAAGGTGATCTCAATCGAACCGTCGTCGAGCAGTTGGGCGTGGCCGTCGCCGCTGATTTCGTCCATCTCATCGCCACCGCCCCAGGTGAAGAAGACCATCGATGAGCTGTAGCTGACATCGAGGCCGGCCTGGAGAGGGCCGAAGGATATCTCGCCGTTGTTATCCGTCCCGATGGTGATCGTGGCTGGCCCGTCGAGGTCGAGATGGTCCCGATCCCAAGATCGGCCTCGACGATGCGCCAGCGGCCGATCAGCTGGCAACCTGAGCGGGCAGTCATGTCGGCGCCGCCATGAGCTTCGGCAGCCGCACCAGATTGTAGTCCGCCGCCGCTAAGGTGAAGACCCATCCGACACGATCACGGCCGCGGAACCTGGTCTTGTCCTGCCCGGCGACCGTCTTTATCCAACCGAACGCTCCTGATGAAGAGCGTCAGGCCGAAGGACGGCTCTGACGAGCCGCCGGCTCAGGGCGGTAGGCGCAACGCCGAAACGGATTTCCACGGCCAGAAGCGGTCGAACGACCCACATGCCGCCGATCCCGAAGCCAGGCTCTAACCGCAATCGCAATGGCTATTTGCTAGGCTGCAGGCGTCTCCGGCCTGGCAGTGGAGCTTCTCCGGACGCGCCACGTGCGCGACGCGTTCAAAGGCAATGCCGGTGAAGACGGATCGCAAAGATGTGCGCGGCATCGCACAGCTTGACGACCCGTCGCGGATTCGCTTGTTCCCGGATGGTGGACGCCATTCGGGACGCCGAGAAAGTACCAGTTTGTTGACACCGACGTCACGGGGCGGATCTTCAAGGTCGGCGAACATGGGGTGCCTGTGGTGCTCTACGAGGCGGCCAACGTCTTGCTGACGCGACCGGTGGAGGGCTCGGCCTTGAAGTCTTGGTGCGCTTGCTGTGGCGAAGCGGGCCGGGATGCGAAAGGCCAAGGTTGCATTTGCGCGCAGGCTAGCGGTGGCTGCACCAGATGATGCGCAGCGCAGAGCGCTTTATCCCGACAGGCCGTGCTGCGGCAGTCGTATCTTGAAGACAAGAGGATAAGCATAAGTAGAAATACGGCGGGCATCGACAACGGATCCTGCCGTTAGGACGTCCCTCGCGGGGACGGTGAACCCGGGTAGGCCGCTAAGACGAGAGCAGGTTGATGCGCGTCCCCAAGATTGCCCAGCCGATCCCGATCAGATCCCATCAGGCCGGCGGGCCGACATCAGTGAAATGATCGCTGCAGTCAAAGGTGGGCACGGGCGATAGTGCCCTGGTGTCACGGATGACTAAGGTTTAATTGCTTCAATGTTAAACACGTGTCATCAATAGTTAACTTGAGAAAATATTTCTTTTACATAGCTCGTGTTGTAGAAAAAAGCAGGAACCTATATCGTTGAACAGTAAGCTTACAATCTTAGTCGTGGCGTGACGTTTGCATCGAATGGTCTTCATGCTTGCGTCAAACGTAGTGCAAGCGAAGTGCAAAAGACAGCGCGATGTCGACCTTGGACGCGCGCGGCGGGTTCATCGTCGCATGGACCCGCAAGAGCTATGCAGGGATGGCATCGTTTCAAGATGACGTGTGGCATTTGCAGGAAGAGGGCGTGCATGTCGCGGAGTGCCTATACGATGGACGATAATTGGCGGAGTAGGACGCATTATTGGGTTTTTCGTATGATGCACAAGTCAAGTACAACGGAGAAGAAGTCATGATCGCGCCACCACACGTCTCATCCATGAAAACGACAGCCAAAGCCGGCCACGAGATTGTCAGCAATATCAAGCTATCTTGTCGTCGACACCATGAGCTTGGTACCTGCAGGAGAGAGCTTCAATGATGAACCCCCGCGCCATACCGCCGATCATGCCCGCACGATCTCTGGATGCCCGCTACTACACCGCACCGGAAATCTTCATCAAGGAGCAGGACCGACTACTGGCTCGAACATGGCAATTCGCCGGGCACGTCTCCCTCCTGGAGAAGGCTGGTGATTACTTCACCTCCGAAATCGCTGGCCAGAGCTTATTCTGTATCCGCGATCGCGACGGTGAGGTGCGTACCTTCTACAACGTGTGCCAGCACCGGGCGCATGAGTTGCTGCGCGGAACGGGAAATTCAAAGCTCATCGTTTGCCCCTATCATGCCTGGTCATATGAGATCAGCGGACGACTGCTTAACGGTCCGAATATCAAGGCTGTTCCGCGTCTCGATCGCAATGATATTTGTCTGGAGCCGGTGCGTACCGAGGTTTTCTTGGGCTTTGTTTTCGTAAATTTAGATCCAGATGCGAAACCCATGGATGAATGGTTCTCGAGAGTTCGAGTGGAACTTAGTGAATATGTCCCTCATATCGAACGGGTGAAACCACTGGAATGGATCGAAATTTCCGAACACTGCAACTGGAAAGTCTCTGTCGAGAACTATTCCGAGTGTTATCACTGTCAAATCAATCACGAGACCTTTTCGACCGGCGTGATCAAGCCGGAGACTTACGACATCCAGCCCCAGGGCTATTGCCTCAGGCACACAACCGAATGCCAGAATCTTGAGCGCATGAGCTACCCTATTGATCTCGCCGACAATCCCTGCGCGGGGAAGTATTCATCATGGTTCTTGTGGCCGACGTTCTCCTTCCAGGTCTATCCCGGTAACGTGCTGAACACATATCACTGGCACCCCAAGGGCGTGGACGAGGTCGTGGTGTGGCGCGGGTGGTACACGATTGAGGGAGCCGACTCAGAGGTGATACGCAAGTTGGCGGCCCAAGATCGGGCGACCACCGTAGAGGAAGACATTCAGATCGTGGATTCCGTCCAGCGCGGCCTGAAATGCCGCGGCTATCGGCCGGGCCCGCTCGTCGTCGATCCTGACTGCGGCGTCAATTCCGAGCACTCGATACAAGTCCTCCAGCAGTGGATGCGCGAGGCCCTTGATGCTCAAGATTAAGGCCTATTGGCAGAACTATATTGACGGCACCTGGACCGACGGTGGCGCCGGCAGGATTGTGGTCGACGATCCCTCCACTGGCGAAAAAGTCGCTGAGCAGGCGCTTGCCGATGCTGCCGACGTCGACCATGCACTCGACGCCGCTAAACGGTGTCACGAAACTGGCGTGCTGACTGCAATGCGTCCGGTGGAGCGGGGTCGAATGGTCAGGGCGATGGGTGACTATCTTCTTGCCAATATCGATGTCATCGCGGAAGTGCTGTGTCATGAGGCGGGCAAGCCGCTATGGGAGGCTTGGCTCGAGATCCAGGGTGCGGCACGTTACTTCGAATATTATGGCAACCAGGCTGAAACGCTCGAGGGCCGCTCGATCCCGCTCGGTGCGAGTTATTGCGACTTCACAACCTGCGAACCCTATGGCGTGTCCGCCCAGCTGATTCCGTTTAACTATCCGGTGGAGTTGGCCGCGCGCTCGTTGGCCCCGGCTTTGGCGACCGGCAATGCCTGCGTGGTGAAAACTCCAGAACTCGACCCGCTGTCCAGCGCGTACATCGCTGAGGCGGCCGAATACGCTGGCCTGCCGCGCGGCGCAGTTAACATTTTGTGCGGGCTTGGCCGCGAAGCGGGAGTGGCGCTGGTCGGCAATCGAAGCGTTAACCAGATTGTCTTCACCGGTTCCGTACCAACCGGCATCAGTATCGCGTCGGCAGCAGCCCAAAACGTGGTCCCCTGCGTGCTGGAGCTTGGCGGCAAATCGGCCGCAATCGTCTGGGCTGACGCCAATGTCGACGCGCTCGTGTCGTCAGTGCGCTGGGGGATTTTCTTCAATGCTGGCCAAGTTTGCTCGGCCATGTCCAGACTGATCGTCCATGACGACGTTCACGATGAGGTTGTCGACCGGGTGGTTGAAATGGCCCGCTCGATCTCGGTGGGACCGGGCATCGAACGACCGGACTTTGGCGCGAATATGGGAGCGATGATCTCTGCTGCTCAGCGCGATCATGCCGAAGCAATGTGCCGCGAGGCCGAGCGCCAGGGGGCCCGGGCCGTGGTTGGTGGGCGCAAACTTGACCAGCCAGGTTATTTTCTCGAGCCAACCATATTTGACCATGTTACGCCGGAGATGAGCATCGCCCGAGAGGAGGTCTTCGGACCGGTCCTGTCCATCCTAAGATTCAGCCAGGAGGAAGAGGCGGTGCGCATTGCGAACGGAACCACTTACGGGCTCGTAGGTGGCGTCTTTACCGCTGACGTTACCCGAGCGATGAAAATAGCGGCGCGGCTGCGCGCGGGACAGATTTTCGTCAATGAATGGTTCGCCGGAGGCGTTGAGACGCCCTTCGGCGGCTATGACAAGTCCGGCTATGGGCGGGAAAAGGGCCGCGAGGCTTTGTGGAACTACGTGCAGACCAAGAACATCGCAATCGCACTTCAAACATAGGGGTCCCGTGTGAAGCACGCTCATTCGAGAAGGTCTTGCCGGGCGCTAGGCAAAGTCGGGGACCGAATATGTGGAGAAGAATCGCTGCAGACGGATCAACCGCTTCATCGCCCCCACCGAACCCCCAGAACCATGCCTCGTCGCGTCTTGAAAACGACGGGTGAAGGCCCCGAGACGTGTTCGCTCATGGACCCAGCCAGGATCGGGGCGCCCGGAACGATGCCGAACGGGAAATCCATTGTCGTGGCGCGCTCAACAAAGCGTGTCTGTCGACGAAATTCGCGCCGCGATACACGTTGTCGGAATCCATTGTGGCGCGCCACAGGCGCTTGAATGCTTTCGTGTCGCCAGGAAGGTTTTTGAGGAGCGCGACCTGCTATGAAGATCACCCGGATTTGCGTGTGGCAGCTCGAGCTTCCGCTGACGAAACCTTACTGGCTGTCCGGCGGCCGGCTGAAATTCGAGAAACTCGATAGCACCTTCGTGCGCATCGACACGGGTGCCGGTCTGTCCGGCTGGGGCGAAGGCTGCCCATGGGGCAACACCTACCTGCCTGCGCACGGACCAGGCATCCGGGCTGGCATCGCGACACTGGCGCCGGCGCTGCTCGGGCGCGACCCATGCGCGCTCGGCGCGATCAACCGCACTATGGACACCGCTCTGCCGGGCCACCTCTACGTCAAATCGGCCATCGACATGGCCTGCTGGGACATTCTGGGCAGGTCGAGCGGCATGCCGCTATGGCGCCTGTTTGGTGGCGAAGAAGCCGATCCGGTCGCGGTCAATTCGTCGATCTCGACCGGCTCGAATGAGGAGATGATCGCCCTTATCCGCGAGGCCTATGCGCAGGGCTATCGCACGCATTCGGCAAAGGTCGGTGGCAGCGACCCAGCGCGAGACATTTCCAGGATAGAGGCGATCGAGGCTGCCCTGCAGCCCGACGAGACCGTCACCTATGACGTCAACCGTGCCTGGGTGCCGGCCGTCGCGATCCAAGTCCTGAATAATGTAGGCCTGCGGGGCTGGGTCGAGCAGCCCTGCCAGACCCTGTCGCAGTGCGCGCATGTGGCGGGAAGGGTGAGGCAGCCGATCATGCTCGACGAATGCCTGCATACTTTCGAGGACCATCTGGAAGCCTGGAAGCTAGATGCCTGCGAAGGCGTCAAGGTGAAGCCGAACCGGGGCGGGGGACTGACCAAGGCCAGGCAGATCCGCGATTTCGGCGTGTCCGTAGGATGGCAGATGCATATCGAGGACGTCGGCGGCTCCGCACTGGCCGATACGGCTGCGATTCACCTGGCGTCCTCCACGCCAGCCGAAAACAGGCTCGCGAGCTGGCTTTGCCATCATCATCTCGCCGTCGACCCCGTTGCGGGCCAGGGTGCCAGGAACGTCGACGGCTTCGCCACTCCGCCGAATGGGCCAGGTCTCGGCGTTGAACCCGATCTCGAAGCGCTGGGCGATGCAGTTGCGATATATTCGTGATCCCGAGGAGCAGATAGTGACTCAGCCGACATCGATGCGTGCCGTGCTCCTGATGGGTCATGGCGGTCTCGACAAACTTGAATACCGCGAAGATTGGCCCGTCCCCGAGCCGGCCGCGGGTGAAGTGTTGATCAAGGTCGCAGCATGCGGCCTCAACAACACCGACATCAATACCCGCACCGGCTGGTATTCCAAAGCCGTGCGCGATGGTATCACGCCGTCGAGCGGCAGCACCGCGTTCTCCGACGCGGAGGCCGACACTCGCAGCTGGCGGAGCGTGGCGCTGCAGTTTCCGCGCATCCAGGGCGCCGACGTGGCGGGCCGGATCGTGGCCGTCGGCGACGGCGTTGACACCGGCCGGATCGGCGAAAGGGTGATTGTCGACCCGTGGCTGCTCGGCCCGGGTGACTGGTTTGACGCCAAAAAGGCGGCCTATTTCGGCTCTGAATGCGACGGCGGATTTGCCGACTTCACTACTGTGCCCGCCGACAACGCGATCCGCATCGAGAGCCCGCTGGCCGATGCCGAGCTGGCGACCTTTCCCTGTGCCTACACCACGGCCGAGAACCTGATCTCGCGCGCTTCTCTGAGGCCGGGCGAGACTGTGGTGATCGCAGGCGCCTCGGGCGGAGTGGGATCGGCCGCGATACAGCTTTGCCGGCTACGCGGTGCTCGCGTTGTCGCAGTCGCCTCGCGTTCGAAGGCTGCCCTGCTCGAGGAGCTCGGCGCAGAGACTGTGATCGACCGCGCATCGCCCGATTTGGCCGAAGCAATTCGCGCGGCCACCGGCGGCGGTGTCGATGTCGCACTCGATGTCGTTGGCGGCAACCTTTTTGGACATCTGATCGAGGCCCTGCGTCACGGCGGGCGCTATTCCACGTCGGGCGCGATCGCCGGGCCGGTGGTCGATTTTGACCTGCGCCAGCTGATTTACAAGGACCTGCAACTCACAGGCGCGACGATCGTGCCTCCCGGCACCGCGCCACGGCTGGTCAGCCTGATCGAGCAGGGTCTGCTGAAGCCTATACTCGCCGCTCAGTACCCACTAAGCGAGCTTGCCGCCGCGCAGCAGGCGTTCATGGAAAAGCGGCACGTCGGCAATATCGTGGTCGCTATGTCCTGACGTTTCTCGGCTGAACGGGACGCTGAGGATCACCCCTGCGCCCCTCCCGGTCCGCCACGTCGCGCTCCTTGCGCCGGGGGGGGCGACCATCGCTGATGAGATGACCATTGGAACGGCGAAACTCTCCGACCTCAACCTGCAGGACTGTCTCGCCAACGTGCTATCTAGCATCAATGACCACATCGTCAGCCCGCTCGATGAACTCTTGCCCCGGACTGGAAGTTGCCGGCTGTCCCTCCCGATCAGGCGGCGAGAAGTCGGCCACTGTGGTAGACCAGGACCGATAGTGTTCTCTAATGAGTCAAGGGCGGCCGCTCGGTTGTGAGCGTTCTCGACGCTTTCGGGTGCCTGGGACATCGAGGTGTCGAGTTCGAGCACGCTAGCGGATCTGGCCGAAGCCATCGTAACGGCATTTGGCTTTGACAGGGACCACGCCTACGGCTTCTATTCAAAGCTGACGGGAAAGCTGTTCGACTCGCCCCAGAGGTTCGAACTTTTCGCCGGGAGCGGCTCTCGCAGCATGAAGGGCACGTGCGTCACCACAGCCTTCCAGAAGATGGGCTCGGCAATGACCTTCTTGTACGACTACGAGTGGCGCTTCCGCGTTGAAGATACTGGAACAGGGCAGGCGCAGCCCCGATGCCAATTACCCGAGCATCGTCAGCAAGATCGATAAGGCTCCCCCGCAGTTCCCGGACATCGACGACGAGCGACGACGCACTGTGCCGCATCGAGAGGGCGAGGGGTTGGGTAATTACTCGGCAAGGGTCGGGAACCAGCGGGCGTTCAGCGGCCGTGAAAACGCTTCGATCTAAGCGTTGTCGGTGGGCTTTGCCGGCCTGATGAAGTCGAGCATCACGCCTGTCGCGTAGGCCCATAGGTCGAGGTCGCGGGAGACGAACTCGGAGCCGTGGTCGACACGATCGTCTTCGGATAGCCGATATTCGGACAGACCTTTTCCAGTGCCCTGACCACATCCTCCGCCCGATAGCTGAACCGCGGGTCGAGCACAGGCACATAGCGGGAGGAATGCTGTGTTCGCAATCGAAGTGTCGCGTCTGGCGCGCAACGGATGCGACTGGCACACGCTGATCGAATTTTGCGGTCTGGTTGGCGCGGCGATCGTCGATGAGGATGGCATCTACGAACCCCGCCATCCAAACGATCGGTTATTGCTGGGCATGAAAGGGACGATGAGCGAGCTCAAACTGTCGCTCCTGCGGGCCCGTTCGATGGAAGCCTTGAAGCAGAAAGCACGACGGGGCGAGCTCTTCTTCACGGTCGCCGTCGGCTATGTGAAAGTGGGCTGTGACAAAATCGAAAGGGATCCCGACCTGCGCGTGCGCGAGGCGATTGGGTTGGTCTTCACTCGCTTTGCCGAAATGCAAAGCATCCGTCAGGTGTTCTTATCGCTTCGCAGTGACCAGATAGCGCTGCCGTACATCAACCCTAGGATCTCGGGACAGCAGCAGGTGCTGTGGAAACCTCCGGTCTACACGACGGTGAGCAACCTTCTCACCAATCCTGTTTATGCTGGTGCTTATGCCTTTGGCCGAACCGGAAGTCGGAAGATAATCGAAAATGGCCGCAAGCGAATCGTGCGCGGCCGTCGCAAAGCTCGCTCAGATTGGGCAGTCTTGCTCGTTGATCATCACGAAGGCTATTTGCCCTGGGCAGACTTTGAAAGGAACCAACGGCTGATTACTGACAATGCCAACGGCAAGGGCATGATGGTGCGCGGGCCGGTGCGCAAGGGAGAGGCTTTGCTCGCCGGGCTATTGCGTTGCAGTCATTGCGGCCGCCCGGCTGCTTGTTGCCCATAATGGAGCCAAGGGTGATGTCGGCCGCTATAAGTGTAGCGCGACCCGGAGCAATCCCGACAGTGATCCCTGGATCTCGTTTGGCGCATTACGGGTCGACGAGGCGGTGGGAGCCGAGATCGTACGGTTGCTGCAGCCGCTCGGCGTTGAAGCGGCCATCCAGGCGATCGCGCAGGCGAGCATCAGTCTGGCGAAAAACTGCGCCAGATCGCGTTAGCGCTCGAACAGGCGCGATATGAGGCAACCAAAGCGCGCCGGCAGGTATGACACGGTCGACCCTGAGAATCGTCTGGTTGCTCCCGAACTCGAGCGCCGGTGGAACGGCGCCCTCGTGACCGTACGCGCACTCGAGGAAGAACTGGAGGCCCTGGTCCGACAAGCGGCCGGCCGCTTTGTGCGCCGAGGAGCGCCACCGCCTATTGCAAATGGGGGTCGACCTGGAAGCCGCGTGGCATCATCCGGCGGCCACTGCCGTCACGCGTAAGCGCATCATCCGGGTCGTGTTGCGCGAGGTCGTGGCACACGTCGAGGGTGACCGGATTCATTTGTTGTTGCATTGGCAGGGCGGCGATCATACCCGCCTGACGGTGAGAAAGAACCGGCGGGGTCAAACGCGGTGGTCGGTCGAGCCGGAGACGGTGGAGTTGATCCGCGCCTGCGCGCGCCTGATGCCCGACAAGGCCATTGCCGGACTACTCAACCGGGCAGGAAAGCGGACAGGCCGATCGAATGGATGGTCGCAGTCGTGTGTGCGGGGCTTCCACAACACGCACGGCATCGCGGTCTACAGGGATGGCGAATGGGCCGAGCGCGGCGAAGTCACGTTGACTGAAGCCGCCAGGATGCTCAATCTGAGCTCCGCGACGGTCCTTCGCCAGATTGCCGCCGGCATCATTCCTGCCGAGCAATATTGCAAAGGCGCACCATGGGTCATCAAACGACGGGATATCGAAGATTCGCGTCTGATCGAGCGCGTCAGGCACTCAAGGCGTCCGTCATCACCAAGTTCGGAGCAAAAGACCCTTGACTTTCAATAACGTAGCCAGATGGCCATTATGACGCGGGACCAAGGCCACTTGTAGCTACGGCAATCCTTGCATCCGCCGGAGATGGGCGGCAGTTCCGCACTGCCCGCGATATGGCCGCATGGCTGGGGCTCGTTCCACGCCAGCACATCACCGGTGGGAAGTCCATGCTTCTGGGCATCAGCCGACGCGGCAACCACTATCTACGGCGTCTGCTGATACACGGCCCCCGATCATGCGTCTTGCACCTGGATCGAAGCCGCGACCGGCATGGCGCCTGGATCGACGGGTTGGAGAAGCGCATGCATATCAACAAGGTCACCGTTGCGTTGGCGGCTAAGGTCGCACGAGTCGCGTGGGTGATCCTCAATCGGTCGGGAGCAACCTACGAGCTTCGTGACCCGACGACTGCCTAAGGCTCTCGACCGGCAGACTGCGAGGTTCGAGGAGACTATGACGAGACAGTTGATCGGCGCACTGTAAACGTTCCTGCCGAAGCGTGCTCCAGCACGACCAAGTTATCCAGGAACAGCGCGCGCGTATCTCATCTTAGCCTGGCTGCAACAGCAGCGCACTCGCGAGAGGCCGGATACAGACTGTGCTCGTTATGAGATCCAAAAGCCTTGCACGGACGAAGCGGACCATACATTTCGGCGGATCACGTCCTGCAGCATCTCCTTGTCCAAGAAGAGATCGGCCACCAGCTTCCTCAGCTTGCCGTTCTCGTCCTCAAGCTGCTTCAGCCGCTTCATCTCGGTCGGCAGCAGTCCGTCGTATTCTTCTTCCAGTTGAAGTACGTCGCCTGGCTGATCTGACGACAGCTCTCCGCGACCGGAATCCCGTCCGATCCTGCTTCAGAGTGAACGCCTTCTGCGCGTCCGAGAATTTCGATGCCTTCATCGTCTTCCGCTCCTCCCAGCCAAGGGATGTTACCGGAAGACTTCACTTTCGAACGATCCAGTTTTCAGGGATCTGAGCAATGACGCTATGGGATCTTCCGCGGAGGAGGCGTAGATGATTTGCACGATCGTTCTGCTCGGCCTCACATATTGGCAAGTCAAACCCCAGCGGTCCGATATGCCGCCGTCGAAACGTTGCGCCGCCGGCGTTACACAGCCAAGCAGATCGCCGCTCACTTGCGCTCGTACGGGGAGAATCCAGCACTCTCGTAGCGTCTCGAGCTGCGCTTGTCGCATTGGCGACAATACGTCAGGGGCTTCGGAGGCGCGAGCATGAGTTCCTTCCGCAAATCAACGGCTTGACGCTCGGTTTTCGCGATAGGCACGCCGCTTGCTGGGGATTGGGCGCCAGCGAGCTTAAATGCCCGCGAAAGAACCGCGAACTTGGAGAATTCCACCATGAGTGAAACGGCTTTGATGATCGATAGTGTCATTCCGCATACTGCTGTTGTCAAATGCGCGGCGCGAATTGGTGCTGAAATCAGGAATATCAAGCTGTCGGGCGATTTGCCGGACCAGACCATCGCCGCGATCAAAGGCCTGCTGCTTGAACACAAAGTCATCTTCTTTCGTGACCAGGGTCATCTTGACGACGCCGAGCACGAACGCTTTGCTATTCGTTTCGGGAAGCCTATGCTGTCTCCGACGTTAGATCCTGCGAAGGGAACGATGTCGATCCTCGACATTGATAGCGCGCGAGGCTTCCGGACTGATGCTTGGCACATCGATTTCGCCTACCTAGATGCTTATCCCAAGATTTTGGTGCTGCGAGGCGCTGTGATCCCAGCAGTCGGCGGCGACACAGTGTGGTCAAACACCGCGGCAGCATATCTCGACTTGCCGGCACCGCTGCAAAGGCTTGCCGACGACCTCTGGGCGGTTCACAGCAACGCGTACGACTTCGCCGTGTTTGCCCGCCCCACCGAAGCCGAAAAAAAGGTTTACGATGAGGCCCTTAGTAGAGCGAGTTTCGAGACCGAGCATCCCGTTGTACGTGTCCACCCCGAAACCGGCGAGCGAACGTTGGTGCTTGGTCTTTATGTGAAAGGATTTGTTGACCTGCCGAAATATGACGGCCAGAAGCTATTCGATTTATTCGAGTCTCATATCACCGCGCCGGAAAATACTGTGCGCTGGAACTGGAAGCAAGGCGATGTCGCTATCTGGGACAACCGCGCCACGATGCATTATGCGGTTAGGGATTATGGCGACCAACCTCGCGTCGTCCGTCGCGTGGCCATCGATGGCGAGGTACCCGTCGGCGTTGACGGCGGGCGCAGTGTAGTGCGTATCAAGATCATCGAGCAGCCGCCCGCGGCGTCATCCACGAGCTGAGCCCGTTGAAAACAAAGCCGGCCAAAACAAAGGGGCCGCATTGAGCGGCCTGAAATCAAGTTTTGGCGCGCCGCATCGACAAGAGAAGATTTCTTCCACATGTTTGGTGCAGGGGCGACGCTCCCTTGGTTGCCCGTCTGTTTCTACAGTCGTTAGGCCGCCAGCAGCCTGTTTCTCAGCAGCGGATACCCCGAGCGCCCATACATCTGTCGCTTGATGGTCTTGAGCCGGTTGATCTGTCCCTCGACGGGACTGGTGCTCCAGGGCTGGGTGATTGCGGCGCGAACAGCCGCAATATCACGGGCGATGTCTGCTGCAAGGGAAGCCAGTTCGCTGCCCGGGTCGCCCTCGATCCATTGCTCGAGGCCGGCATCATCGTCGCCGCGCAACGGTGCAGCGAACGTCGAGCCAGGACTGCAAAGCAGCGTCATTTGAGAGATTGTCGATTGTATCCAATTTGAATCAGCAAATGGATGAGAGTCATGGCAAACTGGAACGGTGTGTTCCCGCAGTGACGACGAAACTAACGAGGGATGGCAAGGTTGACATTCAGGCGACCAAGGTTTCAGGCGGCCGCGGGTATATTCGATCGTCCGGGACCGCTTCTTCGCCGCGCGGCAGTGATCGTGCCATGGGATGGCGCTGCCCAGTACATCCGCGTGCTGCAACAGCCGCACCATCACCCGCACAGCGTCCCACAACAGGCTGCTGTCGCTCGGCTCGTGGACGAGTGCGGCGGTGACGGTGCTATCCACGCGCACGACCTGGCCGCTTTCCAGCTTCTCTCGCCTGGCGCTTGCCAGCAGTTCTTTGTTGATTTCTTCCCAGGTCGGCGCCCGGATCGCACTGATCGTCTTGTGCAGGACTGATTTCTTTGGGCTCCACCCCCATGGCAGCCGGGCAAAAGCCCGGAACGAAGCGGCATCCTCCAGTAAAAGGCCAGTTCCTGAGAGCTTAGTTGGCGATGCTGCTTGCCCTCGCACCTCAGATGCAGTCCGCTCCCGTCTGCAGGAAATCTACGCCGGACTCGATCCTGTTCTGCTGTTGCGCGATATCCGCGCCATGCAGGAGCGGCTCGCTGCGCTTGCCATACTTCGCCGGCCGCCCTGACGGGGTGGCTCAGCCGATCGACCTGTTCCTGGCGACTTTGCGGACTGCCTGGAAGGACGGTGCTCTCCGGCCGACGGATCGCCCGATTGTGAAAGCCAAAAGAGGCCGACGTCGTCCCGACCCTCTCGTCAAGGCGACTGCGGACTTACGAAATTGGTTCGAAGCGGAACCATGGCGGACCGGCAGCGAACTTCTGTCACGACTGCAGGCCAAGTATCCCGGCGATTACCCGGACAAACTGCTTCGAACGCTTCAGCACCGGCTAAAGGTCTGGCGCAGCGAACAGGCGGACGCGTTGCTGTTTGGCCCCTTGAACAAGGAGCAGCCGATCCTGGAGATCGCAAGGCCACACTGAGGCGCCGTGGCGCTCGCGAAGGAGGCCGGGCGCTGCGAAACCCCGCCCATCTCCGCGCCCGGCCTCCTTCGCCCCAAGCCGGGAGCAAAATGGATGAGGCAACCCTCGAATCTCGGGGAGCATCGTTACGTGAGGCAATACGGCTTCTCTCCCTGATTGTCGCGCTATACACGTCATACCACGAGCCCGCTCGCATAACGGCTGAACAATCGAGCGGAGAACTCTCATCTGCCGTTCCGGCTGGCCACGCAGCACGTATGGTTCGCCGCCGTTCTGCGTGGACATTGCGGCCACTACGGTAGGCCTCACAACTATCCAGCGCTCAACGGGTTCTGCCGGCAAGTGCGTCGGACATGGCTAGGGGTCTGAGACGGAAGTCAGAAAAGCGGCGCGTGGGTTGGTCGGAGTTCGAGACCTAATACTTCCGCCAGCCAACTCCGGCATCATTTGGGCGCAGGCCCAGAGAGTGACAGCCGAATGGCTGAGCTACTCGACCACGATCCCATGCCACGCTGCCGATAATCAAACGCGTGCAATACATACTTCAAAAAATTTACAGAATCTTTGCGACCGGCAATCGCTGACAATGCTAATTTCACCGCAAGTCGGAGGTTAGGCACGGCTGAAAAGCTGATGCCGATTACGATCGGAACACCACGTTGTGGCACTTGTTATTATTTACTTGTTGTTGGATGCCAACAAATGAACGGAGAGGTATGTGTCTTCACTTCTAGTGCAACACTCAATGGCAGCGAGCGCGGTCCAATTGTCTTCGGCTCGCCGGCTGACCGTCAAGATTGGCTCCGCACTGATTGCCGATGCAGATACTGGAGAGATACGCGGTCCTTGGCTTGAAACTCTGATAGAGGATGTCGTCCGATTTTTCGCACGCGGGCAACAGGTGCTCATCGTCACCTCCGGTGCTGTCGCGGTTGGATCATACCACTTCAAGCAGTTGGACAGATCTCTGCGAATTGAGGAGAAGCAAGCGGCCGCCGCGATTGGTCAGGTTCGACTCATGTTTGCTTATGAACAGAGTTTGAAACGCCATAGGTTTGGCATGGCGCAAGTGCTATTGACCGGCGCAGATATAGACGACCAGCATCGCCGCCTCAATGCGCGGTCAGCCCTTCAACAACTTCTCAAAGTTGGCGCTGTGCCTGTTATCAACGAGAACGACACGACCGCAACGGCGGAGATCTGTGTTGGCGACAATGATCGGCTGGCGGCACAGGTCGCGCAGCTGGTAAACGCCGACGTTCTCGTTCTGCTTTCCAACGTAGATGGCCTCTTTACGGAAGATCCACACAAAAACCCGTTGGCCCGTCTGGTCCCGGAGGTGCGATGCATTACCCCTGAGATCGAAGCCATGGCCGGTCATTCCCCCGGTCGCCATGGTGCGGGTGGCATGGTGACAAAGTTGATGGCAGCGAGGATTGCCATGGACGCGGGCTTTGACATGGTAATTGCGAAAGGAAACAAATCTTATCCGCTCGCCGCCATCGAAAAGGGTGGGCCATCAACACGGTTCGTTCCGCTCGCCAAAGACAGCGGCTAAGGCCGCTTCCATGGCTCTGCTCGCCAAGCTGGCGATAGGCGGCAGCCATTCCGGCAAGACCGAGCGTATGCATTTGATCAAGCATTGGATGGGTCAGCGTCTGGTATCCTTTCTCATTGATAGTAGGTTTTGCCGCGGATGTTGCCGTGCGACGGTGCCGGCTTGATGGCCTCACTCATAGGGGGCCCGATTTGAGAATGTTGGCGACGGACGAATAGCTGAGAGCATTTGATGATCAGCGCCCGCTCACACGCCATTTCCAGGCGATCGGATTTGTAGCGTCGCGCCAGGGAAAGGACGCCCTGTGCGGACCGATACCCTTGTTCCGGATGTGGGCGATTACTCAGACGCTCGATAAAGATTGCTGTGTTGCTCCCGACTTTTGCCGCGTCCCTCCTCAATGTGTGAGGCGTCGTGTTGGCATAGCGCTGGTGCGACTTCGGCATATGCTCATTGACGGTGATGTGGCCTGAGCGCTGCGAGCTTCGGATGTGACCGGCAACAAGTTTATGGTCGTGGAAGATATCGACCACCCGATACGTCAGCCTAACATCGACCCGCTTGCCGATTAGGCCGTGCCGCACGGAATAGAAGCTCTTGTCGAACTCGACATGATAGTCGGATGGACTTGGCGACTTTCCATTCCGCATATTCAAACGGTGGTGCCGGCAGTGGTTTGAGTTGCGCGCGCTCGATCTCATCAAACAAGTAGCGACGGGATTTGCCGTAGCGGCGCATGGTTCGGCCGTTCAGGTCTTCGATCAAAGTGCTGATCCGGGCATTGAGATCGGCAAGGCTGAAGAAGCGTTCGTTTCTCAGCCTGGCCAGGACCCACCTCTCCACGATTAAAACCGAGCCTTCGGCGGAGAGTTTATCCCGCGGACGTTTCGGCCGTGCCGGAAGCACTGTTGTGTCGCAATGCTCGGCAAAAGCGGCAAATGTCGCGTTGATCGTCGGCTCGAACCACAGAGCCTTGGCGACGGCCGACCTGAGATTATCGCAGATCGTTCTCTTCGTTACCCCGCCGAAATAGCTGGTTCGCCCTGAAAACTCTTGGACCCCTTGCATTGCAGGGATTCCCATCGGGTTTGAAGTATTGGAGAATGCCGGAAACCTCCTTTGATCCCGTCGTTTTCCGGTGTTTTTGCAATGCTGCCAGCCCGTCCGTCGTCCGGTAAGAATGATTTGTTCCGCGAGCGCCTCGATGCCACCATCGATCCGCGCCATTCGCTGGTCCGGTTGTCGGCATTGATGCCGTGGTCGCGCTTTGACGAAGCGTTTGGCGGGTTTTATCGCCCGGTCGGCAGGCCGGCCAAGCCGACGCGGCTGATGGTCGGTCTGCATTACCTCAAGCACGTCCACGACCTGTCCGACGAAGAAGTGGTGGAGCGCTGGGTGGAAAATCCTTATTGGCAGTTTTTCTGCGGCTTCGAGTTCTTCCAGCACGAGCCGCCGATCGATGCCAGCACGAGGGCGCAAGCGGATCGGGCCCGAGGGGCTGGAGGAAATGCTGAAGGCAAGCGTCGACGTCGCACTCGAGACGGGGACTGCGAAGCCCAGTTCGCTGGAGCGGATCACCGTCGACACGACGGTGCAGCCGAAGGGCGATCGCCCACCCCACCGACAGCCGGCTCTACCTCAAGGCAATCCAGATCCTGGTGCGTCAGGCCAAGCGGTACGGCATCGAGCTCAGGCAGAGCCACACGCGGTTGGCCAAGGCAGCGGCGATGCGGGCGGGTCGCTATGCGCATGCCCGGCAGTTCCGCCGGATGCGTCGCGAACTCAAGCGCCTTCGCACCTATCTCGCCCGGGTGGTCCGCGACGTCGGCCGCAAGATAGCCGGCAATGCCGAACTCGAGGCCAGATTTGCCCGGTCGCTCCGGCTCGTCGAGCGGCTCTTGGCGCAGAAGCCGAAGGACAGGAACAAGATCTACTTCCTGCACGCGCCCGAGGTGGTCTGCATCTCGAAGGGCAAAGCCCGCAACCCTTACGAATTCGGCTGCAAGGTCGGGATCGCGGCAACCAACCGCGAAAGCCTCGTGCTGGCGGCCAAGACGTTCGAGGGCAATCCGTATGATGGCCACACGCTCGCAGCAACGGTCGATCAGGCGGTGGAGATCGGCGGCGTCGATCCGGACCGCATCTACGTCGACAAGGGCTATCGCGGCCACGACTATGCCGGCTCGGGATCGGTGATGATCGCTGGCCGCAAGCGTAGCCTGACGGCCACCATGTGTCGGGAACTGAAACGACGTGTCGGCCATCGAGGCCACCATCGGTCATATGAAGACCGACGGCCGTAAGCGGGTAGCTGATGCCGTTCAGCGATGGTAGTTCCAAGGCATGAGCGCCTCGATAGCGCTGTTTGGCCAGCCATTGGCGATGCGCTCGAGGGTCTGG
>NZ_JAMYVL010000038.1:0-30298 GCF_040323955.1 Mesorhizobium sp. M0018 | reverse complement strand
AAAATCCAAACCATCGACCTCAACCTCGTCGAGAGATAGCATGGAGCACTGTTCGCGATGTCCTCGCACACCTGTTCGCGATGTCTCCGGTCCAAACACCCCCTTGAGGGGGAGATGTCCGGCAGGACAGAGGGGGGTGCGAAGGAATGAGACCTGTATCAAGAGGTCACTCGAACCGGTCCGGCAAATGATGCTCTTCCGCAAGGTCCGAGAAGCGGGTGAATTCGCCCTGGAAGGCGAGGCTGACCGATCCCGTTGGGCCGTGGCGCTGTTTGGCGACGATGACCTCGGCCTTGCCGCGCATCTCGTTCATCTCGTGTTCCCATTTGATGTATTCGTCGGTGCCCGGCTTCGGCTCGCGGTTCTTCAGATAATATTCCTCGCGGTAGACGAACAGCACCACGTCGGCGTCCTGCTCGATGGAGCCCGATTCGCGCAGATCCGAAAGCTGCGGGCGCTTGTCGTCGCGGCTCTCGACCTGGCGCGACAGCTGCGACAGCGCGATGATCGGCACCGCCAGTTCCTTGGCTAGTGCCTTGAGGCCGGTGGTGATCTCGGTGATTTCCTGGACGCGGTTTTGCGAGGATTTCGCGCTCGATCCCTGCATCAGCTGGATATAGTCGATAACGATGACGTCGAGGCCGCGCTGGCGCTTCAGGCGACGCGCGCGGGCCGACAGCTGAGCGATGGAAATGCCGCCGGTCTGGTCGATGAACAGCGGGATTTTCTGCATTGTCTGCGAGCAGGCGACCAGCTTTTCGAAATCCATCTCGCTGATCTCGCCGCGCCGGATTTTCGACGACGGGATTTCCGTCTGTTCGGAAATAATGCGGGTGGCCAGCTGTTCGGATGACATTTCGAGCGAAAAGAAGCCGACGACGCCGCCATTGGCCGCCTTGAACGAGCCGTCCGCCTGCTGCGCCGGGACATAGGCCTCGGCGATGTTGAAGGCGATATTGGTGGCGAGCGAGGTCTTGCCCATGCCGGGGCGGCCGGCAATGATGATCAGGTCGGACGACTGCAGGCCGCCCATGCGGCGGTCGAGATCGCGCAAGCCGGTAGCAACGCCCGACAAATGCCCGTCGCGCATATAAGCCGCATTGGCCATGTCGACGGCGGTCTTGACGGCATCGGTGAAGCTCTCGAAGCCGCCATCGTAGCGGCCGGTTTCGGCCAATTCGAACAGGCGGCGCTCGGCATCCTCGATCTGGTCGGAGGGCGACATGTCGACCGGCGCGTCATAGGCGATGTTGACCATGTCCTCGCCGACAGTGATTAGCGCGCGCCGCGTCGCCAGATCGTAGATGGCGCGGCCATAGTCGGTGGCGTTGACGACGGTGACGGCCTCGACCGCCAACCGCACGACATATTGCGCCACCGTCATGTCGCCGACCTTCTCGTCGGCCGGCAGGAAGGTCTTCAGCGTGATCGGCGTCGCGATCTTGCCCATGCGGATGAGCTCGGCCGCGACCTCGAAGATCTTTCTATGCAGCGGCTCGTAGAAATGGCCGGGCTTCAGGAAGTCGGAGACGCGGTAGAAGGCATCGTTGTTGACCAGTATGGCGCCGAGCAGCGCCTGCTCGGCCTCGATATTGTTCGGCGCCTCGCGATAGAGCGGTGTTTCCGCCACGCCGAATTTTCGTGCTGCCTCTGCCATGATGTCCCCGGTCCTGATCCCCGTCTCTCGATATCAGAACGAGACAAGTCGGTGATGACTTATCTGCATCAGTCCCCAACCAACCAACTTTGATGCCCGCGATTCACAGCCAGGATCTTTCGGTGGAAAGAATCTCGATTGACTCGAATCAAGATGGCGAGCCTAGCCGTTCTCGGGCGAGAACAAAACAGGAAAACAGCTGCCGGTCATTCCGGCAAGGCATCACCCCAATCCAGTCGCCGCGCGGCCTTGAACGTCTCGCCGTCGCGCTTGGTGAACAGTCGCTCGGCAGCACCCCCATCCTGTTCGCAAAGCTTCAGCAAGACCTTGCCGGACCCCGACTTCGGCGGTGCGATCACTCGCGCTCGAGGCGGAGCGGCCGGATGGCGGGAGGCCGCGACAAAGATGAATTTCTCGTCCTCCCACGGCACCTCGGCATCCTTGGCCAGACGGTGTAGGCGCGAGCGGGCGACGCGGCGGGCGAAATGGCACCAGTCGGGGGCAACGAGCGGGCAGGGCGCCTCATGCGGGCAGGGCGCAAGCACGTGCGCGCCCGCCTCGATCAACTGCCGCCGCACGGCAAGAATACGCTGCCAGCCGGCCGGCGTGCCCGGCTCGACCACCAGCAGCGTGTCTGCGGTCAGCTGCCAGAGCCGGTCGACGAGTTTTGCCAGCGATGCCGGCGCGATCTCATCCAGCACATAGGCTGAAGTCACCAGCTCGGCCGGCTCCAGATCGACCAGGTCGATGGTGATGTCGCCGGTCCGCCAGGCGGTCCTGGCCGTGATCGCATCCGCGGCAAGTGCTTCGCCGACCCTTCGTACCGCGGCGCCGGCCTCGAGTAGCACCGCCTGTTCGAGATCCGGCCAGAGATTGATTGTGGCCCAAAGCACCGTGCCAGGGCCGGCGCCGACATCGAGCAAGGTCTTCGGAGCATAGTCGGGCCGAGACTCGCCCACCGCATCGAGGCTGGCGCGAACGGCCGCATAGGTCGCCGGTAGCCGCGTTGCCAGATAGGCCTTCACCGCCATGTCTTCGGCCATGTGCAGGCGACCGTCGCGCAACTCTGCGCGGTAGCGGTCCGACAGCGTCTTTGCCGCTTGCTTAAGCATCGGCAAAGGCACCTGTTCGAGAAGGCGGTCGACGCCTTGTCTAAGCGGGACGGGCAGTTCCATCGCTTAGGCAGTCCGAGGTGCGAGCAGAATGACCGAGGCGCCAACGATGCAGATCGCGGCACCGGCAAGATCCCAGCGGTCGGGGTGCACGCCTTCCGCCAGCCACAGCCAGGCCAGCGAGGCGGCAATGTAGATGCCGCCATAGGCGGCGTAGGCCCGGCCCGCCGCGCTGGTGTCGACCAGCGCCAGCAGCCACGCGAATAGCACGAGCGAGACGAGACCGGGCGCCAACCACAGCGGCGACTTGTCCAGCCGCCACCACGCCCAGAACGAAAAGCAGCCGGCGATCTCGGCAAGTGCGGCGGCGACGTAGAGGAGGTAGGTCATGAAAAAAGGGTCCCGCGTTTGACGGGACCCTTTTCAGCGTGCCGGCCGGCAATGGCAAGTGGCGATGGCGTGATGCCGGCAGTCTACTCCGGATCCGCCACCTTGCGGCGGCGAGTGGGCTTGGCAACCGGAGCCTTTTCGCGACGTCCAAGATCGCGCATCTCCAGCGCCTTCTCGCAACTGGCCATGTAGTCGCGCGTCATCGGCAGCGTGTCGTTCTTCTTGGCAATCTGGATCTGGAAGATCACCAGATCCTGCCAGCGGAAGGCAGCTTCCGAGGCGGCAAGATAGAACTCCCACATGCGGCAGAAGCGCTCGTCATAAATCGCCTTGGCCTTGTCGCGGTTGGCGGCGAAGCGCTCGCCCCAATGCTTCAGCGTCTCGGCATAATGCAGCCGCAGAACCTCGATGTCGGTGACGACGAGCCCCGATTTTTCGATGGCCGGCATCACTTCGGATAGCGACGGGATGTAGCCGCCCGGGAAGATGTACTTGCGGATGAAGGCGCTGGTTGCCCACGGCACGCCGGAGCGGCCGATCGTGTGCAGCAGCATGACGCCGTCCGGCTTCAGCAGCGTCGCCGACTTGTCGAAGAAGGTGCGGAAATGATTGACCCCGACATGCTCGAACATGCCGACGGAGACGATGCGGTCGAAACGTTCATTGAGTTCGCGATAGTCCTTGATGTCGAAATGCACCCGGTTTTGCAGGCCTTGCGCATGGGCGCGGTCGGTGGCGACGCCGTGCTGCTCGGTCGACAGCGTCACGCCCTGTACGTCGACGTCGAACGCCTTGGCTAGATAGAGCCCAAGCCCACCCCAGCCGGAGCCGATATCAAGAACCGTCTGGCCGGCCTTCAGCCTGAGCTTGGCGGCGATATGGCGCTTCTTGGCCGCTTGGGCCTCGTCGAGCGTCATGTCCGGCTGCTCGAAATAGGCGCAGGAATATTGCATGTCCTCATCGAGGAAGAGGCGGTAGAGGTCGCCCGACAGATCGTAATGGCGCTGCACGTTGCGGCGCGCCCGCGACGCCGTGTTGATCTGCTGCAGGCGCCGGAAGGCGTGGCGCAGACCTTCGATCGCCTTCGACCAGGTGGCATCGATACCGCCGCTGCCCATGTTCTGGAAGGCAATCCGCATCACCCCCAGCACGCCGCCCTCGAGAATGTCGAGTTCACCGTCCATGTAGGCTTCCGGCACCGCCAGCATCGGATCGAAGGTTATTGCGCGCTCGGCATGCCTTGTCTTGATGTGCATGTGCACCGGCTCGCCGCTGCCGTCACCGAAAGTCACCATCGAGCCTTGCGGCCCTGTCACCTTGAGATTGCCTGTGCGGACCAGGCGGTCGAGAACGCGTTTCAGCAGAATATTCATGACCAATTGTCCCCTCTCGGCCAGACATGCTGTCCTATTCTGCATCAAGATATAGGGGTTCGAAAAGTTCCATTTGGCATAAAAATGCCCGGGTACGAGGCCCGGGCATTGGTCCAGAATAGCGATTAGCCGGCGAATGCCGACGAATGACGATCAGCCGTTGTCTTCGCCGCCTTCGAACTCCGCATTCGGATCGAAGAAGTTTTCCGGCCGCGCATTATCGTTGATGTCCTCGCCGTAGATGGCTTCGGCGGTGGTCAGCGTTTCGCCCTTGGCCTGGCGCTCGGCTTCGTCGGCCGTGCGGGCAATGTTGAGCGTGATGGTAACCTCGACTTCCGGGTGCAGCGCGATCGCCACATTGGTGACGCCGATGGTCTTGATTGGCTGGTTGAGCAGGATCTGGTTGCGGTTGACCGAAAAACCTTCCGCCGTCACCAGCTCGGCGATGTCGCGCGTCGAGACCGAACCATAAAGCTGACCGGTTTCGCCGGCCGAGCGCACGGCGATGAAGCTCTTGCCGTCGAGCTTTTCTGCAATCTGCGCGGCTTCGGACTTGCGCTCCAGGTTGCGGGCTTCAAGCTGGGCCCGCTGTCCCTCGAACTTCTTCTTGTTAGTTTCGTTGGCGCGCAGCGCCTTGCCTTGCGGCAGCAGGAAATTGCGGGCAAACCCGTCCTTGACCTTGACGGTATCGCCCATCTGGCCGAGGCGGGAAACGCGTTCGAGAAGAATGACTTCCATGGTTTTGTTCCTTCGCTTGGGCGCTGTCCTCAGGATCGGCGCCGAGTTGTCTGGAACAGGTCAGGAAGCTGGGGCGTCGTCGCCTGTGTCGCTGTCCTGCCTGTCGCGGCAGTTAGGATCTCTTGTTGAAATCCAACCCGGGATTTGGTGTTCGATCCGGCTACGCCCGTCGTGGCCGGTGAAAAGCGGGCGGCGAACCGCCCGCTGGCTAGACCATGATCCCGAAAAGTGGAAACCGGTTTTCGGATAAGATCATGGTCAACTAATCAGTGTTAGCGGACCACGTAGGGCAGCAGGCCGAGGAAGCGGGCGCGCTTGATCGCCTTGGCGAGCTCGCGCTGCTTCTTCTGGCTGACGGCGGTGATACGCGATGGAACGATCTTGCCGCGCTCGGAGATGTAGCGCTGCAGAAGCCGCACGTCCTTGTAGTCGATCTTCGGCGCATTGGCGCCGGAGAACGGGCAGGTCTTGCGGCGACGGTGGAAGGGGCGCCGGGTTGGGATCTGGTTGATGTCGACCATTATTCTGCGGCTCCTTCAAAGCCTTCGCGCGGACGGCGCGGGCCACGATCGGCACCGCCATCGCCGAAGCTGCGCGGCGGACGATCACCACGGTCACCGCGATCGCGGTCGCCGAATGAGCGCGGGCCACGATCGCCACGGTCGCGGTCGCCGAAGCCGCCGCGTTCCGAGCGCTCTTCGCGCTTCTGCATCATTGCCGACGGACCTTCCTCATGCGCATCGACCTTGATGGTCAGGAAACGCAGCACGTCCTCGGACAGGCCCATCTGGCGCTCCATCTCGTTGAGCGCGGCCGGCGGGCAGGTGATGTCCATGAGTGTATAATATGCCTTCCGGTTCTTGTTGACCCGGTAGGTGAGGGACTTCAGTCCCCAGTTCTCGACCCGGCCGACGGACCCGCCATTCGCGGTGATGACGCCCTTGTACTGTTCGACAAGCGCATCGACCTGCTGCTGCGAGAGGTCCTGCCGGGCAAGAAACACATGTTCGTATAGAGCCATAGTGTTTGTGCCTTTCTTCGTTTCTCTCCCGGTTCCCGGCGGCAAAAGCCTCTGCAACTTCTCTGACCCGCAATCCTTGCGAAGGCGGGGAAGAAAGGAGCATGACGAGACGGTCGAGAGCGGAGACACGGGAGACGGAAGCGCTTCTGGCTTCACGCGAAGGTTTCGAAAAACCTCCGGCCCTCCGTTCAGCCCCCAGCAAGGACCGGCAGATTGCGGGCGTCTATACAGGAATTTGACCGCAAAGCAAGGCCAAACGACGGAGCAAACGGCCCTACCGTCCCAGAGCGCCACGGGTCTCGACGGCAAGGCTTACGGATCTCCTGAAACCGGACCTTAACCACCATGCGAAGTTCCAGCACCGGCGGGCGTGGCGGCAACCCGTCGTTCATCATGCGGATGCAAAAGCAAACAGTCTGCGCGAGTTCGGCACCAAGGCGGTTTGGGGACAAAAATGCTTTTCGACAAATTCTGCCGTTCGAAGAGCGGCAACTTTGCCCTGATGCTGGCGTTCGGGCTGCCTGCGGTTCTGACCGCCGTCGCCTTTGCCGTGGACGTGTCCACCTTGATGAGGGCCAAGGTCAGCTTGCAGAATGCGCTCGATTCCGCGAACCTTGCATCTTCGCATCTCGGCGACATCGAGGCTTCGCGCAAGGACGTCTTCGACCGCTACTTCCAGACCAATGTCGCCGGCCACAGCGAGTTGAGGAACGCCGAAGCGACGCTTACCGTGGAAAGGGGCCTCAATTACATCCAGACCAAGGCTGTCGCCACGGCGGACGTCAATTTGAACTTCGCCTTCCTGTTCGGCAACGACAAGCGCATCACCGTCGATGCCGGCGCCGTCGAATCGACCAATCAGCTCGAAGTCGTGCTGGTGCTCGACAATACCGGGTCGATGGCCAGCAACGATCGCATCGGCGCATTGCGGACGGCGGCGACGGCCCTGATCGATATGCTCGAAGCGGCGAAGTCGCCGACGCGCAGCGTACGTGTCGCGGTGGTGCCGTTCGTCACCGCCGTCAACGTCAAGGGCGAGGACTACGATCCGGCCTGGATCGACATGGCCGGCAAATCGCCGAACAATGGCGCCAATTTCCCCTTGGTCGGCGGCAAGCGCGTCAACCATATGGATCTGTTCAAGCAATTGGGCGTCGAATGGAGAGGCTGCGTCGAAGCGCGGCCAGGAACCAACAATGTTTCCGACATTTCGCCCGACCAAAACAAACCGGACACCCTGTTCGTACCTTATTTCGCGCCGGACGATCCAGGTAACGCTAGAAATCCAAACAGCTCCTACGGCAATTCAGCGACCGGCTACAACAATTCCTATCTCGACGATACCGTCGTCACCCTGCTTCCCGGCCTCACCAGCGACATGGCGAAGTACAGTGTTTCGACGATGAAGCTGATCAACGACAAGAGAGGCCCACTGACTATCGGCCCAAACCGGGCCTGTCCGACGCCGATAGTGCCGCTGACCGATGATTTCGACAAATTGCGGAAGGCCGTCGGTGAGATGATCGAATGGAACGGCTCGGGGACCAATGTTTCGGAAGGCTTGTCATGGGGGATGCGGGTGCTCTCGCCGGAACCGCCTTACAGCGACGGCGCGCCGTTCAGGGCGTCAGGCACGACCAAAACGGTGCTGCTGCTCACCGACGGCGAGAATGTTGTCTATGGCGCGAAGGATACGCCACAGAAGTCGGACTATGGCTCCTACGGATTCCTGGCCTCGGGTCGGTTTGGATCCAGCGACCAGACCGCGGCTGCGCGCAATGTCGACGATTGGACAACCAATGTATGCAACACATTGAAGAAGCAGGACGTGCAGATCTTCACAGTGCTGCTGCAGGCCGACACCGCAGCCAACCGCAAACTCTACGAGGCCTGCGCATCGTCGCCGTCGGATTATTACCCGACCAACGACGTCAGTCAGCTCGAAGGCGTCTTCCTGAAAATCGGAAGCTCGATTTCGCAGCTGCACTTGACGAACTGAACGACGTCGGCCGCTCTCCCGCCGCCGCTGCTCAACTCGTGTGTGCAGCCACTTTGCCTGTGGTTTCGGGGAAGAAATCGGGCGCCGCATGGCGCTTGCCGAACATCATGTCGTATTGCAGCAGACGGAAGTCGCGGATTGCCGGATCGATCTCTTTCTGACGCGACCAATCGGGGGTGGCGTCGCCCCCCGGTGCCAAAAGCAAATTGCGGTCGATAACGCGGTAGCGCTCTCGCAACTGTCCGAGGAAGCCGGTGTAATAGGGATGGCTGATGCCGGCTGTCTTCAGGATATGGTAGGGCAGGAAGGACGGGCTGACGGCGCCCAGATCCTCGGTCGGGCCGCTGCGATTCGACCAGACGATCAGCGGCGTCTGGTGGTGCAGCAGCATCTGGTCGGCCGCCTCCTTGCGCGGCGCAACATTGTCCTTCAGGAAGCCGGTCTCGACGTAGACCGGCCCAAGCGGCGGCAGATGGTCGCCGAAGAACGCGATGACGGTCGGCCGCTCGCGTTTCTTCGCCCATTCGATCAGCCGCTCGAGGCCGCGGTCCGCGTCGGAAGAGCCTTCGGCATAGCTCAACAGCGATTCACGCGCCCATTGGCTGATCGGCGCCTGCACCTTGTGGGTCGGATTGTTATAGCGATACGGCTCATACGGCCCGTGGTTCTGCAGGCTGACGGCGAAAAAGAACACCGGCTCGGCGCTGGTATCGGCTTCGTGGATGATCTCGTCGGTCATCGCAGCGTCCGACGCGAGCGGTCCGCGCTTCTGCATGGGCGGCAACGTCTCCTCGGACTTGAAGTCGTTGAAGCCGAAATCGGCATAGACGGCCCCCCGGTTCCAGAACCAGTTAGTGCCGGGATGGATGGCGCGCGCCCGGTAGCCCTGACTTTTCAGGAAGGTCGCCAGCGAGGGAGTCGGTGTCCGCACATATTGCTGGTAGGGAATGCTGCCCGCCGGCAGGAAGGCGTTGGAAAAGCCGGTCAGGGCCTCGAACTCGATGTTGGCCGTCATGCCGCCGAACTCGGGCGAGAACATGTAACCCGTGCGCAGTGCCCGCACATTGGGGATAGGGTCGGGTGTGATGGTGACGCCGGGTAGCTTGGTCGGATCCCAGAAGGATTCGCTCATGACGACGATGATGTCGGGCTTCTCGGCAGGTACCGAGGCGGTCACCTGCGGTTTGCCGATCGCTTCGATCGCCTTGTCGGAATAGCCGGGCGGCGCCGAGACATGCGCCATCGGAACGTTAAGCGCGAAGGCGAGCGCAAAACCGTTCGAGGCATAGTTTTCCTTCTGGTCCCACATGATCGGGATGATCTGCAGCCGGTCGCGCGTCCACGAGAAAGTGGCATAGTCCATGATGGAAACGAAGAAGGCGATCAGCGGTACTGTCAGCGTCAGCCGGGCAAGGCGGCCCTTGTGGCTGAGCGCCGGAACGCGGCGGCGCCATAGCCGCCAGCCATAGACGAGCAGCGACAGCCCGCCGACGATGCCGATCGCCAGGGCAATGGCGGTTCCCGGGCGATCGCGTACCAGAAGCGGCATCAGTGCCACGATCTGCCGGGAATAAAGGAAATCGGTCGGATAGAGCGGATCGCCGAGATACAGCGACTTCTGGTGGCCGACGAACGCCAGCGACAATGTCAGCGGCGCGACGATCATCAGGCTCTGATGACTGCGGCCGAGCACGGCGTCGAGGCCGATGAGGATCAGCGCAAAAATGATGATCGTGGTCCAGCCGGGTTTGAAAGGCTGCAGAAAGAAATCAATGGTGCCGGCAAAGTTGCCGCGCACGATCAGTTCGATGGCAAACACAAGGATGGCCGCAGCCAGCAAGCTGATAAGGCCATAGCGGATGACAGGCCATTTGCGCGCCGGCAGATAGCCGGTCGACGGATCGCCTTCAAGAAACTGGGGCGCCGCCTCGGCTGCGCTCTGCTTGGTCTTTGCCACTTCAATAGTTCCCCGGCCCGCAACAAAAGCGTCACTCGATTGTCATCGAACTGTCACGCAAAGCCTAGCGCCTGTGGCGGAAATAAGAAGAGCCAGCAAACAAATCGTGAGCGGTTTTCATCATGAGTGATCGCCAAAAAGCCTGCCGAAACAGGCACTCGGCCGATATTACGCGATCAAGGTTGGACTTGACTTGGCCGCACGCCTTGCGTCACAGGCAACGTGAACCAGCAGCTGGGAGCCGCCGATGGCCATCGCATTCACCTTTCCGGGGCAGGGCAGCCAGGCTGTCGGCATGGGCAAGGACCTCGCCGATACCTTTGTGGAATCGCGGCGGATCTTCGAGGAAGTTGACGACGCGCTCGGCGAAAACCTATCGAAGCTGATCTGGGAAGGCCCGGAAGAGACGCTGACGCTGACCGCCAACGCCCAGCCGGCGCTGATGGCGGTGTCGCTTGCCGCAATCCGGGCGCTGGAGGCGCGCGGCTTCTCCCTGAACGGCAAGGTCACCTATGTCGCCGGCCACTCGCTCGGCGAATATTCGGCACTTGCGGCCGCAGGTTTCGTTTCGGTCGCCGACGCCGCCCGGCTGTTGCGCATCCGCGGCAATGCCATGCAGGCGGCTGTGCCGGCCGGCGAGGGCGCCATGGCGGCGATCATCGGGCTGGAACAGGCCGACGTCGAAGCCGCTTGCGCAGAGGCCGCCCAGGGCGCCGCCAAAGATCCCGCACAAGCCTTGGTTTGCCAGATCGCCAATGACAATGGCGGCGGCCAGCTGGTGATCTCCGGCGCCAGGCCAGCGGTCGAACTGGCGGCGAGGCTATGCACGGAGAAGGGCGCCAAGCGGGCGCTGATGCTGCAGGTCTCGGCGCCCTTCCATTCGGCATTGATGAAGCCTGCGGCCGAGATCATGCGGGAGGCGCTGGCCGCCGTGACGAAGAGTGCGCCGGTCGTGCCGCTGGTCTCCAATGTTACGGTGACCCCGACGAGCGATCCCGACGAGATCGCCCGCCGACTCGTCGAACAGGTGATCGGGCGCGTGCGCTGGCGCGAAACGGTGGAGTGGTTCGGCAGCAACGGCGTTGTGACGCTTTACGAAGTGGGCGCCGGCAAGGTGCTGTCGGGGCTGGCCCGCCGCATCAACCGCGACATTGCCACCAGCAGCATCGGATCGGCGGCGGAGGTCGAGACGGCACTTGCCGCCTTGGGTGACCACGTAGCTTGAATTCATCAGTGCTTGCCGCTACATGAATACATGTATCGCAACAAGGTGCGGCATGCCCACATCGATCCGCCTTTCTCCTGAAGTCGAGCAGCGCCTGGATTTTCTCGCGGCCAAGACTGGTCGCAGCAAGGCCTACTATCTGCGCGAGCTCATTGAACGTGGTCTGGAGGACTTGGAGGATTACTACCTGGCTGCCGAAGTCGTTGAGCGGATCAGGCGTGGTGAAGAAGACGTCATGAGAGCCGAGGACTTCTGGCGTGGCCTGGACGCTTGAATACGCCCACTCGGCGCGAAAATTTGTCGAAAAACTGGATCCGCAGACACGTCACCGTATCCGTGATTTTATTGAAAACCGCATTGCCGTTCTCGACAACCCGCGTGAACTCGGCAAACCGCTGAAGGGCCCGCTCGCAACCTTTTGGAGATATCGCGTCGGGGATTATCGCATCATTTGCGATGTGCAGGATAACCGGCTCGTCATTCTGGTGGTAACCATAGGCCACCGCGGCAACGTTTACAGATAGCCGAACTCACCGGCCCGTATGATTGGCCAGTACGATTTGGGAAGAGGAAAAGCATGTTCGAATTGACCGGCCGCAAGGCGCTCGTCACCGGCGCATCGGGAGGTATAGGCGAGGCGATCGCCCGCGTGCTGCACGGCCAGGGCGCCATCGTCGGCCTGCATGGCACACGTATCGAGAAATTGGAGGCGCTGGCCGCCGAACTGGGCGACCGGGTCAAGCTTTTCCCGGCCAATCTTTCCAACCGCGACGACGTCAAGGCGCTCGGCCAGAAGGCGGAAGCTGACCTCGAAGGCGTCGACATCCTCGTCAACAATGCCGGCATCACCAAGGACGGGTTGTTCGTGCGCATGGCTGACGCCGACTGGGATAGCGTGCTCGAGGTCAACCTGACCGCCGTGTTCCGGCTGACCCGCGAGCTTACCCATCCGATGATGCGGCGCCGCCATGGCCGCATCATCAACATCACTTCAGTGGTTGGCGTCATGGGTAATCCCGGCCAGACCAACTATTGCGCCTCCAAAGCCGGTATGATCGGCTTTTCCAAATCGCTGGCGCAGGAGATCGCCACCCGCAATATCACCGTCAACTGCGTCGCCCCGGGCTTCATCGAATCGGCGATGACCGCCAAGCTCAACGACAAGCAGAAAGAGGCGATCATGGCGGCGATCCCGACCCGGCGCATGGGCACGGGCGCCGAAGTCGCCTCAGCCGTCGCCTACCTCGCTTCCAACGAGGCAGCCTACGTCACCGGCCAGACCATTCATGTGAATGGCGGCATGGCAATGATCTAACACTTGGGAAAACGCTTCATTCCGTCTTGGATGCACGGGATTTTTCGTGTAATGCCGCCCGCAACCCGGCGGTTCGGGCAAAAACCGGTCCTGTTCCGCTGCGTTTCCGGCAGGACCATCTTTCAGCTTGATTAGCGGCATTCTGCCCGCTAACGAAGACAGACAACCAAAAGACGAGGATGCCCAAATGAGTGACACCGCAGAGCGCGTCAAGAAGATCGTCATCGAGCACCTTGGCGTCGATGCCGACAAGGTGACGGAGCAGGCGAGCTTCATCGATGATCTGGGCGCGGACAGCCTCGACACGGTCGAACTTGTCATGGCGTTCGAAGAAGAGTTCGGTGTCGAAATCCCGGACGACGCCGCCGAGACCATCCTGACTGTTGGCGATGCGGTGAAATACATCGACAAGGCCTCCGCCTGACGCTATTTGCAGTCATCACCGGGGAGGACCTGCGATGAGGCGTGTCGTCGTCACGGGCCTTGGGCTGCTTTCGCCGTTCGGCATGGGCTTCGAGCACAGCTGGAAGGAGCTTCTGACCGGCCGCAGCGCAGCCAAGCGCATCACCGAATTCGAGGTGGAAGATCTTGCCTGCAAGGTCGCCCACGTCATTCCGCGCGGTGACGGCTCCAATGCCACTTTCAATCCTGAAGCCGTTCTCGAGCCGAAGGAACTGCGCAAGATCGGCGACTTCATTCTGTACGGGATCGCGGCCGCCGACGAGGCACTCAAGGATTCCGGCTGGCAGCCGAAGACGCATGAGGAACAGTGCGCCACCGGCGTGCTGATCGGTTCGGGCATCGGCGGCATCGAAGGCATCGCCGAGAATGCGATGATCCTCAAGGAACGCGGTCCGCGCCGCATCAGCCCATTCTTCATCCCTGGCCAGATCATCAACCTCGTCTCCGGTCAGGTCTCGATCCGGCATGGGCTGAAAGGCCCCAACCATGCCGTCGTCACCGCTTGCTCGACCGGTGCGCACGCCATCGGCGATGCCGCCCGGCTGATCATCTGGGGCGATGCCGACGTTATGGTCGCAGGCGGCGCCGAAGCGCCGGTGACGAGACTGTCGGTCGCCGGGTTCGCCGCTTGCCGCGCGCTCTCCACCGAGCGCAACGATGCGCCACAAACGGCCTCACGCCCCTATGATCGCGATCGCGACGGCTTCGTCATGGGCGAGGGCGCCGGTGTTGTCGTGCTCGAGGAGCTCGAACACGCCAAGGCCCGCGGCGCCAAGATCTATGCCGAGGTCACCGGCTACGGTCTGACCGGCGACGCCTATCACATCACCGCGCCTGCCGAGGACGGCGACGGCGCTTTCCGTTGCATGACCGCGGCGCTGAACCGGGCGAAGCTGACGCCGGCCGATGTCGACTACATCAACGCGCACGGCACCTCGACCATGGCCGATACGATCGAACTCGGCGCCGTCGAGCGGCTGGTCGGCAACGCCGCCTCGAAGATATCGATGTCGTCGACCAAATCGTCGATTGGCCACCTGCTGGGCGCGGCTGGTGCTGCCGAGGCGATCTTTTCGATCCTCGCCATTCGCGACAACATCGCGCCGCCGACCATCAATCTTGACAATCCGGAGCGCGAAACGGCGATCGACCTGGTGCCGCACAAGCCGCGGGCCCGGCAGATAGACGTGGCGCTGTCCAACTCCTTCGGCTTCGGTGGCACCAACGCCTCGCTCGTCTTCCAGCGCTACAATGGCTGACCGCTCTGCCGGTTTCCGTCTGCCGTCAATTTTGCCATATTCGCCCCTACTCTGCCCGAGGGGATTCGTCGCAAGATCAAATGGTAGGGCGCTATGAACACAAATCCGGCCGATAACGGGGAATTCGGGCAACGGCCAGCAACGCCCACGCCCGGCCCGATCGTGCCGAAGACGGCCAGCGAGGCGTTGCGGCCCGAGGCCGGCACGCCGCCGCCGAAGCGCTCGCGTGCCTCGCGCAGCCAGTTCGTCGTGTTCATGAACTTCGTCATCTCTTCGGTGATGCTGATGGTGCTGGCGGCAGGCGTTGCGCTGTATTTCGGCAAGCAGGAGTTCAACGAGCCCGGCCCGTCGGCCAATGGCGACACTTTCCTGGTCAAGCCGAATAGCGGCGTCCAGGAGATCGCCGACCAGCTTGAGCGGCGAGGGCTGATCAGCGACGCCCGCATTTTCCGCCTTGGCGTGCGCGCCTTCGGCAATGATTCCGCCCTGAAGGCCGGCGAATACGAGATCAAGCCGCAGGCGTCGATGCACGATATCATGGAACTGCTGAAGAGCGGCAAGTCGGTGATGTATTCGCTGACCATCCCCGAGGGGCTGACGGTCGAGCAGGCGCTGCAACGGATCGCCGAGCAGGACGCGCTGACCGGCGATATGCCGTCGACCACTCCACCTGAGGGCAGCCTCGCCACCGACACGCTGCGTTTCACCCGCGGCGCAACACGCCAGCAGATGGTCGACAAGCTTCTGGCCGACCAGAAGAAGCTGGTCGACGAGGTCTGGCAACGCCGAGCGCCGGATCTGCCGATCGCCAACGTTGAGGATTTTGTCACCCTGGCCTCTATCGTCGAGAAGGAGACCGGCAAGGGCGATGAACGCTCGCGCGTAGCCGCCGTCTTCCTCAACCGGCTGGCCAAGGGTATGCGGCTGCAGTCGGACCCGACCATCATCTACGGCCTGTTCGGCGGCAAAGGCAAACCCATCGACCGCCCGATCTATCAGTCGGACATCCAGAAGCCGACGCCCTACAACACCTATCTGATCAACGGGTTACCGCCGACGCCGATCGCCAATCCCGGCCGTGCGGCGCTGGAGGCTGTCGCCAATCCGTCGAAGACCAGCGATCTCTACTTCGTCGCCGACGGCAGCGGCGGGCACGTCTTTGCCTCGACGCTCGATGAGCATAACGAGAATGTCGCTCGCTACCGGGCACTGCTGAAAAAGCAGGCGCAGGACGCCGCCAAGGCCGGAGCAACCAATACCGGAGCCGACACGCCGGCGGGAGCCATCGTTGACGATGCAGGCCCCACCGCCGCCCAGTAGGGCCGGACGCCATCAGTTTGGCCCTGTGCATATCCGGGTGGATGTGCAAGGGCTGCCATGGCATTGAAATTCACATGGTCCTGTCCGGAGAAAATCGCTCCGGCTTGAGGGGCATTCGGCAAAGGGACGCACGGCTACATGAACTTGCAGAGCATGACCGGTTTTGCGCGCAGTGTCGCCGAACACGACGGCACTTCGATTGCCTGGGAAGCCAAGTCCGTCAACGGCAAAAGCGTCGAGGTCAGGCTGCGGCTGCCGCAAGGTTTCGACCGGTTGGAGCCGGCCGTCCGGCAGACGGTGCAGAAGCGTTTTGCGCGCGGCAATTTCCAGATGACGCTGACCATTGGCCGCGCCGCCGGCGCGCAAGCGCAACCCGTGGTCAACGAGGCTTTCCTGAAGGATCTGGCGGGCTTGGCCAAGCGGCTGCAGGAGCAGTTCGGAGTAGCCCCTGCGGCGGCCGACGGCCTGCTTGCGCTGCGCGGCGTCCTCGACATTCCCGAAACCATCGAAACCGAAGAGGCGCGCAGTGCGCTCGATACCGCAATACTGTCGGCGCTGGAAGCAGCACTGAACGGGCTGCACCAGGCGCGCCAGGGCGAAGGTGCGGCACTTCGTTCCCTGCTGTCCGGCCATATCGATGCCATCGAGGCGCTGACGCTGCGGGCCGAGGCCGATCCATCACGCGAACCGGCCACGATCCGCGAAAGGCTCGCCGAGCAGATCCGCCTGTTGATGGACGCGTCTGCCAACCTGGACGCCAGCCGGCTGCATATGGAAGCGGCGTTCCTGGCCACCAAGGCCGACATACGCGAGGAGATCGACCGGCTGAAGACACATGTGGCGTCAGGCCGGGCGCTGCTCGGCGGCGGCGGCGCCATCGGCCGCAAGCTCGATTTCCTGGCACAGGAATTCAACCGCGAATCGAATACGCTGTGTTCCAAGTCGAATGCTGCCGCGGTCACCGCCATCGGGCTGGAACTGAAGGCGGTCGTCGACCAGTTTCGCGAACAGGTCCAGAATCTGGAATGATCCCGATGCCAAGCCACATGACTGCCAAGCCCCATGACCGCTAGGGATGTGGGTTCCCGCATTCGGCGCCGCGGGCTGATGCTGGTCTTGTCGTCGCCGTCAGGCGCCGGCAAGTCGACGATTGCGCGCAATCTGCTGGAGAGCGATTCCAGCCTGGAATTGTCGGTCTCGGTCACCACGCGGCCACGCCGCGGCAGCGAGATCGAGGGCGTCCATTACCACTTCCGTACCATGCGCGAGTTCGAGCGGCTGCGCGATTCCGATGCGCTGCTCGAATGGGCGGAGGTGCACGGCAATTGCTACGCGACGCCGCGCGAGCCGGCTGAACAGGCGCTGGCCGAAGGCCGCGACATGCTGTTCGACATCGACTGGCAAGGCGCTCAGCAGCTCAAGGAGAAGATGCGCGCCGACATCGTCTCGATATTCATCCTGCCGCCATCGATGAAGGAATTGAAGGCGCGGCTGAAGCGTCGCGCCGAGGACCAGGAAGCGGTGATCGAGACGCGGCTCAAGAACGCCCGCAACGAGATCGAGCACTGGAAGGAATATGATTTCGTCATCGTCAACGACGATCTCGACCGCGCTTTCGCCGAGGTGCGCGGCATCGTCACCGCCGAACGGCTCAGACGCGATCGCCGGCCCGGCCTGTTCGATTTCGTCTCGGGGCTGCTCGACGAGAAGACGGATTGATCAACGCGCTATCCCCTCGACCAGGATCAGATTGCGGCTGAGCGCGGCGTCGCGCAGCTCCAATGCAGCGGCGTATTCGGCCGAGCGATACCAGCGCCGCGCCGTGTCCATGTCGGGGGATTCGACGATGATCAGCGGCCCGGGAGACCAGTCGCCTTCCAACATTTCCACCTTGCCACCGCGTACCAGATAGCGCCCGCCGTGCTGGGCGATGGAGGCAGCCGCGCGGATGCGATAAGCTTCGATCGCCTCTGCGTCGCGGATCGTGACGTCGGAAATGACATAGGCGGCCATTGCTTGTCTCCGGGCAGGTTTGTCCGGCTATCTATGGCCGTGAGAGCGGAAATTCCACGCAGACGCGTCCCGGCATCACACCGCGTTGGTCAGGCGAACGAACTCCTCGACGCTCAGCGTCTCGGCGCGCCTGGTCGGATCGATGCCGGCACGGGCAAGCAGCGCCTCGCCGCCGAGGCTTTTCACGCTCTGCCGCAGCATTTTCCGGCGCTGGCCAAACGCCGCTTCGGTGACGCGGCTGAGCCGTTTCACCTCTGCCGGCAAGGGGCTGGCGCGCGGCACCAGATGCACGACTGAGGACGTCACCTTGGGTGGCGGCGTGAACGCCTGCGGCGGCACGTCGAAGGCAATCCTCGCCTCCGTCCGCCAGCCGGCCAGCACGCCGAGCCGACCATAGGCATCGCTGCCGGGGCTGGCTGCAATGCGTTCGGCGACCTCGCGCTGGAACATCAGTGTCATCGATGTGTAGAAGGGCGGCCACTCGGTAACGGTCAGCCAGCGGATCAGCAATTCGGTGCCGATATTGTAGGGCAGGTTGGCAACGATTTTCGCCGGCCCGCCGCTTCCCGGCACTCCTTTTGCAAGCGCTGCAAAATCAGCTCTCAGCGCATCGCCAGCTACGATCTCTAGCCGGCCCGGATAGTGGTTCGCGATCTCGGCCAAGGCCGCCAGGCAGCGCTCATCGCGCTCGATGGCGACGACCCGCCGGGCGCCGTTGAGGAGCAGGGCCCGGGTCAGCCCGCCCGGACCGGGACCGACCTCGATAACCGTAACGTCGCTCAGGTCGCCGGCGGTTCGCGCAATCTTGCTTGTCAGGTTAAGGTCGAGCAGAAAATTCTGGCCCAGCGCCTTTTTCGCCTGCAGCCCATGGCGCTCGATCACCTCGCGCAGTGGCGGCAGGCCGTCTATGCTCATCGGGCTGGGCTCATCAGGCGGGCTCATCGGGTTAAGGCCATCGAATATGGCTGATTGGGCTCAGGGCCTACGGCCTTTTCCCGGTATCGGCAAGAACGCGAGCGAGTTTCAGCGCTGCAATCAGGCTGCCGGCACGGGCGATGCCCTTGCCGGCGATGTCGAAGGCGGTGCCGTGGTCGGGCGAGGTGCGGACGAAGGGCAGGCCGAGCGTGACGTTGACCGCCTCGTCAAACGCCAGCGCCTTGGCCGGGATCAGCGCCTGGTCGTGATACATACAGAGCGCCACGTCGTAGCCGGCGCGGGCGCGAGCATGAAACAGCGTGTCGGCCGGCAACGGCCCGAAGGCGTCGATCCCTTCCTGCCTCAGCCGGTCGACCGCCGGGCGCACGATCCGCTCGTCTTCGGTGCCCATGGTGCCGCCTTCGCCGGCATGCGGGTTGAGGCCGGCAATGGCGAGCCGCGGCTTGGCAATTCCGAAGCGGTTCGCAAGGTCGGCGGCGGTGACGCGGCCGGTGGCGACGATAAGGTCCGTCGTCAGCGCTTTCGGCACCTCGGCCAGCGCGATGTGGATGGTGACCGGCACGGTGCGCAGGTCCGGTCCGGCAAGCAGCATCACAGGCGTCACTTCGGTGCCGGTGTGAAGCGATGCCAGATGCGCCAGATATTCGGTGTGGCCGGGAAAGCGAAAGCCGGCGTCGTAGAGCGGCTTCTTGGCAATGGGGCAGGTGACGACCGCGGCAGCGCGGCCGGCCAGGCAATCGGCAACTGCGCAGTCGATCGCCTCGATGATGCCGGCGGCGTTGGCTGGATCCGGGCGGCCGGGACTGTCGACGAAACGGGCAGCAAGCGCCACCACCGGCAGAGCGCGCGAAAACACCCCCGGCGCTAACGCCGGCGTCGTCTCGGCAATCGCGATATCGGTGCCGAGCCTGTGCGCTCGCGCGGCAATCAGTGCCGGATCGGCAAGGAGATAAAATGACGGAACGCCAGCGCTTTCGCGGGCCTGCCAAGCAGCGATGGCGATGTCCGGCCCCACGCCGGACGGATCGCCGACGCTCAACGCCAGCGGAAGCTCTGCGTCAGCCACGGCGCGTCGACTTCAGCGCTCGATTATGCGGGCTTTCTTCCGCAACTCCTCGACATATTTCTTCGAGAGTTCGTCGGCGTTCTTGTCGCTCGAACCTTCACTCTGGAACACCATCTGCGCGGCTTTGTCGTCTGACACTTCGCGCGACGAGCAGATGCCGATGAATTCGACACCGCGGTCGGTTTCGCGCGTCGTGGTGGCGCCGCCGACCTTTGTAGCCTTTATCTGCTCGGCCCAGTCCGCCGGCAATTGCGGCGCCAGCACCCGGCCGAGATCGCGAACGGTGACATCGATCAGGCCCTTGGCGAATTCGCGCGTGGTGTTGCAGCCGTTGAAGCGGGCGCGCATAGCGTCGGCTTCGCGTTTGCGCTTGGCCAGCGTCGCGCTGCGCTCGGCCGCCGGCACCACGAAGATGACCTGCTGCAGCATGTACTCTGTGGCGCTCGGTTTGCTGCCGCCTTTTTCGAGCATGCGCTTGACGAGGTCCTGCTCGCTCATGGCGCCGCCGCCGTCGCTAGAACGGTGACGCGCCGTCAGCGCCTGGTTCCAGGCCATCTGCGCCCTGATAAAGTCCTTGAAATGCTCCTTGGTGACGCCGGATTGCGCCATCGCGCCGTCAAGCTGCTTGAGCGGCATCTTGTTGCTGGTGGCGAAACGCTGATAAGCGGCATCGACCTGCTCGTCGCTGATGCGGATGCCGAGCCGCCGGGCTTCGGCCAGGCGCAGCGTCTGGTCGATCATTTCCTGGCCGGCATCGCCCTTTCTGTGCTGCAGGCGCAGGAAAGCGGCCCGATGCTGGATGTCGCCGGTGGTGATCGGTATATTGTTGACGACGTATTTGATCTCGGTGGCGAAAACTGGCCGCGTTACCGCGGTGGTCGAGAACGCCACCAGCAGCGCGAACCCTGCCGAAAAGAGGTATTTCCTCATCGAAAGCATCCCAATTCCATCCCGATTCAGCCGAACCTATCCCAGTTCAGGCCGTCAAAATTCGTGCCTGCTCTATGCGGCGAAACAATGTCGTCCGCCAGCCGCCCCGTTGCCGACCGCTGCCCGTTATTGAATGGTGTCGATGGAGCGTTGCGACGAGCCGAAATCGCCGAGCGTGCGGAACGACAGGTTGAAGCCGACGTTCTGCGATACTTCCTTGGTGTTCAGGTCACGTCTTTCCGAAAACGTCATCAAATAGGTAAAGCACGAATCACTATAGGCAAAGCCGACCCCGTCCTTGACCAGAACGCTCTGCTCCAGATCATATGTGCCGGTGCCAAAGACGCGCCAATTCTCGGCAAGATGTGTCGAGGCGCCGAGCGTAACCTCATGGCGATCGGTTGAGAAGCCATAGAGTGGCTGCGCCTGGATGAAGGCGTATTTGGCGCTCAGCGATACCGGCAGGCCTGAAAAGGCGGCCTTTACCTCAGCGCGGCGGATCTCGAAGCTTTGCTCGTCGAAACGGCCGCTGACCGAGCCGGAAAACCCGCTGGGGCTGTTGAAGCCGACAAGGCCGACATAGTCGGAGGTTGCAGTTTCAAGGCCTGAATAGGCGCCGACATTGACCAGGTCCGGCGTGCCGAACGAGTTCTGGCCGCCCAGCTGGTAGGATTGGCCGAACACCGCATTGGTGCCCCAGCCATTGTCGTATGCGCCGGAATAGCGCAGCCCGACATTGGCGCGTGTGCCGCCTTCCATGCGGTCGTAGCCCGAGAATTTGTCGCGCTCGAACAGCGTCGTGGCGTCGAAGACGAAGCTCTGGGCGTCCTCGTTGGGGACCGCCAGCCCGCCGACATATTGCTCGTTCGGACGCATGAATACCTGCGCCATCGGTTCGAAAACATGGCTGGAACTGGTCATCGAAAACAGCACCGGCCAGCGCATCTCAAGGCCGGCGGTCGCCATGTAGCGGGCAAGCGATGAACGCATATCGTCCTCGACGCCGAGATTGGTCGCCATCTGGTTGACGGCGTCGAGCGAGGCCGAGGAGGCGTTGACGTAGCCGGCGTCGCCGCGCAGCGCCAGGAGCGGTGTCAGCAGCAGCCCGCCATCGGTGGTGAAGGTGCGCTTCCATTCGGCTTCCGCGGTAAGGCGCCCGGATTGACCGTCGATGCCGCGGACGTTGTTGACGGACGAAGGGATGCCCGAATTTGCAAGAGCCGTATCGAGCCTGTCGCGGTCAATGACCCGCGCGTTGACGTCGAACGACAGCTGCCCGCCGGCCACCGGCATGTCGGGGATATAGGCGTAGTCGAGCGAGGGCAGCACCCAGGGCTGCTTGGCGGCGCGTGCAGTCGGATCGCTGGCGAGCGTGTCTTCCTGAACCTCGAAGTGCATGGCGCGCACGTCGAAATAATTGCGATCGTTGAGCCCCGTCAGGTACACCTCGGAGCGGTGCACGCTATCGTTGAAGCCATCGATGTCGTAGGTGCGCGCGAAATTCTTGTCGCTCTGCAGCAGGATGTCCCAGCCGAAGTCCCAGCGCGGGTTGATGGCGAACTGGCCCTGGGTGCCCATCATGCCGCGGAACCTGTTCGGGTCGCCTTCGGTTCCCGAATTCACGTTGTGGCCATTGTCGTCGATGAAGGCGTCGGGATTCTCCTGCCGGATGCCCGCAATCTTCAGGCTGTACTGACCGTTGTTGAAGCGCTGCCTCCACTCGGCCTCACCGAGGAAACCTTGCTTGGTATAGCCGCTGCCAGTGACAGTGAGATCGTAGGTCGGCGAGAGCGCGAAATAATAGGGGACTTTAACACCGACGCCGAGATCGCTCTTGTAGGCGACGCCGGGGATCAGGAAGCCGCTCTTGCGCTTGACCGTTGGGTCGGCGATCTCGAAAGCCGGCAGATAGGCCAGCGGAAAGCCGAAGAACTCGAAATTCGAGTTCTCGAAGCGAACCGTCTTCTTCTCGCCGTTCCAGATGATCTTCCTGGCCTTGATACGCCAGGTCGGCGCTTTGTCGGGCTTGTCCTCGCACGGCTCGCAGGCGGTGTAGACGCCATTGTGGAACGTCGTCAGCACGCCGCCCATGCGCTCCGCGCTTTCGGCGGCGAAATACGCCTTGTCTATGGTCTCGACCCGCAGCGCGTTGACGAAGCCGTCGGCGAAATCGTCAGTGATGTCGGCATGCTGCGAATAGATTTTGGTGCCGTCGCTATTGACGAGTTCGACATTGCCGCTGGCGACGAGGCGCTTGGTGTTGCGGTTGTATTCGACCCGCTGGGCGACGAGACGGTTGCCGCCGTAGTCGATCTGGACGCCACCGACGGCCGTCACTGTCTGCTTGTCGTTGTCGTAGACCAGCGTGTCGGCTGCCAGCAGCATCTGCGTGCCGCTCGGAACCTTCGTTGCCAGCTCACTGACGTCCTGGGCGAAAGCCGGAGCAACCGGGGCGGCGCTGGCAAGCAGGCATGCCAAGGCGCTCGCCGCAGAGAGGCGTGCCAAACCGGCGTGCCTATGGCTGCGCAAAACCGCCTCCCTCACTAGCCGTCTTCCTTGTATAGCAGGAATGTCACCCCGAAGAACATAGCCACGACAACCGGGACCCAAGCCGCTACGGCAGTGGGTACGAATCCCGCTACGCCGAATGCCTTGACCAGCACCGAAACGACATAAAGCAGAAACCCGGCCACGATGCCACCCAGAATCATCGTTGCCGACTGCCCCATCCTCGCAAATCGCATTGATACCGTTGCCGCAATCAGCGTCATCGCGACAAGCAGGAACGGCAGCGCAATCAGGGAATTGAACTGCATGGCGAAGGCATTTGCCTTGAGGCCGAAGGAGCGGGCCACTTCGATCTTGCCGGGCAGATCGTAGAAGGGAATGGTCTCAGGGCGCGCCAACCGCTCTTGCACGAATTCCGGCTTGAGATTGGTCGGCAGCCGATCGCTGGGTAACGACTGGATGGTACCGTCCCGGAACACCTTGACGTCCTGCAATTCCCAGTAGCCGTCCCGCAAAAAGGCGCGCGCCGCATCCCTGCGCTCGATGATGTCGCCTTGCGGGCTGAAGCTGAAGAAGACCGCGTCGGCCATCTCCAGGCCTTGATTGAGAATGGCGCGCGCGCCGATGATGGTGTCGCCGGCGTTGGTTTTCTGCCTGATCCAGGGCGCAGCATCGGCCGAGACGCTGTTCGACTTGCCCGAGCGGAGCTGGGTCTCGATCTCCTCGGACCAGGAATAGGCGTGCGCTGCTACCGGATTGATGACGCCGACCGACAAGGCTCCAAACAGCAGCGCCCCGATGCAGCACGGCAGCAGGAATTGCCATGCGGAAACCCCGGCGGAACGGGCAATGACCAATTCGTATTTGCGGTTGAGCGACACCAACGTCGCCATCGCCGAGAACAGGCCGACGAACGGCACCGTCTGCAGCATGATCATCGGCATCCTGAGCCCCGAAATGGCGAACGCAGTTGCGTAGGTGAAGCCCGGCACGCCAGTCGTGCGGCCGGAAAGCTCGGTGAAATCGATCAGGAACACCAGCGCCAAGAGGCCGATGAAGAACCAGATGGTGATCGTCACATAGCGAAAGAAGAAGTACCGACCCAGAGTCCAGCCCATCAGCCGGCTCCCTGTCCGGATGCGCCACGCCCGGCAAAACGGAGCTTGATGGCGCTCCAGCCCTCACTAAAGCGGCCGGCAAGATTGGTTATCCAATCGGCCCAGGCAACCGGCAGTTCCATGGTCCGGTTGGAAACAATGAACCAGATGGCGATCGCCGATGCCACGATCGGGACGCCGTAGACCATATAGGCATATTGCGGCACCTTGTCGGCCTTGCCGGCGGCAAAGAACCCGAGCCAGCGCACGAACAGCGCGATCGCGATTGCCGTGATCAGCGGGTGCACACGCGCCTCGCGATGCGAGCGTGCATCTCCGGCGACGGCGAGCGCGATCAGCGCGAAGACGAGCGAATAGGACCACTCGGAAAAACGCTGGTTGAGCTCGGCCAGGTACCTGTTCGGCTTTTGCTGGTACATCTTGTCGTTCGGACTGGGATTGAGCAGATACTGGGTCGTCCGGTCCTTCGGCAAAAGCAGGATGTCAGATGATGCCGACATGAAAGCGGACAAGTCGAAGGCGTAGGAGGTGAACCGGATCACCGAGAGGTCGCCGGTCATGGTTTTGCGATGGATGACGCCGTCATTCATCATCAGCACCTTCTCGTCGCCGCGTTCGATGATGCTGCCGGTCTTGGCGTAGTAGATGAGATTGACGCCTTCTTCGCGCGAATCGGCGACGAAGATGCCGCCGAGACGGTTGTCGGGAAGCCGTTCGCCAACCTGCAGGAACAGGCCGTCATCGATCTTGCGGAAGGTGCCTTCCTGGATGATCAACGACAACAGATCGGCACGCGATGACGCAATCAACTCGCGGTTCTTCTGGCGTGCGTAAGGGTCGACGCCATTGTCGACGGCGAAGGAAAAAACGCTGGCTGCAAGTGCCAGAAGCATGATCGGCCTGACGATGGTCCAGCGTGAAGCGCCGGCGGCATTGATGACGGCCAGCTCCGAATCAGAATTCATCACGCTGAGGATCTGGGCGACCGCGACCACCAGGGCGAACGGCACGACGATCGGAACGATCGTCGGGATGATCAGCGCTGCGACTTCGAAGAAGGTGAGGGCCGACTGACCGCTATCGGTGACGAGGTCGATGCGGGCGAGCACCTGAGTCGTCCAGACGATCGCCAGCGTCCAGACGAGCGCCAGCGCGAATACCGCGAAAGCACGGCGCATGATGTAACGTTCAACGACCTTCATGAAGGCTTTTCTCGGCGATTTCGAACGGCATCATGCCTTGGAACAAGGTAGTCGTCCGGCGCCGGCTGCACAACTGGCTCAGTTTGGCGGTTCGATCTGGGTTCTGTCCCGGATCGCAAATTCCGCTGGGCCGGAGTGTCGGCGGCAATGGATAAGAAAGGGCGAACATTGTTGGTTAACAACAGGTTGCGGCGGGAAGCGGGGCCGTGCCGCGACGAATCGTGGATGGTTCGATATCGCATATGGGAGCGATTTCGGCCAAAGTCTTGTCAAATGCGGCAAAACGACCAAATGTCGCGCCGGTCGCGATCGCCGCGGCGTGATAAGACGGGTCAGGATCTGTTGAGCCCCAGCATGGAAGCGGAAAAATTGCGCGGTCAAACCGGTCGGGAAGCGGTCTTTGACGGCGCGATCGTGGTCGGGGCCGGCGCGGCCGGCCTTGCCGCCGCCCACGCCTTGATGAAGGCCGGCGTACCGACGCTCGTCCTGGAAAAGGAGAGCCGGCTTGCCGAACCCTGGCATCGGCGGCACCAGCGGCTGCACCTCAATACGCATCGCGATCTCTCGACGCTGCCCGGCGTCGGCTATCCCGCAGGCACCCCGGCTTTTCCGCATAAATCGGCCGTCATTCGCCATCTGAACGATTTCAGCCAGGCGCATGGTCTGCCGGTCGCATTCGGCGTTGCCGTTGAAGAGATCACGTTCGATGGCGATCACTGGACCGTGCGGACGAACGCCGGACGTCGTCTGGCGCGTCATGTCGTCGTCGCCACCGGGCGCGACCGGCAGCCGTTTATTCCTGCGTGGAAAGGCATGAAGGATTTTGCAGGCCGGATTATCCATTCGGCCGATTTTGGCGAGGCGAAGGACTACGTCGGCAAAAGGGTGCTGGTCGTCGGAGCCGGCAATTCGGGGTTCGACGCACTCAACCATCTTGCGAATGCAGATGCCCAAAGCATCTGGCTGTCGGCCCGCAACGGCCCGTCGCTGCTGCCGAAACGCATCGGCAAGGTCGCCGTCCACAGGCTTTCACCGTTGATGGCGAGCTTGCCGGTGCGGCTGGCCGATGCGGTGATGGCGACAACCCAGCGCCTGGTTTTCGGCGACCTGACGAAATTTGGGCTTCCGCCGGCTCCCATAGGCGGTGCGAGCCGTCTGAGCGCCGACTACACCGCGATCGCAGCCGATGACGGCGCCGTCCGCGCCATAAAGGCAGGCACGATCGTGGTGGTGCCACCATTGCGGGAATTTACCCAAGACGGCATCTTGTTGAATGACGGCAGGTTGATCACGCCCGATATCGTCATTGCGGCGACCGGCTATCGCACCGGTCTGGAGCAGATGGTCGGCATGCTCGGCGTTCTCGACGGCAAGGGCGTTCCGCTTTTAAATGGCGGCGATGCCGATCCGAAATTGCCCGGTCTGTGGTTTACCGGCATGCGGCCGAGCATTCGCGGTTGTTTCGCCAACGCCCGCATTCAGGCCAGGGCGATAGCGGCGCGGATTGTCAAGCAGCGATGATGAGCCGGACTACGCCGACTGTTCCGCCCGCAATAGACACGCCTTGTTGAAAGGTGCTCGAACCGAAAGGTCAATGGTCATGACGCCAGTCAGCATTCGCTACATGGTCGATGATGTCGCCGCCTCGATCGACTTCTACTGTGGACATCTGGGCTTCGCTGTTGAACAGGACGCGCGACCGGCTTTTGCTTCCGTGACACGCGGCGCTTTACGGCTCCTTCTAAGCGGCCCCGGCAGTTCGGGTGCACGGGCAATGCCGGATGGCCGGCAGCCGGTGCCGGGAGGTTGGAATCGCATCCTGTTGGTGGTGCCGGACCTGAAAGAAGAGGTTGCGCGCCTCAAGAGTGCTGGACTTGTCTTTCGCAACGATATCATAACGGGCGTCGGCGGTTCCCAGACGCTGCTCGAAGACCCATCGGGCAATGTTATCGAGCTGTTTCAACCCGCCGCTCACTGACGAACGTTTCTCGCAATAATCCAACTCACTTCCCCGAAAGCAGGACATGATGAATTCGAGACCTTCGATCGCCTTTGCCAAATTCGCCGCGCCCAAAAAAGGCAGCGTTTTCGTTCTGGTGGCCGACGAGGGCGGCCTCAGCGATGCCGCCAGGGCTTGCGATCCGGCAAAGACCCTCGAGCGGGCTTTTCCGGTCGCCGACTTCACCGGCAAATTCGCCAGCCTGGTCGAAGTGCTGGCACCGGAAGGGACATCGCTCGAGCGGCTGGTGGCGGTCGGTGCCGGCAAGGGCTCCAATCTCGATGATTTCGCCTGGCTGAAGCTCGGCGGCACGATTGCCGCGTCCTTTCGCAAGGCAACCGAAGTGGCCGTCGTGCTCGATCTTCCCGGTGCGGCCGTCAGCGGCAGGCAAGCCGTTCAGCTTGCAGCGGGCATCCTGCTGCGCAGCTATTCCTTCGACAAATACAAGACCAAAAAGAACAATGGTGACGACAGGCGCGAGCCAAAAAAGCCGGTCAAGGTGACTATTCACACCGCCGATCCGGCAGCTGCAAAGAAGGCCTTCGCCGATGAAGCGGCGGTGATCGACGGCGTCTTGCTGGCGCGCGATTTGGTCAATGAACCGGCCAATGTTTTGGGACCGGTGGAATTCGCCGCCCGCATCGCCGAACTGGAGGCGCTCGGCGTCACGGTCGAGATCCTGGCCGAGAAGGAGATGAAGAAGCTCGGCATGGGTTCGCTGCTGGGCGTAGCGCAGGGTTCGCCGCGTGGCGCCCGCATCGCGGTCATGCGGTGGGACGGCGGCAAGGCCAAGGAAAGCCCGGTCGCCTTCGTCGGCAAGGGCGTCACCTTCGACACCGGCGGCAATTCGATCAAGCCGGCGTCGGGCATGGAGGACATGAAGGGCGACATGGGCGGCGCTGCTGCCGTCACCGGGCTGATGCACGCGCTGGCCGCGCGCAAGGCGAAGGTCAATGTCGTCGGCATTGTCGGGCTGGTTGAAAACGCCGTCGACGGCCACGCTCAGCGACCGGGCGACATTGTCACCTCGATGTCGGGTCAGACTATCGAAGTGCTCAATACCGACGCCGAGGGCCGCCTGGTGCTGGCCGATGCGCTCTGGTACTGCAACGACCGCTTCCAGCCGAAATTCATGATCAATCTGGCGACGCTGACCGGCGCCATCATGGTCGCGCTCGGCCAGCATTATGCCGGCCTGTTCTCCAACAATGACGAGTTGGCGGACCGGTTGACGGCGGCCGGACAGGCGACGCAGGAGCGGGTGTGGCGCATGCCGCTCGGTGCCGAATACGACAAGCTGATCGATTCCAAGAATGCTGACATGAAGAACATCGGCGGCCGCCATGGCGGCGCCATTATCGCCGCGCAGTTCCTGCAGCGCTTCGTCAAGGACACGCCCTGGGCGCATCTCGACATCGCCGGCACCGCGATGGGCGCGCCTTCCAACGAGATCAACCAGTCATGGGCTTCAGGCTTCGGCGTCAGGCTGCTCGACCGGCTGGTGCGCGATCATTACGAGCAATGAGCGGCTGGGGCGGGACTCCGACAATGTAGACTGAACGCATGGCCGAGATTCTGTTTTATCACCTGACCGAATCGACGCTGGAGGATGCGTTGCCCGGCCTCCTGGAGCGCAGTATCGATCGCGGCTGGCGTGCCGTGGTGCAGACCGGCACCGAGGAACGGCGCGACGCGCTGGACCAGCATCTGTGGACTTTCCGGGACGATTCATTCCTGGCCCACGCAACGGATCGCGAAGCCCATCCCGCCGAGCAGCCGGTGCTTCTGACCGTCGGCCCTGACAATCCGAACCAGGCGCAGATACGCTTCCTGGTCGATGGGGCGGTGCCGCCGGAGCTTGGCGGCTACCAGCGCGCCGTGTTCCTGTTCGACGGTCACGATGCAGCCCAGCTAGAGGCGGCACGCACGCACTGGAAGACAATGAAGGAGGCCGGCCACACCGTGACCTACTGGCAGCAAACGCCTGACCGGCGCTGGGAACGCAAGGCTTAGAGAATTTGCCGGCAAGGGAATCACTGGCGCCGCAAGAGTGCGACGACAAAAAGATGGACCGCCGGCTATTCAGAAGACCGGAGCAAGCCCGATGCCGCCCGATGAACGAACGCCAGGCATGCCGATAGATGCCGCACTTGTTCGCCGGCTGATTGCCGCGCAGTTCCCCAAATGGGCGGACCTGCCGGTAGAGACGGTCGAGCCTGGCGGCTGGGACAACCGCACGTTCCGGCTGGGCGACAGCATGTCGGTGCGGCTGCCGAGCGCTGCCGCCTATGTCGCCCAGGTCGAGAAGGAGCATCGCTGGCTGCCCCGCTTGGCGCCTCACCTACCTCTGCCGATACCCGTGCCGCTGGCCAAAGGCGCGCCCGGGGAAGGCTATCCATGGCCTTGGTCCGTCTATCGCTGGCTTGGCGGCAGACCGGCGGCTGGTGGACTGATTGCCGATCTTACTGAGTTCGCCCGTTCGCTGGCCGGCTTTCTGGTTGCGCTCTACCGGATCGACGCTGCCGACGGGCCACCGGCAGGGCAGCATAATTTCCACCGCGGTGGCCGGCTTTCGGTCTACGACGCCGAGACCCGAGCCGCGCTCTCGGCGCTAGGCTGCCGCCTCGACAAGGCCGCCGCCGAGGCCGTGTGGGCGACCGCCCGTGGGGGTCGCTGGGCACGGCGCGCGCGGGGTGGG
>NZ_JAMYVL010000037.1:0-34205 GCF_040323955.1 Mesorhizobium sp. M0018 | reverse complement strand
CCTATTATGTCGATGACATCCGCGACAAGGAGATCGAGGCCGCGGGCGGCGGTACCGACAAAGCATTCGCCTCCGTAAGTCATGCGCTTGCGGCCGGATCGGAAATCGAACTTCTCGCCACCAACAGCCCGTCCGGCACCACGGCGATCAACCTGACCGGCAATGCGTTCGCCCAGACTATCCAGGGCAATGCCGGTGCCAATGTCATCAACGGCGCCGGTGGGGCCGATACGTTGGTCGGCTATGGTGGCAATGATACCTACTATGTCGACAATGCCGGCGATAAGGTGAGCGAAGCGGTCGGCGGTGGCACAGATAGGGTGCTGGCCTCGGTGAGTCACACCCTTTCGGCCGGCTCTGAGATCGAGCTTCTCGCCACCAACAATCCGGTCGGCACGACGGCAATCAACCTCACCGGCAACGAGTTCGCTCAGACTATCCAGGGCAATGCCGGCGCCAATGTCATTAATGGCGGCGGCGGCGCCGACACGATGTCCGGCTACGGCGGCAACGATAACTACTATGTCGACAATGCCGGCGACAAGGTGAACGAGGCGGTGGGCGGCGGCACCGAATGGGTGTTCGCTGCGGTGAGCCACGCCCTATTGGCCGGAGCGGAGGTCGAGCTTCTTGCCACCACGAACAAAGCCGGCACGACGCCGATCAATCTCAGCGGCAATGAGTTCGCTCAGAGCATCGGGGGCAATGCCGGCGCCAACATCATCAACGGTGGCGGCGGCGCCGATACGATGGCAGGCTATGGAGGCAATGACACGTTCTTTGTCGACAATGCCGGCGATAGGGTGTTCGAGGCGGTCGGCGGGGGTACCGACAAGGTGCTCGCCTCGGTGAGTCACGCCCTTTTAGCCGGCTCGCAGATCGAGCTCCTCGCCACCACCAATCCGTCCGGTACGTCTGCAATCAACCTGACCGGCAACACCTTTGCCCAGACCATCCAGGGCAACGCCGGCGCGAACATCATCAATGGTGGCGGCGGTGCCGACATCTTGACCGGTAACGGAGGCAATGATGCCTTCGTGTTCAACAGCGCTCTTGGAGCCGGCAATATCGACAAGGTCACCGACTTCAACAAGCTCCAGGACCAGGACAAGATCCAGCTCGACGACGCCGTTTTTGCTGGGCTTAAGTTGGGCGGCCTTTCATCCGATGCTTTCTTTGCTGGCACGGCTGCGCATGATAGCTCCGACCATATCATCTACAACAGTTCAACCGGAGCGCTCTCTTTCGACAGCGACGGTATCGGTGGCGCAGCTCAAATACAGTTCGCCACTCTCTCTCCAGGTCTCTCGATTACGGCAGGCTCATTCTTCGTGACCTGAAAGAGCCAGAGCGGCGGACCCGTCAGCTCGAGCTGGTCCGCCGGTCTAAATTTGGTCCGACGCCTCCGCGCAGGTGCATCACATTAGGCATGCCGTCGCCAAAGCTGACAGCGGACAAGTCGTTCCACGACGCGTCTTCTGTCGCGCGTGCAAATGCAAGGCGAGCGACCATAACAAACTCTGCGAGTGCAGAGCGGAAAGGCGTGATCGCGACAGGGCCTCCCCTGGGCGTAACCGGGTCATTTCGCGTTGTTGGGATGAATGTCCAGACAAACCCCTTCCCAACCAGGTCCATACCATTGTCGCCAAGCCGTTTTCGATTGGCTTTCTTGGAGTAGGCGCGCGCCTAGTCTGACGTGCGATTGCCGACTCGCTCGCGCGGCATCAGCCAATGTGTCGCGCCGGGTTTCGTAAGCTGTGCTAGAGATAGGAGCAATGAGGCAGCTTTGCGGCGACACATTGATCATGAAGCCAGTTGCCGAAGCTCGGGCTTATACGGCCGGCATGTGGACAGTATGGGTCACAACGATCTCGGTTTTCCTGACAGCGCTCGACATTGAGTGTCGGGTCGAGCACGATCAGCTCTTTCCGAATGGCAACCGGCTTAACGTCGCCAGCAGCTGGCTGCCGCTGGTGTATTTGGCCTGCTGCGGTTTGGCCTTACTCCGACCATGGAGCGGCTGGCAAGTTCCTGCCGGCTTCTCCAGAATGATATCCTCCGAGATCCGTATTGCAGCCACAGATCGTCCGTGACAAGACAGCGCTCGACAGGGATCATTGAGGCATTTTTTGAAGGCCAAGTGCACAGCAGCCGCGCCCGTACTTTCGAAGAAATCAGCCAGCAAATGCTGCACCGCGAGCAAACGAAATCAGTTTGTACGTCTGTGATCACGTGAACAAAGGTCGGTGCATAGTCCTGTCTCGTTCAGCGCCAATACCGGCCTCAGGCCGCACCGAGGCGCAGATCGCCGGTCTCGACGTGCTCCAGAAACCAGGCATAGGTCTGTTCCAACCCGCTGCGCAGCGAGTAGCGCGGGCGCCAGCCGGTGGCGAACAGACGCGACACGTCCATCAGCTTGCGCGGCGTGCCGTCCGGCTTCGTCGCATCGAATGTTATTGCGGCATCGGCGCCGGCGACCGACACGATGGTGCGGGCAAGATCGGCAATGGTGATGTCTTCCCCCGAGCCGACATTGATGTGGCTGTCGCCCGAATAATTCTTCAGCAACCAGACCAGCGCGTCGGCGGCGTCGTCGACATGCAGGAATTCGCGCATCGGCGTGCCTGATCCCCACACCTCCAGGCTCTTGCGGCCGGCGCGCCTGGCCTCGTGCGCCTTGCGCATCAGAGCGGGCACGACATGGCTGGAATTGAGGTCGAAATTGTCGCCCGGGCCGTAGAGATTGGTCGGCATCGCCGAGATGTAGTCGACGCCGTACTGGCGCCGATAGGCCTGGCACAGTTTCAGCCCGGCGATCTTGGCGATCGCATACCATTCGTTGGTGGGCTCGAGCGGCCCGGTCAGCAAGGCGTCCTCGGAGATCGGCTGCGCCGCGAATTTGGGATAGATGCAGGATGAACCGAGAAACAGCAGCTTCTGCACCTCGTTGCGGAAGGCGCTGTCGATGACATTGTTCTGCATGACGAGATTGTCCTGCAGAAAATCGACGGGAAGCCTGTTGTTGGCCAGGATACCGCCAACCTTGGCCGCCGCCATCACCACTGCATCCGGCTTGCGGTCGGCCATCCAGCGCCGCACGCCGGCCTGGTCGAGAAGATCGAGCTCGGCGCGCGAGGCGGTCAGGACCTCGCAATCCTCGTCGGCCAATCGGCGCAGGATGGCCGAGCCGACCATGCCGCGATGTCCGGCCACGAAAACGCGCTTGCCCTGAAGGTCAAAGGTCATCAGCTTACCCCAATGCAGAACGGCAGCTATGCTAGTTGGCCGGCGGAGCGCCGGATCGGCTTCTCTGTTGCCGGACGCATACCGCATACAGATTTGCCCAGACAAGGCAAATCGCAGCGGTGGAAGCCGTACAAGTATCAAGGACGGCAGAGGCTGCTCGAAGGCGAGAATCAAGGCCACGCGGGCGCTCAGTGCGCAAGCCACCAGCAAGAAAACATTGATAGCCGTTCGTCATCATCCATCGTGCGCGAGCAAGATGGGTCTCCCGCAACGTGCTTTGGTGCGCTGCTGCGGCATATCTGACGTTCGTCGTCGCGCCCTTTGGGGGAATCGATCGAACAGGTCAGTCGGCGACGTGAGGGCGGTCTCGCAGCTTAGACCGTGGATGAACCAACAGGATGTCGAGTGGATGCCGGGCCTGTAGTCCTCAGGCGACTTGATGACGCCCTTTCCTGGCGATCTGGCGGTGTAGCCATGGGAGTCCACGAACGCGATCATCTCCTTAGGATGGTGCGCCTCCCGGGGCGACATCGGCAATCAGCTTCTCGGCCCCCTGGAGGGCACGAGCTCGTAGCCTTCCAGATCCAGCTTCACGAAATCGGTCGGCTTGGCCATGGTCGCGTGATAGAGATCAAGCGTGGTGACATTGACGGTCGTTCCGTCTGCGGATTTCAGTTCATTCGTCGTCAGATGCTCTCTTGGCACAGACGACGAAACGCCGTTCACGGCCATGTAGAAGGTCATCACGCCGGCCTTGTCCGCAAGCGCTATGCTGTTACAGCGAAGGTTGAGGAAGTGGCCGGATTTCATCGTGTTGGAGAGTTTCCGGTAAACGTCTGGGTGCGCTCGAAAGCATGGATTTCGCCGGTTGCCTCCAACCGCGATGTTGGCAATCCGGATCATTTGGCCCGCGTTGGCCCACCGTCGACAACGACATCGCCTGGTAGCAAGATGCGGCTTAGGACTGAATTTGGGGGAATTCGGGGAAGGATTGAAACGCTGCGATTGGTAGGCGGCTAGTCTGGTGATGATGCTAATGCCGATCCGATTTCCCTGCTGATCTGCTAGCGGCGCCGGAACTTCTCATCAATTGCTCCCATGACGCCGCCATTCAATGCTGTCCGACTGAGATAGTTCACATACAGTGGGCTATCTGCCTGAGGCTTTGTTCATCGGATCGCCAGATAAGTGAGCCCTACCATCACCAACAATATGACGACGGCTACACCGCTAGCGACCGTCCGCTGACTCAGTCCTCGATGGCTTCTGTCGTTCTCGTTTTTTTCGGTCATCCGCGAAGTCTCAACAACCGAAATGATACGAAGGGTGATCCAGGAAAGCCAGCCGGATTCTTCGATCTAGCGTTGGAGCAAACGCTGCCAACATGACGTGCGGAGAGTTAGATGTTTGGTGTGTTAGCGTCCGTTTGGAAACTCACGGATGAGCGGTTCTTCGTAGCAGGTTGCCGCCATCGCGACGAGGATCTTGGAGTGAGAGACATCGATACGCTGCAGTCGCGCACGAGGCGTCGCCCTCGGATCATCCAGCCGAAGGTGCGCTCGACGACCCAGCGGCGGGCAGAACTTGGAAGCCCTTCTGGTCGTCGGATCGACGGATAATCTCGACGAAGTCGAGATGGGTGGCTTTGTCCCATGTGGCCAGCCGCAACCGGAGCGCACCCGGTACCGCACGGCGTTAATTACTTCCCGGAAATCAATCTCGCGCGGACGTCCGGCGACGCCCGGGCTTGGCATCAGTGGGTGCGATCTGGTCCCATTCCTCGCCCGTCAAATCAGACGGGCAACGCTTGGTTTTTTGGCGATCTGGGCCACGGCTCTGTTTTGTCCACATCCAGAGCTTGAATCACAAATCGCCTCACCGCAAAATCCCAAATCCTCGATTTTCAAAACGGGTTCTTAGCGGAAAGATGTGTAATCGAATCCTACGACGGATTTGTCTCATCCAACGTCAATACTGAGATCTGGGGATAGTCCGCCGGCATCAAAAGCGCTCGAATGTCCGCAACTTGTCGCTGCATTGACCTTGAGCAGAGATGCGGAGCTCCATTCAACTCGCGACACTCAATTATGCGCTTGTAGTCGCCGAGGAGGGCAGCTTTCTGCGCGCGGCGCGGCGCGCCGGTATCGATCACTCCGCACTCAGCCGGCGCATACGCGATCTCGAATACGCGATGGGAACGAGGATATTTCATCGCCATGCCCGCGGCGTTGGTCCAACCCCGGCCGGCGAGCGTTTCCTCGATCGTCTGCGCTCCGTGCTACTCGAACTGGACAATACTCTCACCCTGGCCAGGACCGGCATCAAAGATGAACAGCAAAGGCTTTCCATCGGCTCCAGCGGACTCATCCTCGCCGGGCGAGCGCTGGATGCAGTCATCGATTTCGGGAAATGTCATCCAAATGTGACCGTCAGCTTGATCGAAGGCTCTCACCCTGAACCTGGGGCTACCCGGCGCGAGGCTGAGGTCGACGTTACCGTCACTTCCTCCTCCCAATCCACTGGCGGCGCATTCGAACTGAGATTGTGGAAGGACACCCTAGCCGTCGTTCTCGCTTCAAATCATCCTCTGGCAACCCGCCCGGTGATCGAGTGGTCGGAGCTGGGCCAAGAGACGCTGCTCGTGCGTAGGGGCGAAGCATTTCTGCTCGCCGACGCTGTGGGAAATGGCGTGCAGCTTCCCGCAATCGTGGAACATCACGTCAGTGCGGGCATCCTTCTGCGCCTCGTCGGGAACGGTCTGGGAGTCGCTCTGATCCACGACGGAGATGCCAACAATGTTCCTGAAGGTGTCCTCTGCCGCAAGCTGCGGATCGGGGGCAAGCCAATCCAGATCTGCAATTTTGCCCGTTGGCGCCTGGACAACGCCAATCCTGCCCTGCCGATGTTCATCGAGTTCCTGCGTGATCGGTATTCGTCCTGACGGCCGTCCGACCACAATGACCCGAAAAGTCATCCCCGCTTCAGGGCTCGTCGAACTCTGGCAAAGGCTCTGTCCGTTGTCACGAATCGGGTCAGCATCGGCGCTATCAGCTTGCGAAATCGGCGACTATCTGTCCGGCCTCGCGGCCGAGCAATTCAGGATAGACGACCAAATCGCGATGAACGGCGCCGGGCAGTTCGGCCGTGGTCTTGACCGGACGGTCATCGGGAATGGCGGAGAGTTTCAGCTTGGTCATGACGGATCCTTCGGCGCCGCACCCGGTCAGCACCAAAGCCTTCGGCGATGCGCACCAGGTCGCTGAGCGCTGAACGGATTTGTGGCCAGGGGAACTCGGAGCATTCCTCCCATGCCTCGCCTTCGCGCAACACGGCATCGAGCTTGCCGGCCACGCCAGCGAGAGTCGTAGCGTGGGTGGTTGAGAAGGCTCCCAGAAGATCCTTCGCCCGGTCGCCAGCCTCGCGTTCGGCCCTGAGCGCAGCGGTGTAACCTGTCTCCTCGGCCGCCGCATTCCAGCGTGCTTGATGCATTGCGAACTCATTTTCGGCCTTCTCTCGGAGAGCGGCCGTATCCGGCCCGTTGCCCAGCACTTCATTGAGCCCCTCGATCGAGTGGACCGTCACCTGCTCACCTTCGGGCACGCGGAGGGTCACACAAGGAAAGCCGACGGCCTCAACAAGCCTTGTCTCTAAACGCTGCTGCTTGCGGCAAAGCCGCTCGGTCTGTTTGTGGACTCTCTCCCATTCCCGCCAAAGCGCCAGGGCAGGATCAGAACGCACATTCGTGCTGCCGGCGTCGCTTGCGGGCGCGTTGCCTTCGAGCGTCCACGCGGTGGTGGCCACGACTGTTCCCTCAAGCACTCGCCTGCGGGTGACGTAAGGCAGAGTCGTGGTATTGTCGGAATCAGCCATGATCCGAGCTCCATCAGCTTGGGATGTGGTCAGGCGGGCTGGAGTGTTGGCGCACTCCGGCCAGCCGCCGCACGTGCGATGCAAGTGCGGTGCACGTGCATGTCTATACGCCTTTTGAAACTGAATATCAAGCCGCAGAGCGAAAATGACAAAAAAGCCGTTCACCACCCGCCTTGATCCGCCGGTGTTGGCCTTGGCGCAACAGCTTGCAGAAGCGGAGCGGCGTTCTATCACCTCGGTGATAGAACTCGCATTGATCGAGTACGCGGAACGGCGCGGAATCAAGATAAGTGCGACGGAAAGGGAATAGTCAGAAGCGGGCTGGCGGACGCCGCCAAGGTACTGGGTTGGCGAGCACGCATGCGATCACATGGAGCAGAAATCAGCCGACGGCCCGGCTGGCCAACGGGTGCGTGACTGGCACGTCTCCGGCCCCTGCCCGCGCTCGACCGCTACGGACCGGCCAACTGGCCGGCGTATCGCAGACCGGCACGCGCACTCTTCTTACAATCTCATCGAAAACAGGATCGACAAAACTCGTCACGGTCGATCTTCCAATGCGGACGACTCGCTGCCAACGAGTTCGGCAGCTAACCGACGTTGGCAGCACCAACGCGGCGGATTTCCCGACCCTTATTCCGCCACTCCGCTCTCAGCGCCACGGTTGAGGACGATAAAGTTTTTTTGCCTGCGCCAGGCTGCCGGGCTGCTCATGGCGGTAAGGGGGGTCCGACTCTCATGATGAGAACGGTCTCCGGCAAGAAGACCAGCTCGCTGAAGATGTCATCCCACTCGATATCGCCCCAACCGAGGAGTAAGTGCAGGTCACCCGGACCTAGCGCTGCATTCTCCTGCGAGAGGTAGGTTCGATGGAGACCCTGTGGGCGCCCGAAGGAACCATGGACATGCAGGTGGCCCGTCACCGGCGCTATGGCCCGCAGCTGCTCACGGAAGTTCAGGCCGCGATGGGTCGATTCACTATAAGCGTGACTGAAAACGATGAGCGCCACCAGGTTCAGATGGCTAACCGCATTTGCCGTCTGCGCAACCCCAGGGCCTTGGCAGCATCAATCTGGTAACGGTAGACCGCCGGGTCCGTGAGGCTCGATGAGACGACGCGGTGAACTGTATAGCGGAAATCGAACTTCCTCGTCAGCGCGATAAGCCTCTCGGCTCTCTCGGGACGACGCGACCACCGACCATGAGGTCGAGGGTCGTCAGTTCCAGTCCGACGGCTTCGACGCCCGTATCGGCAAAGCTGCGAAAGTCCGCCTCAAGGCTCTCCATCTGCCATTGAAAGAGACTGAGTTAAACCTGCGGCGATAATCTTGCTCACAAGCATCCCCAATGACGGGCGGCCAGGAATCTCAGGCCGGTCCGGATCGTTGTCAGGTGAGACGGCAATTACAGAACCGATGCCATTCTCGAAACGAGCTTCGTTCACCCCAGGTGCGATCGAGCGGTCTACGCTATTGCCAGTGGGCCTACATTAACTCGGATCAGACCGCGACGACCTCGAGTCTCACAAAGCAGACTGCCTGCCCCCGAACCTGGAAGCTCTCAAGGGCACCTCTCGTTCAGACAGACTTGATAGTGAGAACCCCTTTCTCAAGCTAAACTATTACAGGTTCACGCAAATCACCTTGTCATCGTGGCGAATTCATCAGCCTCCAGAGCTGGAGGAACTGGCAAGATGCGGCATGAGGCAAATCAATTCGAGCGCCGGAGGCCCTGCCGTTGCGGCGTTTCCGGGTTTGAGTTTCATTGCTGCGGCGTGCTCGCAGATCCCAGGAAAAGACCGGTGAAGTTCGCAACACGTTGAATTCTCGGCGACACGCAGAGGTTACAGCTCGCCGTTATGTAGGCCGCAACGGCTCAGATCTGTCTGGGTTCGGTCCACTCGGCGCCCGAGAGGCGAAGATTTCGGGATCGAGGCGCTTGAGCCACTGCGCGCCAGACAGAGCGATCCGATCCGTGTCATACTGTCAGGCAAGACACTAGCAATTTGGGGGCCGTAGCAGATGAAAGAAGAGAACGACGTTCAGAAGTTGGTGCGCACGTTGCGTGCTCGAGCACCCGATGACGCGGCTGAATTGCTGGCCCGAGAATCTCCCGAGTTCATCCGCGACACACTTAAGCTGTTGCCGGACGGGCACGCCCGTAAAGTGGCCGAGCATTTGCCACCGCATATGCGGCCCATCAGGTCTCATGGCGGTGGCAAGGATTTCGCGGTCCCCGACTCGCTCATCGAGCTGATGGACCCGATTCCCGCCAGCGTTCCTGTCGCGACGACGGTTGCCGCCGCAGTGGAGGCGGTCAGACGCGCCCAGGTGCCGACCGAGCTCACTTATCTCTACGTCACGGACGAGGGCAATAAGCTGGTTGGCCTGGTGGTCCTGCGCGATCTGATGCTGAGTGAAGCGGACGCGACGGTGGATCAGATCATGCTGCCCAGGCCGTTCGCCCTTAATGTCGGTCTGTCTTTGAGCGACGCCTGCAAGGCAGCAGTACGCCGTCAGTACCCTGTCTATCCGGTGGTGGACGCGGAGAACCGGCTGCTCGGGCAGGTTCGCGGCTGGCGCTTGTTCGAGCAGCAAATCATCGAGATTTCCGCCCAGTCTGGCCAGATGGTGGGTGTCCAGAAGGAGGAGCGTTCTTTTACGCCGCTGTTTTCAGCCTTCTTGAAGCGTCATCCGTGGCTGCAGCTGAACCTGCTGACGGCCTTCATGGCCGCTTTCGTGGTCAGTTCTTTCACAGGCACGATCGAGAAGATCGTCGCCCTGGCGGCGTTCCTCCCGGTCTTGGCCGGGCAGAGCGGAAACACCGGCTGCCAGGCACTCGCTATGACGCTGCGTGGCCTTGCCCTGGGGGATGTGGACAAACGACCGAAGCTGCACCTGGTGATGAGGGAGGGCGCGCTCGGGATCGCCAACGGCGTGCTCGTCGGCCTTGTTGCGGCTGCGGCCATGTGGTTCTACGCCTCGAGGCAACCGGAATCGGCTGCCCAGGCACCCATGCTGGCACTTGTGATCCTGCTTGCCATGTCCGGATCATGCCTCATGTCCGGAATCTCCGGCGTGCTGATCCCGCTGGGCCTGCGGCGAGTCGGCGCCGATCCGGCGGTCGCTTCGGCGATCTTCCTCACCACCGTGACCGATATTGTAGGCATGGGCCTGATGCTGGGACTGGCCACCATGCTCGTGCTGTAGCAAGACGCGTCCGGTGACGCGTCCCTGGGAGTCGGGGGCGATAAGCTGACCTCGTCGCGGTCAACGAAACAGCAAGAGCCAGGCCGCATCGCGCACGCGTCGTGAGAAGCACCTTCCGGCAGCTCTCCGACCCCTTGGGCAACGCGACGGAAGACCTTTGGATGAGCCGTGGGTGACCTTGAAGCCTCATTCGATGACCAGATACGCGCAGAATCGCGCAAACAATATTAATCTTGTCGGCTGCGCGATCCGCCACTGATGATGATTTGAGTTAGTTGCCACTGGGGCCGAATACTTCAATTATGCACAGCAACGCTGAGAAGACGTTTTGACAATCAGCGCAGCCGAAATACGAATCAGCCGATAGTTTGTTGCGCCGCTGCAACAGCTGCTGAGACTCGCATGGTCTGGTGACAGTTCAGTCGCCTTTTTCTTGTAGTCGTGCTAAGTCCTTCGCACTAGTCGGGTTTGGGGTGGGTTCTCGGCATGCAATCTTCGTTTCGAACGATCTTCGGCTTCGCCACGGCGCTGCTTTGTACCGGCGTATTGCCGGCCGGCGCACAAGGTCTTTTTGCGGCCTATGATGATGCGTTTTCGGCCCGCATCGCCAGTCCGGCCGACAACGGAACGCTCGCCCAGTTCGTCACAGTTGCCGTCAACGCGGGACAATACGATCAGGCGATCTCCTCAATCGAGCAGTATCTGATCAAATATCCCCGCGATGCGCGCGCGCGGCTGGCGGCCAGCCGATTGTACTATCATGTCGGCTCCTATGAATTGGCCCGGCGGCAGGTGCAGTACGGCATCGAAGTCGGCGGTCTGAGCGCAAGTGAGCAGCAGGAAGCCGTTCGCCTGCTCGCCCGCATCGAGCGCGCGTTGCGTGGCGTCACCTGGGAACTCGCCCTGACCGGCGGCGTGTTCAGCGCATTTACCGATTTTGAGCCCGGCGGGGCGCAGGACGACGACAGCTTCGTCTCGCCCTATGGGCGGGCGGAAGGCTTTGTCCGGTGGGACCTCGGCACGCCAAGCGCCGACGCTCTCGTCCTTTCAGGCTCATTGACGGCGACACAGCGCTTTTTCACGGAAGACCTGTCGGTTCCGGGCAGCGAGAAGACTTTCATCCACGGCAACGCCGCGATCACCTGGGACAAGGGGCTGCCGAACAGTGGGATCGATTCGCTGCGCCTGCTGCTTTCGGCGTTCACAGTTACGGATCGTTTCGACAGCGATATCCACGAGACCGGCATCGGCGTCAGTGGGCGCTTTCTTGTGCGCCCGACGGTCGAAACGACGCTTTTCGCAGGCGGCGGCTACATCGATCTAAGCGCCTCGCAAGGCATTTTCGCCGATAGCAGGGTTTTCTATGAGGCGGGCGGCAGCTACCGCTTCCGCAATGGCCAGGCGCTCGGACTGCGGCTGGTCGGCTCGAATGACTTCGCCTCCGGATCTGGCGAAATCGGCCACAGCTACACGGGCGAGGTCCGCTATGGCGGCCTGTTGATGAACGTACCGGATCTTTTCGCATGGTCGCATCAGATCGCCTTTTCGGCCGGCCACAGCAACACTCCCGATCTGTCCGTCGGCATCGGCACAAATATCAAAAGCGACTTCTGGCGCATTGCCTCGGAAAGCGATTTTCAGCTGACGGAGGCGCAGAAGATCAGCGTCGATCTCGCCTATCGCCAAACCAACTTCGACATCGCCAACCGCGACCGAAAATCGTTCGAAATGCTCATGAGCTACACGTTGACGCTCAATTGAAAGAGGCCGCGATGAGGACCCCGTACCGTCAGATCGCCATTTTTGTCGCCTGCCTTGCCTTTGCGGCACCTTCCGCCGCTGAGACGGTCGGATCGATGACGGCCTACCAGACCAACATCGTCCGCAACAACGGCGGGACAATGAACGTTGGGGCCGGCGTCGAACTCGGCGACCAGCTGCGCAGCAATCCCACCGGTCTTGGGATGCTGGTGTTCCGGGACGAATCGAGCGCCAAGATTGGTCCGAACACCAGCCTGACGATCGATGAATTCGTCTACAATCCGGGCTCCGGATCGGGAAAGATCGACATCGGGATGAACAGCGGCCTGGCCCGGTTCTATGGCGGCCAGGTTTCGAAAGGCGGCGTCATGCAGGTTGCGACGCCGCATATGGTGCTTGGGGCGAGAGGCGGCATCATCGAAGTGCTGGTGGCAGCCGGCCAGACCGTGGGCATTCTGCGCGCCGGCCGCATGACCTGCACGATCAATGGCAAACGGCTGGTCATCACAAACCCGGGCTACGCCTGCACATCGGAAGATGGCAAGCTGCTGACCGGCTACGGCGGAATCGACACCTTCCCGATATTGGACAGCATCGACCGGATAGCCGGCACCGGCCTGCCAGGCGAACCGGGTCCGGGACTGGATGTAAGCGCACTTTGCGCGTCGGCACTCGGCGGCTCGCTCAAAGTCTGCGACTCCACCGACGGCGCATTGCCAGGAGTGGTCATGGAGTTCCCCGACACCCCAACGCCACCCGTGGGCGGCGGCGTGAATAAGGGCGAGTGTGAGGGTGAGGGTTGCTGCAACTACTGCGAATAGGGCTGGCCGCACGACATGAGCCTCTTGGTCGGTTGGCGCTGGGCTGATTGGCGGCAAGCTGGCAGGCGCAAAGTATCCGGCCTTGTGGTCGTGCTCCTGCTGCTCGCTTGCCATTTGGCTTTTGACGGGCCGTTGTCGCGCCTGCGCGAACGCACGTACGACTTCTACCAGTTCCTCGCCCCACGCGAGGCGACGAGCAATCCTGTCGTGATCGTCTCGATAGACGACGCCAGCCTCAAGGCACATGGGCGATGGCCCTGGAACCGAGGCCTCTTGGCCGATCTGGTCGATGGCATCACCAAATCCGGTGCCGCGGTCATCGGGCTTGCGCTGGTCCTGCCCGAGGCCGACATCTCGCCTGAGGGCATCGCCGGAGACAAGCGCCTGGCAGCGGCACTGGCCAAAAATCGAACGGCGCTTGCTGTCAGCCTGGGCAACGAGGCGACGGTTTCAGAAGCAGGGCCCAAAGCTGGCTGGTCGATCGTCGGACAGGTACCCGACACACTTCCCGGCTTCGCTGGCCTGACCGGCTCGCTTGCCGAATTCTCGAACGCCGCCGCGGGCCTCGGCGTAATTCGCACCTTGCCCGATCCCGACGGCGTACTGCGCCATGTGCCGCTGCTGTGGCTTCGCAATACCGCTCAAGGCGTGCAGCTGTGGCCGTCCTTCGCGCTCGAGCTTCTGCGCCTTTACGCCGGGCAGGACGGCTACATAGCCCGGATGAATGCCGCCGGGTTCGACGCACTCAGGATGGCCGGCGCCATCGTGCCGCTCGAGGCGGAGGGGAGCATCCGCCTCTGGGAAACCGCCACGGATACGCCCCGTCTATCTGCCAGCACTATCCTTTCGGGCGGCAGTGATCCACGGCTGCGGGACGCCATCGCCATCGTCGATCTGTCGGCTGTGGGACTGACGCAGTACCTGCCCACCCCGACACGTCCAGCGCGACCAGGCGCGGACATCCACGCCGATGCAATCGGCCAGTTGCTTGCCGGGCGCTATCTGACAGAGCCGCCGCATGCGCGTACGGTGGAGCGGCTCTGGTTTGTCCTCAGTGCCGTCATTTTCATCGGACTTTCCGGAGTGCTCGCCGGGCGTGTCGTGCTTGGTGCCCTGGCTCTCGTGCTGCTGGCCGTCACGCCGTTCGTGTTCGGCGCTCTCGAATACAGCCTGCAGGGTGCACTCTATGACCCGCTGCAGCCGGCGCTTGCGACGATCCTGGTAGCCGGCTTCGAAGGCTATGTTCTCTACAGGCGCAGCGAGCAGCGCCGGTCCACCCTGGCACGGCAGTTCTCCCAGTATCTGTCGCCTTCCGTGGTGCAGCGCCTCGCAAGCTCAGACACCGAAGCGATCCTGTCCGGCGAGAAGCGCGAGATCACGATCCTGCTCAGCGACATACGCGGCTTCACGACGATGAGCGAACAACTCGATACCCAGGAAATCGCAAAGGTGGTCAACCACTTCCTCGGCATTGCGACCGATGAGATCCTCAAGCGCGACGGCACCATCGACAAGTTCATGGGCGACGCGGTGCTCGCTTTCTGGAACGCGCCGCTTGATCAGCCGGACCATCGCGAACGCGCGCTCGACGCGGGCCGTGCCCTGATCGAACGGGTGAAGCGTGAAGACGCCGCCTTCAGCGCGGACGGCCACCCCTCCATCGCAATCGGCGTCGCCATCGAGACGGGCATTTGCTCGGTAGGCAATTTCGGCTCCGAACGGCGCTTCGATTACACCGCGATCGGTTCGCCGGTGAACCGCACGGCTCGGCTCGAGTCGACGACCAAGAAGCTGGGCATCCCCCTGGTGCTTGGTCCCGGCTTTGCGGCAGGAGCATCGATGCCAGTCGTCCAGGCGGGCGCCTTTGAACTCCAGGGTTTCAAGGGCGAGGTGCCGGTTTTCACCGTTCCGGAGATGCAAGCTGCTCACCAAGGTATGAGCCGCGAAGTAGAGAGCCAACGTGGTGGGCAATCTGGCGCCCCTGCCGTGGTGGTTGGTTCGCCGCCATCCGTGCAAATGGCACCGCCTGATCTTGCACCCCGAACCCGAAGCACACGCTGACCGGATCCAGCGGATCGCAGGGGTGCCGACCTGCTTTGTGAACTAATACTGCTGGGGAGGCCTAGGTGTCGTCAAACGGCCCTTTAATTGCGGCTGGCTGTCAATCCGGATCGGCGCGACAGCCGATGAGACGCGGATAGACGGCGAAGGGATCGGTCGAGGTAACCCCGGCAATGATTGTCGAAGCCGCCGTATTTTCGAGCGAGAAGATAGGCCGTGTTATCCAGTTCACCACGAATGGCAGCACGGCTTCGTTGAGTTCGCCGCGCCATCATGTGGAGGCAGCGCGTGGTTCAGATTGTTTATCCTCGCCGCCGGATCATGCGCTCGAGATGTTTCCAAGAGCATCCAGCCGTAGCACTCCCCGAGCTGCCCTAACGAGAGAGTTCACTTGGGCCGGGATTACGGCCCTATGAACCTGACGCAATCGATGCAGCTGGCGCTGGCCTCATCGGGCGCGTGGGCGGTCTATCGACATCAATCGGTCGCCGCGGATGTTGGGATGCGCATGCGTCGGCGCACGTAGCGTCGGTACGCCTTGGGCATGTGGGCATTGACAGTGACATGGCCGGAGCGACGTGTTTCAGACGCCGAGCAATTCCAAGGACTGAGCACCAGAACCGAACCTCCCGACGGAATTTCGCGAGCTCATTCCTCCCTCTCGTCCTTATCAAAAGGCCGCTCGCGAATTCGCTGGCGAGTATATCTCCGCTATGATATACATATATCACTCATGAGGATATACAAATGCCGCTCTTCATTCGCGATCCCGACGTCGACGCCATGGCCGTCGAGCTGCAGCACATTACCAACGCGCGCAGCAAGACCGAGGCCGTCAGAACCGCCTTGCGCCACGAGATCGAGCGCAACCGCGGCAGCGTCCCGCTGCGCGAGAGACTTGCCAAAGTCAAGGAAATGGCGCGGCGGATCGGGCCGGCCAACCCTGATTTCGATATGAAGAAATTCACCGACCAAATGTGGAGCGACGACTGATGTTCGTCGATGCCTCGGTGATCGTTGCCATCCTGAACGAGGAACCTGGCGCGGAAGAACTGGAAAAGCGGCTCGCGGCCGCGACCAAGCCGCTGTATACCTCCCCGCTCGTGCGGTTCGAGGCAGTCCAAGGTCTCGCGCGAGCGTCGGCCGAAGCCATCAAAAAGAACGCCAAGCCCACGGCCAACATGCTGGCGCAAGCCCGTGATACCGTCGACGCCTTTTTGATCGAGATCGCCGGCAAGGAAATCATGATATCCGGCGACATCGGCGACCGGGCGATCGAAGCCAGCATGAAATACGGCAAAGCAGTCGGGCACAAAGCCGATCTCAATTTCGGCGATTGTTTTGCCTACGCTTGCGCGAAGGCTCACCGGCTTGCCCTGCTTTACAAGGGCAATGACTTTTCACAAACTGATCTGGCGTAAGGCTTTCCTGGCCTTGCATCGCGGCGCGAGAGCCGATGCGCCCTTTTGCATGCTTTGGGCGAATCGTCGTCTTTCATGGTTAAACGCAATATTACGAGGAACGTTCGCTGGAGCACTGGTTTTCTTCGGCACGATCACCGTCCAGGCACAGCGGGCAGACGGCATCTTCTGGGTGCTGCGATCGGGTGGGCCATGCCGCGATCTGCCAGGGGGCGATACGGCCCTCGCACCACTGGCTACAACCGCTTCGTTCGATGGCGGAAAGCAGGTGTCTGGGATCGGCTGATGGACGCCATTACCGAGGCCCATGACGGCACGGTGCAGATGATCGACACCTCTATTGTTCGCGTCCATCAGCAGGGTGCGATGGCAAAAAGGGGAATCGAGATCATTGTCTCGTTCGTTCCCGAGGCGTGCTGACGACCAAAATCCATGCTCTTGTCGACGCCGAAGGCAGGCCGATCAAGCTGACGCTCACGCCGGGCCGGAAGAGCGACATCGCCTCCGCAGTGGATATGATCAAGGATTGGCGCGAGGGTGCCATGCTGCTCGCCAACAAGGATATGATGCCAACCCATTGCGCAATGTCATCACCGAGCGAAAGCCATGGGCCAACATCCCGCCTAGAGCCAACCGCAAGGACCCGATCTGCTTCAGTCGCTTCCCTTACAAGGGCGCGCAACTTCGTCGAACGCTTCTTCGACAAGGCTAAGCAGTTCCGTCGCATCGCAACTCGATATGACAAGCTGGCAGAAACTACCTTGCTGCCCTGAAACTCGTCTCAACTCGCATCTGGCTACGCGGTGATGAGTCTACGTCCTAGCGTTTTGCGTGCCCTCCCCGGTTGTCATTCACCGCGCATCGTCGCCTGGAAGGTCGGCAGGTGCTTCTTCTGTGCCTCGAGCATTTTCTCGCGATAGACGCCGTAGATGACGTCGGTGTCGTGCAGTGTGACGCCGGCAATTGTCGGCGAAGCAAAAACCGGCAGTTCGATGCCGCGTTTCGAAAGCGCATCGGCGGTGCGGGCGATCAGCTCATGCGCCAGGATCATGGCAAGCACGGTCGACGAACCGGAGACCGGACGGCTCCAGCCCTCGACCGGCACGATGGCATCCTCGATCGGCGAGCAGGTGTCGATGACAAGGTCGGCGGCATCGGCAAGCCGTTTGCCGGAAGAGTGCGTCGCCGGCTTGTCGAGATTGTTCTTGCTAGTTATCGCAACGACGAAGATGCCGCGTTTTTTCGCATAAAGCGCGGTGTCGATGCCGGACGAATTGCGGCCGCTGTGGCCAAAGATGATGATCGAATCGCCTTTGTTCAGCGGCTGGTGGTCGAGGAATTTCTCGGCGTATTTCTCGGTCCGCTCCAGCCACAGAAGTTCGCGCACGCCGCCGGCGCCGAGCACGTTATGCCACATGACACGCGGGTCGGTCAGCGGATTGAAGCCGACATAGCTGCCGTAGCGCGGAAACACTTCCTGGACCGGCAACACCGAGTGGCCCGAGCCGTAAAGATGAACCAACCCCCCGCTCTCGAGCGTGTCGGCAAAGCGGCTGGCCGCTTCGCCAAAGGCTTCGGCATTGGCTTTCGAGGCCTGTTCGATGAGGGCGGCAAGGCGAGGTATGTAGAGATCGGACACGTCGGTACTCCTGTTATGTGTCGGCTTCGGTAATGGCTCAGCTTCTTGCAGTTGGCGCGGCGCGACCGGCACGCAGCGTCGAGCGGATTTCGTAGCGGTCGCCACGCATAACCGAGACGGTGAATTCGAACGGGCCACGCTCGTCGGTGGTGATGCGCTCGACCACGAAAGCGGGGCTCCCCCCAGGCAGATCGAGCAACTCGGCATCCGCCGTCCCGACCGCGCCAACACGGTAGTTTTCGCGCGCCGCGACCGGCACGATGCCGTAATGGCGTTCCAACGCTTCGTAGAGCGAGCCTTGCAACAGGCCGGCATCGAGAAAGCCGGGCACGCGCGCGGCCGAGAGTTGCGCAGTCTGAATACCGATCGGTTCGTTGTTGCCGAGCCTGAGCCGCCGGATGCGCACCACCGGATCGCCCTCCTCGATCTCCAGCGCTCCGGCCACGGCGGCATTGGCGGTGGTCAGGCTGCAGTCGAGCAATCGCGAGCCGGCGACCACGCCCATATTGCCCATTTCCTGCGTGAAGCTGGTGAGTTCGCGGGTGCCGGCGACCAGCGTGGTGGAGCGCACGAAGGTGCCACGGCCATGTTCGCGCCTGAGCAGTCCGTGCTCCTCAAGATTGCGCAGCGCGTGGCGCAGCGTGATGCGGCTCACCCCGAATAGGGCGCACAGTCTGTCTTCGGCCGGCATCTGGTGGCCGGTCGCCCACTCGCCACTCTTCACGACGGCGCGGATGGCCTCTTCCACCTGATACCAGAGCGGCTCGGGCCTTCGGCGGTCGGGCAGCTGGAAGCTAACTTGGCTCATCTTATCTGCCTCCACTGTGCTCCGGCGAGACCGGCCAGCGAGGCGCCGACGAGACCGGCGCGGGAGCCAAATTCGCCGGACCGCAGCACGACATCGCGCAGATGCGGCGGCAGCTGACGCCGCAATGCCGCAAGCAGCCTCGGTCCAACGACGTCCAGCGCATCGGCAAGCCCGCCGGAAATCAGGACCGCCTGGGTGTCAAGCAGCGCGACCGCACCCGCCAAGGCAGTACCCAGCCGGCGCGCCGGCAGCTCCAATGCGTCAAGGGCGGCCGTCTTGCCACCCCGGGCCGCCTCGACCAGCCTGCCGCCATTGGCAAGCCCGATCTGGCGCGCCGCGGCGTCGAATGCCCGCCCGGAAGCGAAGCGCTCCAGCCAGCCGCCGCGGTCGTCGCCTTCATCCTCGATGTCGGCGCAGGCCCAGCCGAATGAGCAAGCGCCGCCACGTACGCCGGCGACGATGTGGTTATTGGCCAGAACGGCGGAGCCGATACCGGTGCCGATCGCCAGCAGGATGGCATCGGACAGGTCTTTTGCGGCACCTTCGACCGCTTCGGCCAGCATGGCGACCTGCGCGTCATTGCCAACGGCAACGCGCAGACGAGGAAACAAGGCCGCGATGTCGATGCCGTCGAGATAGGGCAGGTTCGGAATCCAGCGGCAGACCGAGCCCTCGACAAGCCCCGGCACCGCTAAGCCAAGTGCCTCGACCGGACCGGCCTCGGCGCGCAACGCACCGACGCGGGCGACGAAGGCATCAAGACTTGCTGGTGCGGGCTCGCGGCTGAGCATCTCCAGCCAGCGAACATCGCCGGTATGGATAGCGGCGCGCAAGTTGGTGCCGCCAAGATCGATGGCCAGAACGCGTGTCATCGAGAGCGACTCCGACTGGCTGCCGCCCGGTCCTCGGAGCGCCAGGTCCACGACGCCACGGCGTCGTCGGCTCTGGTCGGCAGTGCGGTACAGACTCCGGTGCACGCGGCGCCAAAGCCGATCGGGCTGAGCGCAGCGTGTCGATGAACCATGCTTCGTCTCCCATTCGACATCGGCATCCTTTGCAAGCGGCGCCCGGCAGCCGAGAGGCTGCCTGTCTCCGCCGCGGCAACCAAAAGCGGCTCAGTGTCATTATAACGACATGACTTCGATCGCAAGAGGTTTTGGGGGATAGCCAGCAGTGAGAAACAGCTCGAGCCATAGCACTTAAACTCCTGTTTATTATCTGTGATCTCCCTTCCCAAAACCGGAGTAAGAAAACGCCGCAACGCCGGCAGGAGCTCTCCACGAAGATAGCGCTTGCATCGTTGCTTCTGCTTGTCATAACGTCATGGACATCGCTGTGTGGCTATGCGGAGGGTCGGATGTCTTTGGCTTGGATTTCGAAACTGGCACTTGCTGCAGGGTTGTTGGCCTCGCCCACCATTGGTTGGGCCCAATCGGTCAACATCTCCTATCTGACCCACTGGTCGCCCGAAACGGTCGCTTTGCTGGACGCCGCGGCCAAGGACTACGCCAAGAGCGATCCGGATGTGACCGTCACCGTGCGCGCCGTCCCCTTCGGCGATCTCCTGACGACATTGCGTTCCCAGGGCGGCAGCTCGGACGGGCCGACGATCGGCGGCATCTATGATTTGTGGCTGCCCGAACTGGCGCGAGACAAGCTGGTCGCGCCGGCCCCCGATGCAGTTGCCGGCGAGGTCAAGAGTGCGTGGCCGGCCGGTGTCGTCAGTGCAGCCTCTGTTGGCGCCACGCTTTACGGCATTCCAAACGAGATCGACGTCTACGCGCTGAACTACAACAAGGAGCTGTTCAAACGGGCAGGCATTACAGCCGCGCCGAAGACCTGGTCCGAATTGAAGGATGCGGCCCAGAAGCTGACCAGGAAAGATGCCGGCCAGCAAGGCTTCGGCATGATCAATTCCTGGGCGGCGGGCGTCGTCCATCCCTTCGCCTCGCTGCTGGTCTCCAATGGCGGCGAGCTGGTCAAGGACGGCAAACCGATGCTCGACAGTCCTCAAGCCGGTGAGACTTTCCAGCTTTACGAGGACCTGATCAAGTCCGGCGCCAGCGATCCGGCGATGGCCACGGCCGACGCCAACACAACCGGCCCCTTCCTAGACAATTTCGTCTCCGGCAAGACCGGCATGATCATCATGGCCAACTGGTGGGAAAGCGCATTGAAGAGCGGCATGGGCGACAAGTTCTCCAATATCGCCACCGCACCCATCCCGGTCGGTCCGAGCGGCGACAAGCCGCACTCGATCTCCTATTCATGGATGACCGTCGTCAACGCCAATGCCGGTCAGGCCGAGCAAAAAGCGGCATGGGATTTCCTGGTATGGCTGAACAGTCCGAAGTCCGGCAAGAACGGCGCATCGGCAATGTCGGATATTCTGATGTCGATGGGCATCCTGCCGACGCGGACCTCCGACATCGAAGCCCATAAGGACAAGCTCGGTTCCGAGTTCCTGTCCGGCTATGTCAGCGTGCTTGCTGACGCCAAGCCCTTCCCTGTCGTCCCGGGCGGCCAGGAGTTCAGCGAATCGCTGCAGCAGACGCTCGAGGCGTTGCAGTATGGGCAGCTCTCGGCCAAGGATGCGCAGGCGAACGCGCAGGCCGATGCCGTCTCGATCCTGGAGCGTGCCGCCAAATAGCGAAGGCGCTGTTTCGAGAGCCCGACGCTTTGGAAGCAGAGCGATGATCAAGAGCTATCGTGCCTCGGTGGGCATCATGCTGGCGCCCGCCGTGACACTGATTGGCGTTTTCATCCTGCTGCCGATGCTGCTCACCATCTGGCTGTCATTCCAGGACTGGTCGACGCAGACGCCTTTTTCCAATGCGAGCTTCATCGGCTTCGACAATTTTCGCGAAATATTCGGGCCGACCTCGGTCGGGCGGGATTTCAAGCGAGCGCTGCTCAACACCGCCATCTACACGGCATTGTCGGTGATGCTCATCCTGCCCCTTTCGGTAGTGTTCGGCTTGATGGTCCACCAGCGCGATGTCGCAGGCGGTACGGCGCTGCGGACCGTGTTGTTTTCCACCTACATGGTGCCGATGATCGCCGTGACGCTGGTCTGGTCGAAGCTCTATTCGCCGAGCGAGGGGCCGCTCAACCAGGTGCTCGGTCTCGCCGGCATCGGCCCGCAACTCTGGTTGTCCTCGCCAAGATCGGCGTTGATCTCGATCGTCGTCCTCAATGTCTGGCAGCAGATCGGCTATTTTACGGTGCTGGCCGTTGCCGGGCTGACCCAGATCCCAGGCAGTCTTTACGAGGCGGCGACGCTTGACGGCGCCAACCGGCGCGAACAGTTCCGCTTCATCACCTTGCCGCTATTGAGCCGCACGCTCTTGTTCAGCGCCGTCATTGCCATCATCAACGCCGTGCAAGTGTTCGAGCCGGTGGCGCTGATCACCCAAGGCGGGCCGGTCGGCTCGACCAACGTGCTGACCTACCATATCCGCCGAGTCGGCATCGAGCGGGCACAAGGCGGGCTGGGCTCGGCCATGGCAGTGATGCTGATGCTGTCGCTGATCGTCATTGTGTGTGCGCTGTTTGCATTCGCCAACCGGAAGGATGACGAATGAGCGCGCCGGGCCGCTCAGCATCGAGCCGGTTGGCGCGCAAACGCCTGGCGGGCCGCAGAGCACTGCTCGCCACGCTGATGCTGCTGGTTGCCGTGGCCTCCGCCTTCCCGCTGTTGTGGATGGTGCTCTCCAGCCTGAAAACGCCGGCCGAAACCATGCAGGTGCCGCCGGTGTGGATACCGCGCACGCCGACCCTCGAAGCGTACGAGAAAGTGTCCGGCGTCATCAATGTCGGTCGCTCGATGTGGAATTCGCTCGTGATCGCCACGATCACCACCGCCGGCATTCTGGTCACCAGCATGATGGCTGGTTACGCCTTCGCCAAGCATCACTTTCCCGGCCGCTCACTGCTGTTTTCGGTGCTGATCGCCACCATGTTCCTGCCGCCGATCGTCACGCTGATCCCGCTTTACCGTCTCGTCGGATCAATCGGCCTGAACGCCAGCCTTGCCGGTATTATCGTGCCCAATCTCGCCAATGCGTTTGGCATTTTCCTGATGCGCCAGTTTATAGCCGGCGTGCCCGACGATCTGATCGACGCAGCGCGGATGGATGGGGCGTCGGAACTCCTGATCCTGTTCAAGATCGTCGTGCCGAGCGTGGCGCCGGCAATCGCGGCACTGGCGCTGTTTGCCTTCGTCTATCACTGGAATAGCTATCTCTGGCCGCTGACCGTTCTACAGGGCAATGCACACGAATATCCGATCGTCATCAGCCTTAGTCGCCTGCTCAGCTACAACAGAGGCGCTCTCAACACGGGACTGGTGATGGCTGGCGCGACGCTTGCCGTGCTCCCGCCACTGGTGCTCTTCGTCTTCCTGCAGCGCTTCTTTGTGGATTCGATCGTCGGCCCGGCGGTCAAGGGATAGCGTGGGCGGCACTGCCGGCATCCGTCTGGCTGTCATCGGGACGCGCTGGTGCGCTGAACGGAGCTAAGCAGATGACCGCGTTCTGAGAGCCATCAGTTCATCAGTACAACTGGCCGCGAATGCCTCCACCACGTTAGCTGCAACTAGTGAATCGCACGCTTGGTACCCGCCCCAGGCCGTTTTCACAGCTCCCAGAAAAGCGGCGCGGCCCTGCTCGTTTGCAGACGTTCGGAAGGTCACGGGAAGGTAGTGATTGGACCCTGCGTTTAACGGTGACCTGCCTCATCTCGGGAAACTAGCCCCGATCGAGGAATTTGCGCCCCCGCGAGAAGCTCTCGCTCGAATAGTTGCTCGAACTCATGCGACGCGAGCTGGGTCAGAGCAGGACCGCGATCTTCAGCTGTTCGCTTCGCCCCGCTGCGGCTATTCCGCGCGAGGGCGTCGGCTTCGTTGATCTGGTTAGGGTTCTTTCTTCCGCAGGTCCTTTACAACATCGAGAAAAGCCCGCAGGGCGGGCGGCACGGCTCGATGTCCGGGGTAGTAGACCGCAACTTCTTCCGGTGCTGGCGTCCACGCGGTCAGGACCTTGCGTAGCCGGCCATCGGACAACGCGGCTTCGGCGGCCCAATCCGCCACATAGGCGATGCCCAGACCCTCTATTGCGGCTTCGACCATCAGTTCCTCGTCATCAAGGACGATGGGGCCGTTTGCCCCGATCACCAGTTCCTGGCCTGCGCGTTCGAACTCCCATCGATAGAGCTTGCCGCTGGGCATACGGTGGCCGATGCAATGGTGGCGTTGCAATTCCTCGGGCGTTCCCGGCTCCCCGAAGCGATCGAGATAGGCGGGTGACGCGATACAGATGAACGTCAACGCGCGTGCAAACGGCACGGCGATCATGTCTTTGGGAATTGATGTGATGAGGCGCGCGCCGGCATCGAACCCGCTGGACACGATATCGATGAGCCGTCCCTCGACGACGATGTCCACGGTCACGTCCGGATGGCCCTCCGCCATCTGCGGAAGAACCGCGCGAACGAGAAGCCCGGCCACCAATCGCGGTGCGTTGATGCGGACCGTTCCTGCGACATTGCCCCGGAACCCCGCGACGCTGTCGAGCGCCTCGTCCAGCGAGGCGAGCGCCGGCTGAAGACGGTCGAGCAACCGGAACCCGGCTTCTGTCGGCGAGACGCTGCGTGTGGTGCGGTTCAGAAGTCGCACGCCCATGCGTTCCTCGAGCGCACGCATCGCATGGCTCAATGTGGAAGGTGCCGTGCCGATCTCGTCCGCTGCGCGGCGGAAGCTACGGTATGTGGCAACGGCGACGAAGGCGGTGAGATCGTTGAGCGACGGGCGGGGCATTGATGGGGATTTTGCATTGTCCCATGCCGATTTCAACGGCTAATGCGCGCAATGCGATTGCCCTATCTCCTGCCTGGATCAATTGGAGAAATGAGAAATGGAAAAGGCCTGGCTCATAACGGGTGTGTCTTCTGGTCTAGGCCGGCTGCTGGCGGAGAAGACCCTGATCAGGGGAGACCGCGTCGTCGGTGCCAGTCGCAGCGAGGACGCACTTCCCGACCTGCGTGCAAGTTACCCCGAACGGCTCCGCATCGTCGCAATGGACCTCAAGGACCAGAGCTCGGTCCGCGCCGCGGTCGACCGGGCCTTCGCGGCATCCGCTCGGATCGACATCGTCGTCAGCAATGCTGGCTATGGCCTGCTCGGCGCGGCTGAAGAGGCTGGCGATGTGCAGGTTCGGGACATCATCGACACCAATCTCATCGGCTCGATCACGCTCATCCAGGCGGCGTTGCCGCATCTGCGCAGCCAGGGTGGTGGTCGGATTCTACAGGTATCGAGCGAGGGAGGCCAGATCGCCTATCCGGCTTTCAGCCTCTATCACGCGACCAAGTGGGGTATCGAGGGGTTCGTCGAATCCGTGGCGCAGGAGGCTGCTCCCTTCGGCATCGAATTCAGCCTTGTGGAACCCGGGCCGGCGCGGACCGGGTTCGGCGGCAATCTCGCGCGGACCAAGCCGCTTGCGGCCTATGAGGGAACCCCCGCCGATCAGGTCCGCGAGGCGCTCCATGGGTCTTGGGTAATCAAGGGCGACCCCGACAGCATGACGGACGCAATGATCAGGCTTGCCGATCAGGATGCTCCGCTCCCGAAACGGCTGGTGCTCGGTGCCGAGGCCTATGCCGGCATCCGCAAGGCACTCGGCGGACGCATCGAGGAGCTCGACCGGCAGAATGACATCGCGGTTGCGGCGGATTTCACAGACGAGGAGTTGGCGCGGCTGTGACCCCCGGCTCCGGCCCGCTGCTCGTGCCCACCTCTTATCAAGACAGAAAGGAACTTGAGATGCCTACACGTGACGCCGTCTACCCGGCCAACCGGCACGCGTTATACGATATCCACCGCTATTCCGCAGCCATTCGGTCCGGCGATCTTCTCTTCGTGTCGGGTCAGGTCGGGAGCCGTGAGGACGGCTCGCCCGAGCCCGTATTCGAGGATCAGGTTCGACGGGCCTTCGCCAATCTGCGCGCGGTCTTGGCGGCCGCCGGGTGCAGCTTCGACGACGTCGTCGACGTCACAACGTTCCACACCAACCCGGACGAACAGATCGAGACAGTTCTGGCCGTCCGAGCGGAAGAAATCGGTGCACCTCCCTACCCGAACTGGACCGCAGTGGGCGTCAATTGGCTTGCGCGCTTCGATTTCGAGATCAAGGTCATCGCCCGCATCCCTTCGACGACGAGCAGCCAGCCGGCGGACAAGCGCTGATCGCTCGCCCTGCAGTTCTGTATTGGCTATTTGGGGCCGAAGGCAGCCTGTCAGCTTTGTGTCCGGAGCGGAGATAGCTGACCTCCACCTGCGAGAACCGAGGTCGTGAACTGACCAAACAGATTAGGTTCGTTCGGTCAGCGTACCGCAAGGGAATCTCGCAGCCTGTTGTGTATCTTGGCTTTCTAAAGTTCGAGAGAGGTGCTGAAGGTCGAGAACTCTTCATCTGTGATCGGGACCACGTGCTGCGGCTCGGGTAAGCGCCCGTCTGCACGTCGGATACGAGCTCGCGATAGGCGGCAATACGCTCGCGTTGCAGCCGCTCATATTCGGCGGCGAAGTTGCGGTAGGTCTTGGCGTGGCGCGGCCTGTGGCCAGCGGTGTGGCCAAGCATGTCCTCGCTGAACAAATACTGCGCGTCGGCATTTGGGCCGGCGCTCGTGCCGAGCATGATCATCGGTGTATTCCGGGTGATCAGTTCGGCGACCGGTCGGAGACCACCTCCAGCTCGGCGCCAAAGCAGCCTATGCCTCCACCTTCGCGTATGAGCTCCGAAATTCGTTCGGAGGCACCACTTTCAGATCTCTCCAACTCGAGGACCGGGATGTCGGAGGCAAGAACGCGCCGGAAACGACGGGAGAACCCGTAACGGCGAATGTTGTCTTCAATCAGTCGCGCGGAACGCGACAGAGTGGTCACGACACAGAAGCTGTGAGCGACAAGGCTGACGGATGAAGCGAAGCCTTGCCTATACCGATGACGGGCTTGGTAGCGATGGCCCTTTCCGCGTCGAGACCCGTTTCGTCTAAGCAGGCAATGATACGGGCGTCGACATTGTCCATTTCCGCCGCGACCACCTGCTTGAGCAGGCCCGCTACGGAGAGTGCACCGTCAAATGGCCCTTCGATCGCTTCAGGTCCAGCCGTTGGCATGCATGCCCACTATCTTCGTCCCCGGATCCGGCGCCGCCATGGCGGCTGCGACGATCCCGCTGGTCATCGAAGCGGTCGTGTTGGGATTGATGATGGCAATTCGCATTCGGGGCATCCTGGCTTGGTTCCGCTCAGTCACAAGGATGCCAGCGCGCTGGACATCCGCTCCAGCCCTCGGCGCAGCAGAGGACGCGGGCAGCCGACATTCAGGCGGATGAAACCTTCGCCGCCAGGCCCATAGACGCGGCCGTCATACAGATTGACCCCGGCCTGATCGACAAAGAACTTCTGAATTCCACCCACTCTACGATCGAGCGCGCACGCGTCCAACCACACCAGAAACGATGCGTCGGGCCGCATGGGCGTAATGCCTGGAAGGTATTCGCCGGCGAAGTCACAAACCAGATCAATGTTGCTGGCGATGTAGGATGTGAGTTGATCGAGCCAGGGCGCGCCGGTGCTGTAGGCAACCTCCAGGGCCAGGCGGCCGAAAAAGTTTGCATTTACCATGAATGAGGCCTGCATCGCGGCAAGAAGCTGCTCGCGGCGCTTTTTGCTCGCCACCGCAATGGTTGCCGAAGGCACCCCGGCGAGGTTGAAAGTCTTCGTCGGAGCGGTGCAGATGAACGACTTCTCCGCGGCATCGTCCGAGATGGAGGAGAAGACGATGTGCGGGTGGTCCGACAACCTTATGTCGCAGTGAATGTCGTCGGATATGACCAAAATCCCATGGCGCTCACAAATGTCGTTCAGCGCTGTCAATTCTTCGAGTGTCCAGGCCATTCCGGCAGGATTGTGAGGATTGCACAGCAGGAACACCTTGGCGCCGCCGGCCGCCAGTTTCTCGAAGTCTTCCAGATCGAGTTCATACCTGTCGTTTTGCAGCCTCAGCCGGTTCGTGAGCAGAATCCGGCCATTTCCCTGAACCACTTCGAAATAGGGCGAGTACACGGGTGACTGAACGATGACGCCGTCACCAGGCTTCGTGAAGGTTCGCAGTATCGCAGCGACCGACGGCATGATCGCCGGCGCGGGGAGCAGGGTCTCCAGCATCGGCGACCAGTTGTGCCGGCGTGTGAACCACGATTGCACGATCTCATAGTGGCGCGGATCGCGGCGTGTGTAGCCGTAAATGCCATGGTCCGCGGCCTCGCGCAGCCGCGCGATGACGGTTTCCGGGGCACGAAAATCCATATCCGCTGTCCATAGGGAGAGCAGGTCCTGGCCTTGCACCTGAGGAGAGAACTCGTCCCACTGGTTGGCCCATTTGACGGATCCGAATTGCTGGCGGTCGTGGATTTGGTCGAAATCTATTCCCACAATATTTTGTTGCCCAACCGCCGATGCGGGCGTGTCTGCACAAGCCATTTGATACTCACCTGGAAAATCTACTGCCACGGTTACGGGCCGCTTTGCGTCTGCGGACTTCCCTATTTGAGGATTTGCGCCAGAAACTGCCGCGCTCGTTCCGACCGGGAGTTGGTGAAGAACTGATGGGGCGTATTGATCTCGACGATCTCCCCGCGGTCCATGAACACCACGCGATCGGCCACCTCCCGCGCGAAGCCCATTTCATGCGTCACGCACAGCATCGTCATACCTTCACCGGCGAGCGACACCATCGTGTCGAGCACCTCCTTGACCATCTCCGGATCGAGGGCAGAGGTTGGCTCGTCGAAGAGCATAATCTTCGGGTTCATGCAGAGAGCCCGGGCAATTGCAGCACGTTGCTGCTGGCCACCCGACAGCTGACCCGGGTAGCTGTCCGCCTTTTCCGCAATTCTGACGCGCTCCAGATAATGGCGCGCCAATTCCTCAGCTGCCGTCCGCGGCATCTTCCTCACCCAAACAGGCGCAAGCGTGCAATTCTCAAGCACCGTGAGGTGGGGAAACAAATTGAAGTGCTGGAAAACCATCCCGACGTTGCTGCGAACTTCGTCGATCTTGCGCAGATCCCCGGTTACCGCTTTGCCGTCGACGATGATCTCGCCCGACTGATGCTCCTCGAGATGGTTGACGCACCGGATCATCGTCGATTTGCCCGACCCCGAGGGGCCGCAGATCACAATGCGCTGCCCCTGTGGCACCGACAGGTTGATGTTCCTGAGCGCATGGTATGAACCGAACCATTTGTTGACGTCACGCAGTTCAATGGCCATCGCCTTGTTGAAGGGCTGTCCCTTCGTCGATGCGTACATTGCTTGTGGCATCATCGTCGCGTCCTAAGATTTGTGGCCGCGCGCCAATTGGCGCTCCATCGATTGCGAGTAACGGGACATGCCGAAGCAAAAGCCCCAGTAGACCAGTCCCGCAAAGAGGTAGCCGGTTGATGAGATCGTCGGGCCTGCCCAGTTCGGATCGACGCGCGCCGTTTCGATGGCTTTCAGGAAATCCGCGATGCCGACGATGGCGACCAGAGTCGTGTCTTTGAACAGACCGATGAAGGTGGAGACGATGCTCGGTATGACGATCGTCAACGCCTGGGGGAGGACGATCAGGCGCATTATGTCGAAGTAGCTGATCCCAAGCGCCTTCGCCGCCTCGTATTGGCCCTTCGGGATCGCCTGAAGGCCGGCCCTCACAACTTCGGCCATATAGGCGGACGAGAACAGCGCTATCGCCATAAGCGGGCGCAGGAGACGGTCAGGCGTCAGATAGTCCGGGACGAAGAGCGGCATCATGAAGTTCGCCATGAACAATACCGTGATAAACGGCACCCCCCGGACGACTTCGATGAATGTGACGCAAACCGCCTTGACGAAAGGGAGTTCGGACCTGCGTCCAAGCGCCAGGATAACCCCGATCGGAAGCGAGAAGACGATGCCCACAATCGACATCAGCAACGTGATCAGGAGACCGCCCCAGAGCGTCGTATCGATGACAGACAAATGGAGCCAGGCGACCCCGCGCACGAGAACGAACGCGGCAACGGGGTAGACAAGGAAGAATAGCAACGCCGCCACTTTGCGCCGCGGAGCCTTCGTCCACAGGAGCCAAACGATGAGGATGGCGCCGATAGCCTGTGCGAGATCAACGCGCCACCGCTCGGAAGCCGGGTACGCGCCGTATCGCAGGTAGTCGAACTTCTCGGCAATGAAAGGCCAGCAAGCTCCTTGGCTGTTCGTGCGGCAAGCCTCGCGACCGCCGCTCCAGACCGCGTCGAAGATCGCAAAGCTCAGAAAGTGACGCAGCAGCCACACGGCGAAGAGGAGAAAGCATACTGTCAGCGCGCCTGAAAACGGCGTCGAAAACAGATTCTTTTTCATCCAGGTCACTGGACTTGGCCAAACGTCAGCGGGGGGGCGCCATCGCTGGTATGAGCGCGCTGCTGACAACTGGCGAATGCATGGACTGATCGCTCATGCGTCACCTCTCGACGATCGCAAAATGTCGGTTACACGCGTTCATGGCCAACGACGTGGCAAGGGAGATAACGAGATAGACGGACAAGGTGATCGCCATGACCTGGACGGCGGCGCCGGTCTGGTTGAGTACCGTCCCGGCAAAGATCTGAACGAGGTCGGGATAGCCAATGAACACCGCAAGCGACGAGTTCTTGATTAGATTGAGATACTGGCTTGTCAAAGGCGGGATGATAATACGCAGCGCCTGCGGAACAACGACAAGGCGAAGCGTCTTGCCCGGCGCCAGCCCCAGCGCATACGCAGCCTCGCTCTGGCCCTTTGGCACTGCCTGGATGCCACTCCGGACAATCTCGGCGATGTAGGATCCGGTGTAGACCGACAGACCGATCAGGAGAGCGGCAAACTCTGGATAGAGTTGATGTCCGCCTTGAAAGTTGAAACCCCGCAGCTGCGGCGCGACAAACGAGACCGGCTCGCCAGCCGCCAGGAACACGATCAGCGGAAATCCTATCAAGGTCGCCAGGCTGACCAAAAATACCGGCAGCTGCTTGCCAGTTCGTTTCTGGACACTCTTGGCGCGGAACCAGAATGCAATGCAGCAGAAAACGGCCGCTACCAATGCCAGGCCCACAAGCCCCGCCCCCGGATGCCACTGGATCTCCGGAATGATGAGGCCGCGATTGTTGAGGTAGATGCCGCCGGGGATGGCGATGGACGCCTTCGGGGAAGGCAACGGCTTGAGGACGGCGTTGTACCAGAACAGCAGCTGCAGCAATAACGGGACATTGCGCACAAGCTCGACATAGGCGGTCGCCACCTTCGAAACGATCCAGTTCGGCGAGAGGCGGGCAACGCCGATGACGAAGCCAAGCAAGGTGGCCAGCAAGATTGCGAGGAAGCTGACGTAGAGGGTATTGACCACTCCCACCCAGAAGGCCTGACCGTAGGTGGATAGTGCATCGTACGGTATCAGGGTTTGATTGATGTCGAAGCCGGCAGCCTCACCCCAAAAATCGAATGAGAGCGGAATCCCCCGGACCCGCATATTCGATGCGGTCTGCATGCCGATGCCCAGAGCCAATGCCAACAGGCAACCTGCGAGCAAGAGCTGGTAGAAAACGCCGCGCACTTTCGTATCGTGCAGCGATAGGCTCCTGCGCGAGGGCGCTGGAAGCGACAAATCGGACATGGCGTGTTCCTATCGGGATCTGTGCAAGGCGCTGGCGGTAACGCGCAAGCGCCTTGCAACCATGCTTTGCCTAGCGAATCGGCGGAGCGTACTGAACGCCGCCTTTGTTCCAGAGCGCGTTCATGCCGCGCTCCATTTTCAGCGGCGAGTCCTTGCCGACATTCCGATCAAACACTTCGCCGTAGTTACCGACCTGTTTGATCACCTCGACCGGCCAGTCGTCGCCGAGCCCGATGTCCTTGCCGATGCTGCCTTCCACGCCAAGCAGACGGCGGATGCTGGGATTGTCCGACGACTTCATAGCATCAACGTTTTTGGAGGTGACCCCGTATTCTTCGGAGGCCACCATGACGTAAAGCGTCCACTTCGCCACATTGAACCACTGGTCGTCTCCCTGCCGCACTGCCGGGCCAAGCGGCTCCTTGGAGATCAGTTCGGGAAGAACGATGCTGTCGTCCGGCTTGGCCATGCGAAGCCGCGATGCGTTCAAGGTAGAGGTGTCCGCCGACAGGACGTCGCAACGCCCCTCCTCGTAAGCCTTCACGACAGCTTCCTCGTCGGCGAAACCAACCGTGGTGTACTTGATCGACTGCGAGCGAAAATAGTCGGCAAGGTTCAACTCCGTCGTGGTGCCTTGGGTGACGCAAATCGATGCGCCCTCGAGCCCCTTGGCTGATGTGATGTTGTCCGCCTTGCGCACCATAAATCCCTGACCGTCATAGAAGTACGTCCCCGCAAAAAGTATGCCGAGAGACGTATCGCGCGACGATGTCCATGTTGCGTTGTGTGCAAGAACGTCGATCTCCCCCGACTGCAAGGCGGTGAAGCGATCTTTCGGCGTCAATGGGATGAACTTAACCTTTTGCGCATCCCCGAGCACGGCAGCGGCCACGGCGCGACAATAGTCGACCACAAATCCGGTCCATTTGCCTTCGTTATCGGGAAGGCTGAAGCCAGCCGTGGCCGAATTTGTGCCACACGTCAGCACTCCATTCTTTTTGACATTGTCGAGGGTTGCGGACCATGCCGAGGAGGCAGTGCACGCGATAGCGAGGGCAAGAAAGCCCTTGAACATCGATCTCATTTCGGTATTCCCCTGTTTTTGTTGAAGGGAATGTGGCCTCAAGTATGACTATTCGTCAAATTGACTGTTCTCATTGCGAAAATGAGCGTCATTCATAATTGAGGAGGCGCTCGCTCTCGGGTGAAAGGGAGCTTGAGTGCTGATCGGGCTAGTTTGCTTGGGGCGGGCTAATCGAATGAGCGACGGCGCGCGCGACCTATGGTGCAGCCAACCCCGGTGCTCCGACGGTTGACCCTTGGTCTCTCTCGGTCCGCGACTCGTTGTAGATGCTCATGATTATTTCCCGGAGCCATTTGGTACCCGGGTCATTCGCCATCTGGCGGTGAACAATGAGCCAGGCATTCACATTCGATATGGCAAGGGGCGGCGGGACCAACGTCACCTCACTCCTCTCGTCCAGAATTTGCAGGATGGCATCGCCGCAATGGGTAATCAGTTCAGTGCCGCGAAGCGCCCAGGGCAGCACCAGATAGTTCGAGATGGTCGCAACGACATTGCGCCGGAGACCATGCTGCTTGAGGGCGGCATCCGCGAGGCCTTCTGCCAGACCATCTGCGGAAATCTGCAGGTGAGAACTGGCCAAATATGTTTCCAGTGTCATTGCGTTCCTGGCGATCTTGCTTCCACTCCACACCGCGCAAAACAATCGATCCTGGCCAAGCTCCACCTTCAAGAGACCTGGGTCGTCGCGTATTGCCGCTCCCGTCAGTGCACAGTCGACTTGTCTCAAATAGACCGATGAACCGATTTCGGGTCCGTTTGCGGGAATGACGTTCAGCGTCGCGCCAGGCGCTTGCCTCGAAAATTCCCGTATGAGCCCTGGGATGAATATCATGGCGTGATAGTCAGTGAGTCCCACGCGAAAGTTGCGTCGCGTCGTTGCTGGATTGAAGATCTGATGCCGGTCGATCGACGCGCGGATCGTAGCCAGCGCAGCAGAAATATCTGACAGCAACTCCACTGCCCGAGGGGTCGGTCGCATTTCGCCCCCGTCTCTCGTGAACAATTCGTCCTGCAATAAATACCGAAGTTTTGATAGGGAATGACTTACAGCTGATTGTGTTCTTCCCAATTCGGCAGCTGCGCGCGTTACGCTCCTTTCACGCATCATCACGTCGAACACTCTCAGCAAATTGAGATCGATATCATCGAAACTCATGAGACCTTCCCCGTTTTCATCATGCCTCGCCTGCATGCTAACATCGCTTCCAACGCGCGAACGATGCCATGGCGAACAAATGCGACCCTTCGACCTGCGGGGTCAACGTTCCCTGTTGGGAAATCAATATGTTAGCGGAGGGTTCGCCAACCCATTCCTTCGCATTCTCTCGTATGGTCTGGCTAACCTAAGGACCAGGGATGTCTACGACTCGCTGCCCCTTAGGCTGAGGCCAGACTGACCTGTTGGCGCTTCGGCTGCCGTGCCGAAACCAGGGTGGCGAACTGGTCCACCGCCTGCCCGGCCCGCGCCAGAACCAGCGAATCTACGAGCTTGCCGTCGGCAAAGTCGCTGTCACTGCCATAGACGGCGCTCGGCACCGTCAGGGCGGAGTAAA
>NZ_JAMYVL010000036.1:0-40658 GCF_040323955.1 Mesorhizobium sp. M0018 | reverse complement strand
ACAGCGTCACCTCGTGGCCCTGTCGGACAAGTTCTTCGGTCAGATACGAAACAATTCGCTCGGTTCCACCGTAGGTTCGGGGCGGCACGGATTCGGTTAGCGGTGCGATCTGGGCTATTTTCATTTAGAAAATCTTTTCGGCGGCGATCGCCGTCTTTCAAACAAGCTTCGGCGGCAACCAAGACAAGCGAGAGCTTCCCGTTGCGAAGTATTCTCTGCAGAGCGTATTTATAGTTGTGCCGTCCGTGCTCCTCCCGTGCAATCAGGTTTCCCTTATTCAATTCCTCTGCATCCAGAACTGCGATCCCTGAGAAATGTTTCACCGGTCCCAGAAAAAGAATGGCGCTCCCGCCTCACATATGCCGCTACGGTTGACCAGGATCCGCGCAAGCTCCAACGTGAGAACTTCACGTTTTGTGCTCCGATTGGCACCGGGTCCTGACAGCATCGTGCTTTCGTTTGTTCTGTGGCTCCTCGACCGAGCAAGGACAGCGAGCCCGCGTCGCCGGAGGATAAGAACGACGCGGGCCGATCGGAGATATCCGATCTGGCAGCAAAAAAATGAGGGAAAGAGTTTGCTGCGTGGGCAGAACTTTTCCTGAGCGCCGGTGTTCCATCGCGTGAGGAAAAAAGCCCGCCGCACAGGTTGATGCGGCGGGTCGATCAAACGTGTTGCACCGAGCGGGGGGCTCGGGGTCGGGCATGCCCGGTGCGCGCGGACCACGCGAACTTTAGATGCACCAGCTGCGATGCGTCCACCAACCGACGGTTGGAGTTTCATTCCGAGAGCTGTCTCACAGTGCGAAGCGGGCAAGTAGTTTATCGGAACCCAGCCTTGGCACATCACGTTGCTCAGTCGCTGACCTTCAAAGGATGCATGCAATGGCGAAAGACATATCTCGCGAGGAAGAGCAACGCGGCACCGAAAAAGTCTTCTTCTGGGGCGCTGCAATCGCCCTTGTCCTTTTTGTGTCTCTGGTGACCATCGCCCTCATCGGAAGGTCCTGATCTGTTTCGACAGTAGGATTCGACCGGCGGGCGCGAGGTCTCGGTGGGTTCAGGGCGAATGCCGGGCTGTACCCTATGAGCCGCTCCCATCCGCCGTTTGTCCTCTCGATCGCCAGTCGAGCCACGATGCACTGAATTCAGAAAATTTCATTGCGCGGGTCACAACCTGCAGCAAAACTCTCCCAATCCAACCCGATCGGCTGTCCTTCGCTGGAGACGAAAAGCCACGGGCGGACGCTACAGGCCTAACTTTTCCCCGAGTGCATCAATGCGTTTAAAAGCTCCCGCCTTGCTAAGGCCGTCGGCATAGGCGTCAGGGTCGTCGGCCTGTTCGGCCAGAGTTTTCAGATATGAGGCTTGTGCGGGGGTCATCTCCGCTGACCCAATCTTCCGGGTCTTTTCCGAATTTGCCGATGCCTCGATTTTTGGGTTGTGCCGATCGCCCATGGTCAATCCCCCTTGATTGATCAGCTCAATGAGAAACGATCATGATTTGTTCCGCTACATTTGGTAGGCTTTCTCAGACCGTTTGCAGGGCTGCTCGTCACCGACCTGGTCAGTGTGTGGGATCGGCCGGAGTAACGTCGACGCTGGCCGGGACCCGGACAACACGTCGACTGCGGCTGGATGGTAGTTCCCGCGCGGACTGGCAGCCATATCCTGCTCTGGTCGCCAACGGCGCTGACAGAGCCTCCAGTCTCAAGTATCAATCTTTGCGGAAGGGAGACACTTGGCGTGCCTCACTCCACGGAACCAGCACGGGTTGCCCTTCGCGGATCGAGACCCCCGCCCAGCATTAGCGATGGCCTGCCGTTTTAGGCAGTTTGTCTCATCCCATCGGCGGACTTCGATATTGGCTTGGATCATGGAGATGCCTGCTCGCCGATCAGGCGGGCATATTCCGCCTCCGGCTGGCCATATGAGCTGTTTGCCAAGATGATGAGACCAGTTCGATCACGGACGATGACCTCGCCACGATTTGACCTGATCAGACCGCGGCCTTCCAGCATTTGAAGTGCCACGGTGACGCCCGGCCGTCGTACACCCAACATGACCGACAGGAATTCATGGGTAATCGGCAGCCGGTCGCCTATCTCGAGCATCTCACCTACGAAGCGAGCGAGCTTCGGGCCCTCCCCAGGGCTGTTTTCGACGAGGCCCATCATTTATTGGTGCAGCCAGCGTCGCGGCCGTGATGTCTGAGTTACAAGTTGGCCGGCTGGATTGGCCCTCAACTTCCAAACCATCCAAGACGCGGCCCAGCAGCACCAGATCGGAAGGACGAAAGACGCCAGCTTGCTCTGCTTTTGCACCAATTGGCATGACGCCCCTCGATGCAGGCCCAGCCGACAGGGCCGAAACTAATTGGGTGCTATTACAGGTTCAAGCTGGAGACAGCCGATGATCTTACAATCTCGTGCTCATGCCGGTTCGATATCCGTTTGGCAGAAGTCTTTGCCGATGAAAAGCAGCGGTTCGTCTGCACGCTTTGCCAAAGCATAGGAAATTCAGCGCCGCCGGTGGTGGCCCTTGCCGTAGGTCAGCCAACCCTGGGTCGCCAGATCAACCAATTCGGAGTCGACAGGAATGATGTCGGCCTCGACGTTGCGCAGCCAAAGATCGATCTCAGCCAACGCGTGTTCGCCGCGCCTGCTGACCAGCACCATGCGTGCCTCGAGCACGCAGCTTGCCGGGATCAGACGGATTGGGTCGGAGACCAGCGCTCGTTCCAGCCTTGCTGCCTCAGGCTCGCTCCGAAGGATCGCTACAACAGCTGAGGTATCGATCACCATCAGTTAGGGATTCCATGCTCGTCAAACCCGATGATCTCCTCGTCGCTGCGACAATCCAGTTCAGGCAATCGTGCCACTCTTTCTCGGATGGCGCGCAATTCTGCCAGCAGACGCTCCTGAGCGGTCTCTCCAAAGCCCAAGCGGTGCAAGCGCTCGCTAAGGGCCTGATGAATGGCTGCTGTCTTACTGATACCCTGGCGGCGTGCGAGTTCATCGGCGAGAGCAACGGTGGCTGGATTTTTGATGTTCAGGGACACGAGAAACTCCAAAAATCTACCTTTCTGGCAATTTCTACCACAATTCTCTAGCTCTTCAACATACCTGCTAGCCTTCGCCCACACCCGCGCCGGATTGACCACCACAATCGCCAGGCGGTCGCGGCACCGCATTTCGCAAGTCTCTGCACGTCATGCCACGATCGCCGGTTTTGCTTGTTGCAAGGCCGGCGCTCCTGCCTTTTCTAATGATCCCCGACCGCGGCAAGAACCAGTTCGTGGCGAGAAACGGGGACCCGCATGGCGACCAACTATCATGCCAGTAAGGGAGCGGTATCGCGCGGCGCGCGCATGCTGCGCACCGCCCTCGGCCCGGCGGTCGCAGGCTTCCTTGACGATCCAGCCATTGTCGAGGTGATGCTCAATCCCGACGGTCGCCTGTGGGTTGACCGTCTCAGCGAAGGACTCGCTGCAAGCAATGAAACACTGATCGCGGCAGACGGCGAACGGATCGTCAGGCTGGTCGCGCACCATGTCGGTGCGGAGGTGCATTCGGGCTCGCCGCGCGTTTCGGCTGAACTGCCTGGGACCGGTGAACGGTTCGAGGGCCTTTTGCCGCCTGTCGTCACGGCACCAACATTCGCCATCCGCAAGCCGGCAGTCGCGGTGTTTACGCTTCAAGACTATGTCGCTGCCGGCATCATGACCGAAGGCCAGGCTGACGTCCTGCAGCTTGCCGTGGAGACACGCAAGAACGTGCTGGTGGCCGGCGGTACATCGACGGGCAAGACCACGCTGGTCAACGCGCTTTTGGCGGAGGTGGCTAAAACCGCCGAGCGCGTCGTGCTGATCGAGGACACACGCGAGTTGCAGTGCGCTGCGCCCAATCTTGTAGCGCTGCGCACAAAGGATGGTGTCGCCTCGCTGTCCGATCTGGTGAAGTCATCATTGCGGCTTCGGCCCGACCGCATCCCGATAGGCGAGGTACGGGGCGCCGAAGCGCTCGATTTGCTGAAGGCCTGGGGCACCGGCCATCCCGGCGGCATCGGCACCATTCACGCCAATTCTGCCATTGGCGCACTGCAGCGACTGGAACAGCTCGTACAGGAGGCCGTCGTCACGGTCCCGCGCGCGCTGATAGCCGAAACCATAGACCTCGTCGCCGTCCTCGCCGGCCGCGGTTCCGCGCGCCGGCTCGTCGAAATCGCCTTGGTCGACGGGCTCGATCCGGCCACCGGTGACTACCGCACCCTGGAAGCAAATCTCGAGACCACAATGACCGTGAATCACCACTCGCCCTTTGGAGCTTCAAAATGACCCCGATCCGCTTCACTTCATCGGCTGTCCGCAAACTTGCCGTGGAGCTGTCGTATGCGACGACCGCCGCGATCATGACGATTGCGCCCGCCCATGCTGCCGGTTCCTCCATGCCCTGGGAGGAGCCCCTTCAGCAAATTCTCGAATCGATTGAGGGGCCAGTCGCCAAGATCGTGGCGGTGATCATCATCATCGTCACCGGCTTGTCGCTCGCTTTCGGCGACACATCGGGCGGATTTCGCCGGCTGATCCAGATCGTCTTCGGCCTGTCGATCGCTTTCGCGGCAAGTTCGTTCTTCCTGTCTTTTTTCTCCTTCGGCGGCGGAGCGCTGATCTGATGGAGGAGGAAGTCCGCGGCTTTTTCGCGCCGGTGCATCGCGCACTCACCGAACCGATCCTGCTCGGCGGCGCGCCGCGTGCGGTTGCCATCGCCAACGGTACGCTGGCCGGCGCGGTCGGATTAGGACTTCGCTTGTGGGTCGCAGGGCTCATCATCTGGTTGGTCGGACATCTCGTGGCCGTCTGGGCGGCAAAGCGCGATGCGCAGTTCGTCGATGTGGCACGCCGGCACCTTCGCTATCCCTCGCACTTCGGCTGTTGAGGTCCTTCATCATGATGAACCTCGCGGAATACCGAAAGAAGAGTGCCAGCCTCGTCGATTATCTGCCTTGGGCCGCCCTGGTGGCGCCGGGCGTGGTGCTCAACAAGGACGGCAGCTTTCAAAGGACAGTGCGTTTTCGCGGGCCGGACCTGGACTCCGCCACGCCGGCGGAGCTGGTCGGCACGACCGCGCGGCTCAACGGCGCGCTACGCCGGCTCGGCTCCGGCTGGGCAATTTTTGTCGAAGCGCAGCGCAATCCTGCCAGCGGCTACCCAGACAGCCGGTTCCCGGATTGCGCATCGGCACTTCTCGACATCGAGCGTCGCGAACAGTTCGAAGCCTCCGGTGTGCTGTTTGAAAGCAGCTACTTTCTCACATTCGTGTGGCTGCCTCCGGCTGAGGAAGCGTCGCGAATGGAGAGCTGGCTCTATGAAGGCCGGGAAAAGACGGGCGTCGATCCTTGGGAACTCCTGAAGATTTTTGTCGATCGCACCGATCGCGCGCTCAACCTCATCGGGGGCTTCGTTCCCGAAGCTGACTGGCTCGATGACGGGGAGACGCTGAGTTACCTGCACTCAACCATTTCGACCAAGCGGCATCGCGTTCGCGTGCCAGAAACGCCGATGCATCTCGACGCACTGCTTGTCGATCAGCCGTTGGCCGGCGGACTCGATCCGAGGCTTGGCGATGCGCATCTGCGCACACTCACTATCATCGGGTTTCCGACGATGACCTTCCCGGGGATTCTCGACGATCTTAATCGGCTTGCCTTCCCTTACCGCTGGTCAACGCGGGCGATCATGCTGGACAAGACCGAGGCGACCAAGTTGGTGACCAAGATACGCCGTCAGTGGTTCGCGAAACGGAAATCCGTTGCCGCGATCCTCAAGGAGGTGATGACCAACGAGGCGTCTGTTCTCGTCGACTCGGACGCGGCCAACAAGGCGGCCGATGCGGACGCGGCGCTCCAGGACCTGGGCTCTGATCAGATCGGCGAAGCCTATGTCACCGCCACCATGACGGTCTGGGATGTTGATCCATCGATTGCCGACGAAAAACTGCGTCTAGTCGAAAAGATCGTTCAGGGCAGAGACTTCACCTGCATCGCCGAGGGCGTCAACGCTGTCGAAGCTTGGCTGGGCGGCATCCCCGGCCATGTCTATGCCAATGTTCGCCAGCCGCCGCTTTCCACGCTCAACCTTGCGCACGCGATTCCCCTCTCCGCGGTCTGGGCAGGTCCGACCGAGGACGAGCATCTTGGAGCGCCGCCGCTGTTCTTCGCCAGGACGGAGGGCGCCACTCCGTTCCGGTTCAGCCTGCATGTTGGAGACGTCGGCCACACCCTTGTCATCGGCCCGACGGGCGCCGGCAAGTCGGTCCTGTTGGCGCTGATCGCGCTGCAGTTCCGGCGTTACGAGAACAGCCAGGTCTTTGCCTTCGATTTCGGTGGCTCAATCCGCGCTGCCACGCTCGCCATGAATGGTGATTGGCACAGTCTCGGAAGCAATGCTGAAAGCGGACAGGGCTCTGACAATCCGTTGCCCTCGCTCACCTTGGCCGATCTGTCGGACGACGTTCAGGCCGTGTCGCTGCAGCCGCTTGCCCATATCCATCATACGCCAGAGCGGGCCTGGGCGGCCGCCTGGCTCTTCGACATTCTTCTGCGGGAAGGCGTGGTCATCACGCCGCAGGTGAAGGAACATCTATGGTCGGCGCTGACGTCGCTGGCTTCTGCGCCAATCCAGGAGAGGACATTAACTGGCCTATCCGTGCTGCTGCAGTCCTCGCCGCTGAAACAGGCGCTTGGTCCCTATTGCATCGGCGGCGCTTTTGGCCGGCTGCTTGATGCCGAGCATGAGCGACTCGGCGAAGCCACCGTCCAGGCGTTCGAAACCGAGGGCCTGATTGGCACGGGTGCTGCTCCCGCGGTGCTTGCCTACCTTTTCCACCGCATCGAGCAGAGGATGGATGGACGGCCGACGCTGCTGCTCATTGACGAGGGCTGGCTGGCGCTCGACGATGGCGGTTTCGCCGACCAGTTGCGCGAATGGCTGAAGACGCTGAGAAAGAAGAACGCCAGCGTAGTCTTCGCCACGCAGTCGCTTTCCGACATCGACGGATCGCCAATCGCGCCGGCAATAGTAGAAAGCTGCCCGACGCGGCTGTTCTTGCCCAACGAGCGCGCCATCGAGCCGCAGATCACCGAGATCTACCGACGCTTTGGTCTCAACGATCGCCAGATCGAGATCATCGCCCGGGCGATACCGAAGCGCGACTATTACTGTCAAAGCCGCCGCGGCAATCGTCTGTTCGAACTAGGGCTCGGTCCAATCGCGCTGGCGCTCTGCGCCACATCGTCCAAATCCGACCAGGCCGCGATCGGCCGGATCGTCGCCGAGGCCGGCCGAGACCATTTCCTCGAGGCCTGGCTAGCGGAGCGCAGTCTGTCCTGGGCGGCCGACCTCATCCCAGGTCTCACCAACTTGATCAACCAGTCCACCGAGGAGATTTCGTCATGAATTCCGTTCTTGCAGGTCGCCGTATCCGTCGCGTGGCGGCAGCCGGCGCCATCGCCGTGGCCACGGCGCTGTCATCGGCACCAGCATCAGCGCTGATCGTGTTCGATCCCAGGAATTACGCCGAAAACCTGCTTTCGGCATCGCGCGCCCTGGAGCAGATCCACAACCAGATCACCTCGCTTCAGAACGAAGCGCAGATGCTGATCAACCAGGCGAAGAATCTCACTTCGCTGCCGACCTCGCTGCTGGGCCAGATCGAGGCCAATTTTGCCGAGATGAAGAGCCTGCTCGGCGAGGCCGACAAGCTGGCCTATAGCGTCCAGGAGGTCGAGAGCCAGTTTACCTCCGCTTACGAGAATTTCGGTTCGAATCTCTCCAGCCAGCAGCTTGTCGACGGCGCGCGTCAACGCTGGCAGACCTCGGTGTCGGCCTTCGAGCATTCGCTGAAGGCGGGCGCCGTCGCGGTCGACAACATCGCCGCGACACAAGAGCAGACGAGTGCGCTGGTCGGTGCCAGCCAGTCCGCCGTCGGCTTGCTTCAGGCGACGCAGGCCGGCAACCAGCTCCTCGCGGTCCAAGCCAAGCAAGTTGCCGACCTCACTGCGATGCTGGCCGCACAAGGACGAGCCGAAGCCCTTGAGCAGGCGAGGCGGGCGGCCGCGCAGGAGCAGGCACGGGAACAGTTCAGCCGTTTTATGACGGGCAGCAGCTACAGCGCGTCATCTGTAAAAATGTTCCACGACTGAGGCAAAGACCGCATGGATCTCAAGATCGCCGCCCGGATAACAGCCGTTCTTGCCCTTGGCGCCGCCATGACCGCCGCCTCCATGGCGCTGCGCGGCGGCGGCTCGCAGAACGCGTCCTCCCCGCGCTCTGCATATCCGGGCGGCGAGCCGGCTGGGGTCGAGCTTGCCCGATGCCGGGACATTGGCATGGCGGCGATTGATGACGACGCCTGCAGGAAAGCCTGGGCGGAAAGCCGCCGACGCTTCCTGCAACCATCCCGCCCCATCGCGCCAAACGCGGGTCCGTGGATCGAGAAGGACCAGAGCCGAATGCTGCCGCTCCAACCGCCAACTCCGCCTAGCGCGGAAGACCGGCTCCATCCGGAAACGGTGGCGCCATGAACGACACCGGCGTGATCGATCGCTTCCTGGAGACGTTTACCCGCTATATCGATTCCGGCTTTGGTCTGCTCGGTGGGGAAGTTGCGTTTCTTACTTCGACCCTCATTGTCATGGACATCACACTGGCCGGCCTGTTCTGGGCATGGGGTGCTGATGAGGACGTCCTGCACCGGCTAGTGAAGAAGACCCTCTATATCGGCTTCTTTGCCTTCATCATCGGCAACTTCAATCGTCTGGCCGGCATCGTCTTCGAGAGCTTTTCCGGGCTCGGCCTGAAGGCTGGAGGCTCGGCACTTTCAGGCTCGGCATTGCTGCAGCCGGGCCGCGTTGCACAAGTCGGCATCGATGCCGGCAATCCGATCCTCGAGGCCGCCAGCCAACTGATGGGCTACGTCTCGTTCTTCGAGAATTTCGTCCAGATCGTAGTGCTGATGATCGCCTGGGCGATAGTACTGATTGCGTTCTTTCTTCTGGCCGTCCAGATCTTCGTCACGCTGGTCGAATTCAAGCTGACGACGCTTGCCGGGTTTGTGCTGCTCCCCTTTGCGCTGTTCAACCGGACCGCCTTTCTTGCCGAAAAAGTGCTCGGCAACATCGTTGCCTCCGGCGTGAAGATCCTGGTCCTTGCCGTCATCGTCGGCATCGGCTCGGGGCTGTTCGCCGAGTTCACCCGAGGCTTCGGCGCGGAACAGCCCACAATCACGGATGCGCTGTCGCTTGTCCTGGGCGCCCTGTCGCTGATGGGGCTGTCGATCTTCGGTCCAAGCATTGCGACGGGGCTGGTCTCTGGTGCCCCCCAACTTGGCGCAGGTGCCGCTGTTGGCACGAGCCTCGTCGCTGGCGGCCTTGGCGCGGCCGGCGCTATGGGTGCTCGCACCGGATTGAGCGGCGCAGCAGGCGCACTCAATGCCGGGGTGCGTATGTCGGCAGCGGCCGCACGCGGTGGCGCACACCTGGCCGGCAGCACTTCGGCCGCCTGGGAGCTTGGCGCAGCGACATCTGGACGAGGTGGTGCAGGCTCGGTCGCCGCCGGCGTGGCAGGTGTCGCCAGGGCCGGTGCCAGCGCTGCCGTTCGACCGGTGAAGCAGGCCATGTCGCGCGCTGCGACGGCGTTGTCCGACAGCTATGAGGCCGGCCGCTTTGCGGCTTGGACTGCGACGAGTGGAGAGCGATCGTCGGGCACGGCCTCCTCCGGCGACTGGCCGTCCACCGGGGCCAGTGCCGACTCTCCGCCAGCATGGGCAAAACGCATGAAACGCAGCCAGGCCATGAGCCATGGCGCCAGCATCGCCGCCCATTCGGTCCACTCGAGCAATGATGGCGGCGGCTCGATGAATGTTTCCCTCGATCAGGACGACCGCTGATGACACCCTTTAGACGCCCTTTTGTTCGTTACTCAAAAACGCCTCACCCTGAGACGCCATATCAGCGCGCAGCCCAGATTTGGGACGAGCGCATCGGCTCGGCTCGCGTCCAGGCGAAGAACTGGCGGCTGATGGCCTTCGGCTCTCTCGTCTTGGCCGGCGGTTTTGCATCCGCATTGGTCTGGCAGTCGACGCGCGGCTCAGTGGTTCCCTGGGTGGTGGAAGTCGGCAAGTTCGGCGAAGCGCAAGTTGTCGCTCCGGCCGTTGCCGACTATCGGCCGACCGATCCGCAGATCGCCTGGCATCTGGCCCGCTTCATCGAACAGGTTAGAAGCATTCCGGCCGACCCGGTCATCGTCCGCCAAAACTGGCTGCGCGCCTACGACTACACCACAGACCGCGGCGCCATTTCCCTCAATGATTACGCCCGGTTGAACGACCCTTTTGCCAAATTGGGCAAACTCCAGATCGCCATCGAGGTTTCCAGCGTCATCCGTGCTACGCCCGATTCCTTTCGCGTCGCCTGGATCGAGCGCCGTTACGAGAATGGCAACCTGGCCGGCACGGAGCGCTGGACCGCAATCCTCACAATCGTGATTCAGCAACCCCGCGACGCTGACCGGCTCAAAGCCAATCCGCTTGGCGTCTATGTCAACGCCATCAGCTGGTCGAAGGAGTTTTCATGATGGGTGCAGCACCAACAAGAACATCGGCGAGACCGGCCAAGCGCAATGCGCCCAAGGCACGTAGGCTTGCCCTGACACTGCTGTCGGCAACGGCGCTCGCCGGCTGTGCATCGAAGAAACACATTCCGCCGGAAATCGCCTACGACGATGCGGTGCCTGCGGTGCGCAGGGTCGAGCCGCCTGGTCCGGTCAAAGTGGTGGAAGTGCCGAAACCGCTTCCGCTGCCTGGTCAGTTGAAACCAGTCGACGCTACGAAGGTGAAGCCGGAGCCGACCGATCCGAAGCAGCGTATCAGCCAGGCGAACGAGGCAGCAAGGATGCAGCCGGTTCGCGACGGGTTCGTCAATGCCATCCAGCTCTATCCCTGGAGTGAGGGCGCGCTCTACCAGATCTATGCCGCGCCCGGCCAGGTCACCGACATCGCCTTGCAGCCCGGCGAGCAGCTTGTCGGCTCCGGGCCTGTGGCCGCCGGCGACACGTGCGCTGGATCATCGGCGATACGCAAAGTGGGGCAGGGGAGCGCCAGCAGGTCCATATTCTTGTGAAGCCGACACGGCCGGATCTGCAGACCAATCTCGTCATCAACAGCGACCGCCGCACCTATCATCTCGAGCTGCGCTCGACCGAAAAGACCTACATGGCTTCGGTCTCCTGGCAGTACCCGCAGGACCAGCTGATTGCGCTGCGGCGCCAGAACGCGCAGGCTTCCGCCGCACAGCCGGTCGCGTCCGGCGTCGACATCCAGAAACTGAATTTCCGCTATCGCATCGAAGGCGACATGGCGCCCTGGCGGCCGCTTCGCGCCTTCGATGACGGTGCAAAAGTCTACATCGAGTTCCCGTCTGGCATAGGGCAAGGTGAAATGCCGCCACTCTTTGTCATCGGCCCATCGGGCGGCTCGGAGCTGGTCAACTACCGTGCTCGCCAGAACTACTACGTCGTTGATCGGCTGTTTGCCGCCGCTGAATTGAGGCTCGGCGACAAAACAAGCGAAAAGCGCGTCCGCATCGTGCGTACGGACGGCAAACGAACCTCGCCCAGCACGAGGCTGTTCCGATGAGCGACCCTGCAAATGCACCCAACCAGGACATTCGAGCGGAACTGCGCCTTCGGCCCGAACCGGCCAGGGTCACGCGACTGTCGCGCAAGGTGCTGATAGGCGTTGGTGGAGTTGCCAGCGCTGCGATCCTCGGCACGTTGATTTGGGCGCTCGACACCAGACAGCGCGGAACCGAACAGCCGTCCGAGCTCTTCACCACCGAAAACCGCTCAACGGCCGACGGGCTACAGAAGCTGCCGAAGGACTATGCCGGTGTTCCGCAACTCGGCCCCGCGCTGCCTGGCGATTTGGGCCGGCCGATCTTGCGCGCGCAGGAGCGCGGCCAGCCGATTGGGGCGTCCAACGTCAGTGGCCCGCGCGCCGATCCGGAGGAGCAGCGCCGACTGGCCGAGATCGAGGCCGCACGCGTGGCGAAGCTCTTCACCGATACGAACACGAGACCTGGTCCCACACGACAGGATGCTGGCAGCAGGGTCATAGGACCGGACACCCAATCTGGTCTGACTCCGCCGCTTGGGCCGCCACCGATCGATCCTGGCGCCGCGCAAAACGTGCAGGATCGCAAGCTGGCCTTCGTCAATGCCGAGCCAGACCGTCGCACAGTCAGCCCCAATCGGCTCGCCGAGAAGGCCTCGCCCTACGTGGTGCAAGCCGGCAGCGTCATTCCAGCTGCCCTTATCACCGGCATCCGCTCCGACCTGCCCGGCGAGATCACCGCTCAGGTCACGGAAAATGTCTACGACAGCCCAACCGGCTCATACCTTCTGATCCCGCAGGGTGCGCGGCTGATCGGCCAGTATGACAGCCAGGTCGCGTTCGGTCAGTCGCGCCTGCTGCTGGTCTGGAACCGGCTGATCATGCCCGATGGCACATCGATCGTGCTGGAGCGCCAGCAGGGCGCAGACACGCAAGGGTTTTCTGGCCTTGAAGACGAAGTTGACCATCATTGGGGCCAGATGTTCCGGGCCGCAGCGCTCTCGACATTGCTGGGCATTGGGACATCGCTCGGGTCCAGCGACGACGAAAGCGAAATCGCCAAGGCCATCCGCGAAAGCGCGCAGGACTCGGCCTCCGATATTGGCCAGCAGATCGTGCGCAATCAGCTCAACGTGCAGCCGACGCTCACGGTGCGGCCCGGGTTTCCGGTTCGCGTGATTGTCAATCGCGACCTTGTTCTTGTGCCTTACGGCAAGTCAAAGGGTCCGTCATGACCAAGCTGAAACGCTCCGCCATTCCCGATAACCGTCCGGTCAAGATCACCGTCGAACTGCCTGCCGCCGTTCGTCGCGACCTCGTCGCCTACGCAGATTATCTGAACAGGCAACATGTCTTTGTCTCACAAGCAGGAGGTGAACAATGCCAGATCTGAGGCTCGGTCGGCTGCCGAAGGTTGGCGTCGTCCGCATGACCATCATCCTGCCGGAGCCTCTCAAGGAGGAACTCGATCAGTACGCAGCCGAGCACAGCCGGCTCTATGAACCCGTGGACACCGCTGCCCTGATTCCGCACATGCTGGAGGCCTTCGTCGGTTCGGATCGCGGTTGGCGCAGTCGTAAGGCGAAGGCCGGCCGTGCCCGCCAAAGAGGGGCGTCTCCGGCCAGCAGCACGACGCGAAGCGGTGCTGAAGGTGATGGCTCCGCCTGAAGCTGTCCCAGTGGCTTTACCCTAAGCGGAATGCCGGTTCCGACCCTAAGCGGAAGCTCGCTTGCTCCGGGCCAATTCACGGCCATCACCCGAAGCCGTCATCCAGTTGGTCGAGGCTGTGGGTTGGCAATGGGGTGGCGATGGGGTGGTAAGGGACGTTCGGCGGAGATGGGTTACACGCCAGGGACGCTTCGGAACAGACGGCGAATATTCGTTCCCTCCTTCCCTGAGCTTCGAAGTTTGTCGCTGCCTCCCCGGCTTTTATCGTGCTATGCTGTTAGTGGCCTTCCTGGAAGGGAAACGGAAATGTCCGGCATGTCAGCGTTGACGCGGACTTTCATTGCCGCTGTTCTTGTCGGCTGCGCGCTCGTCGTGTCGTCTGCCATCGGAGCGGGAGTTACCGAGGATGTCGCGACGGGAACGCGACTCGCGGAATTGCTCCGTGCGGGGCGACGTATCATATCGAACTACCAGACGCTCATCAATGATCCTGCTGTTGGCGACAAGCACCTCGACGGTGAGCGCATTACGAGAGAGGCCATCGCCGAATACTCAAAACACATCGGCAACGACCCGCTTTCCGGCGAATTGACCGAGCGCGACCGGCGTCTGCTTGAAGTCCAGATTGAGGCGATGCGAGAGGTGGTGGACGAACAGCAAGATAACATCAACCGCGCGGGAATCGCTTTCAAGGGCTTCGTGCCAGCCGTGTTTGCGCGTCTGATGAATGACAAGTTCGTCGCCAAGGCCGGCAACGAAGCTCGGGTGCGCGTGACTGCGCCAGAGCAACTCGTGCGCAACCGCAAATCGCTTCCGGACGCCTGGGAAGCACAGATCATCGAAAAGGTCTTGGTGGATCCGCAGAGAGCGAAGGGAGAAGCCTACACGGACGTCACAGAGGCGGATGGACGCCCGGCATTTCGAATGCTGCTGCCCGAATACTATACCGGCTCGTGTCTTTCCTGTCACGGCGAGCCGAAGGGCGAGATCGACGTGACAGGATATCCAAAGGAGGGCGGCAAAGCGGGCGATCTGGGAGGCGCGATCAGCATCGTCTTGTTCAAATGAGCGCTTTGGAACAATCACCGCACCAAGTGGAAGCCGTATCGGCGCCGGCGAGGCCACTTGCGCGTAGCTTCGCCAATCTACCGATTTCGGCCCGCATAGCTGCGCTGACAGCGGCCGGCCTTGTCAGCCTCATCGTATCGTCCATCTTTCTCACCCAGGCACTTTATCGCAGTGCAGATCGAACCGCGGAGACCAAGGCATTTTTCGACGTCGCGTCCACTGCGGCTGCGGCCCACGTAACATTCGGCGAATTGCGATACTGGCTGACTGATTTGTCGGTTAGCTTGTTGATGAATTCTCAGCGCAATGCCGAGCAGGCGCGCGAGCGACTGCTGGCACATCTGGACCGCCTTTCGAAATCATCACCGGATGCGGTCAGGGAAATCCGCGTTGAGATCGATGCCTATGTCAAAACGGCGTTACGAGCGGCAGACAGCTATACTCAAGACAACCGCATCATCGGCAACACTCTCCTCGCCGAGGCGCGCACCCACAGCGCAAATGTGGATGCCGCGCTTAACAAACTCGTCGAACGAGCGAGCGCCGAGGCAGAAGCCGCTCGCAACGAGGTCGTAACGGAAACCCAGAAAACGGCGACGACCGCTGCCGTGCTGGTGGCCATCGTGGTGATGATCGGGTCGCTTCTCACCATCCTTGTTCTTCGCTCGATCGTCGGCCCGTTGCGGCGCTTGAACCGGGTGATCGGAAATCTGACGGAAGGACGCTACGACGTCGAAATACAGGCAGAGGGAGGCGACGAGCTCGGCGCGATGGCGCGGACGCTTCGGCTTTTCCGGGCGAGCGCAATTGAAAAGCAAAGACTGGAAGATGAGGCGGAGCGGCAAAGACGGACGATCGCAGCGGCACTCGAGGCGATTTCTGACGGATTTGTCCTGTTCGATTCGGAGGACAAGGTCCTTCTTGCCAACAGCAAATACTGCGAAATCTTTCCCGGCAATGAGCGAGCTACTCTTCCTGGGCAAAGCCTTCAGGATATTCTGAAAGGACGCTTGGCGAGCGGGCACGTCGACCTTGAGGGCGCGTCGCCGGAGGAATGGATTGCGGAGAGGCTGCGCATCCAGAAGGATCCGGCAGGCTTCGTCCACGAGGGTCGCTTCGGAGAACGCTGGGTCCGCGTCAGCAAACGAAAGACCCCTGACGGCGGGACCGTCGCCGTTTACACCGACATCACGGAACTGAAGCAGAGAGAGGTCGAACTCGAGCGGGCCAAGAGCCATGCTGAAGCGGCAAATGAGGCCAAGAGCAGCTTCCTCGCGTCCATGAGCCACGAGCTACGCACTCCATTGAACGCGATCATTGGCTACAGCGAGATGCTGATCGAAGAGGCGAGTGACGAGCAAATGAACGAGTTCGTCCCAGATGTGGAAAAGATCGCAGGGGCCGGTCGCCATCTCCTCGCGCTCATCAACGACATCCTCGATCTGTCGAAGATCGAGGCAAATAAGATGGAAAATTTCCTGGAGACTTTCGACGTCGCCGACTTGTTGCGCGATGTCCAGGCCACAGTAGCGCCACTGATGGCGAAAAACAGAAACAGTTTCGTGCTGGACCTCGCGGGAGACCTTGGGAAAATGCATTCGGACCAGACGAAGTTGCGTCATAACCTCTTCAATCTACTCAGTAACGCGGCCAAGTTCACCGAAGTGGGCCGTGTAACGCTGGCGGTTCGACGCAACAGGACATCGGATGGCGACTGGCTAATATTCGTAGTGTCTGACACCGGGATCGGGATGACGCCAGAGCAACAAGAACGGCTCTTTGACGCTTTTACGCAGGCAGACGCGTCCACCACTCGCAACTATGGCGGAACGGGATTGGGCCTTAGCATAACCCGGAGTTTCTGCCGAATGATCGGAGGCGTTGTAACGGTCAAGAGCGAGTTCGGAAAAGGCTCGACCTTCACAATGGAGATTCCAGCCGAGTGCAACGAGGAATCTAGCGAGCAGCGACTCGCCGAACCGCTGTCGTCCAGGGCGTCGGACAAGGCGGTGCTGATCATCGATGACGAGCCTGCCGCCCGAACCCTTATCGCCAGGGCCTTGGCAGAAGCGGGACTGGCGTCGATCGAAGCAGCAAGCGGCGAGGAAGGAATAGCCGCTGCGCGAGCGCATCGCCCTGTCGCAATCGTTCTCGACATTATCATGCCGCATCAGGACGGCTGGTCAGTGCTGCGCTCGCTGAAGAGCGACAAGGAGCTCTGCGAGATTCCAGTAATCCTTGCGACGATACTTGCAGATCGCGAACTCGGCCTCTCACTCGGTGCGGTCGAATACCTAACGAAGCCGATCGACACGCGGAAGCTTGTTCGAACGATAGAGGCTTGCGGCAGTGGCAACCGCGATGTGCTTGTTATTGATGACGATCAAGCCTCGCGCGATTTCCTTCGGCGTATTCTGGTCAAGAAGGATTGGCGGGTTCACGAGGCAAGCGATGGCCTGCGCGGCCTCAAGCTGATGAAGCGGTTGTTGCCGCGTCTGGTCCTGCTTGATCTGCTGATGCCCGAAATGGACGGATTCGAGACCTTGAATGAGATGCAGCAGGTGCCCGAGCTGCAGAACATTCCGGTCGTCGTCGTGACTTCCAAGGATTTGTCGGCGGACGAGCTCAAATGGCTTCGCGACAGGGCGGTCGCGGTTGTGACCAAGGGCGCAAACAGTCGGTCTCAGTTGGTCGAGGCCCTCGAGCGCCAGATATTCCCACTTGGATCGACAGGTGCCAGCATTGCCGATCCCGGAACCGCCCCCATGGCTGAAGGAAGCCGAGGATGACGAGGATCCTTCTCGTAGAAGACAACGAATTGAATCGCGACATGCTCTCGCGGCGGTTGTCGCGGCGTGGGTTCGAAGTCCTGATTGCGGAAAACGGACAGTCGGGCGTGGAACTCACCGTTTCGGAAAGGCCGGATCTCATCCTCATGGATATGAGCTTGCCGGTCATGGACGGGTGGGAGGCGACCCGGCGGATCAAGGCTGATCCGGCCACCTCCGGGATCCCGATCATTGCGCTTTCTGCGCACGCGATGGCCAGCGATCGCGAAATGGCGCTCGAGGCCGGCTGCGATGACTACGATAGCAAGCCGGTGGACCTGTCGCGACTTGTCCAGAAAATTGAACAATTGCTCGCCGGGGATCGATGAGGCCCAGGCCGACGGTTTGAAAACATGACTGCCAAGAACAAGTTCCAACGCCATGCGATCGCCGTCCATCTGGCACAGCAGCTCGCCGGACCGGCGCGGGCAATCTCAGGATTTCAGGAGTTGCTGACCGAACAGGTGCAGGATCTCGGTCTGGTCCACATGACACCGGATCTGGAGAAGGTCAGCGCCGCTGCTTGCGAATTGAATGGCCTGATCGACAGCTTGATCTATGGCAAAGCCGACAATCAGAACCGGGCAGGGGTCGAGATCGAGGCGAAACTGCGCCACGACTTGCGAACGCCGCTCAACGCGATCATCGGCTATTCCGAAATGATTCGTGAAGAAGCCGAAGAATTGCACGAATACGCGCTGGAAGAGGATGTCAGGGTGATGCTCGCCGCGGCGGCCGAGTTGTTGGCGCATGTCGATGCAATCGCCGGCCTCTCGCGCGCACCCGACAGCGAGGAACCGCGGACCACGGATCAGGCTGAGATCGATGCGGCAGGACTCGAACGGGCACTGATCAAGACGGAGCACCCCGTAAGCTCCGGCTGTGGCCGCATACTTGTCGTCGACGACATCAGCAGTAACCGCGGTCTCCTCTCCCGCCGCTTGCAACGTGACGGTCATCAGGTAGTCTCTGCCGAGTCCGGTCTGTCAGCGCTGGCTCACCTTGCGGAACACGAGTTCGACCTGGTTCTGCTGGACCTCCTGATGCCGGACATGAACGGCATCGAGGTGCTCTCACGATTGAAAGCGGAGCGCCGATGGCGGCATATCCCTGTCATCATGATATCGGGGTTGGACGAAGTGGACGCAGTGGTCCGCTGCATCGAGGCGGGGGCCGACGATTACTTGCCTAAACCTTTCAATCCAGTCCTGCTGCGCGCCCGGATCAACTCGAGTTTGGAGAAGAAGCGTTGGCTTGACCGCGAGCACCAGTATCTTCAGCGGATCGAGGTGGAGAAGGGGCGGGCTGACTCGCTTCTTCATGCGATCCTGCCCGGTCAGATCGTGGCACGGCTGCATCGGGGCGAAGAGTTCATTGCCGACCGGTTCGATGAAGTGACCATTCTTTTTGCCGATATTGTCGGTTTCTCGAGCATAGCGGCAAGGTTGCCGCCGTCGGACCTGATCAAGCGCCTCGACAGGCTATTCGGCACGTTCGACGTCTTGGCGGAGAAGCATTCCGTCGAGAAAATCAAGACCATCGGAGACGCCTATATGGCTGCGAGCGGTGTTCCCGAACCGGCAGCTGACCATGCCGACAGGATCGTGGCACTCGGGAAATCCATGCTGGACGCGTTGAAGCCCTTAGCTTGGGGCAACGATAGTTTTCGGATCCGCATTGGCGTGCACACGGGACCGGTGACCGCGGGCCTGATCGGCCGGCATCGGTTCGTCTACGACCTCTGGGGCGAGACCGTGAATATTGCAAGCCGGCTCGAGTCCCAGGGCGTGGCCGACCGCATGCAAATCTCGGAGGCAACCAAGCAGGCCCTGCGCACCTCCTGGAAGCTCGAACCGCGCTGTAATCTAGAACTGGCAGGTGTCGGCAGGATCGAAACCTATCTCGTTCAACACTGATCGGAACAATGTCTGACTGCCCTTAGGGAAATTTCGCGAAGCGATGCTCTGTGCTCGGACCGCCGGCGCTCCGCAGCGTGGCATCGAAAGTGGCCCCTGGCCAGTGCAAGCACTGGGGTTAGCCCTGTGACGAGGGCTACATCGCCACACCTGCTACCCGAGATGAGATAGTGGGTTTGAGGAGCGCTACCGCCTTTCGGCTTCGGCTATTCCAACACGGCATGCGTTGACGGAAGGGAGAGTGTGAGTTTGAAGACGCAGACTTCTCAGTGGCACTCCGTCTGGCTTCAACCTGAAAATGTCTCAATCGATCAACGCTCAGCAGTGAGATTCGCGGCAAGTGGTCTCAAGACAGTCAACTGTCAGCGGCAAGCTGGGTCTCGAGATCGCCTTCTGAATTCGATATCAGGCGAGAGAACACTCGTTAGTCCGAATTGGCGGGCGCGGAGGAATACTGGTTTTTGCCTGTTGCCCTTGCTCGGCCCCGCCAATGCGATCCGTCGGGAAGTTTAGCCGATAATTCGCCTTGAGTCAGTGCGGCGACAAGTAGAGAGCAATCGAGTTCCTCAAGGAACGGAACCTTCAGGTCACTCTGAGCTGCCATCCGAAGCGATCTCAATCTTGCTGTCTTTTCGCTACGTTCGGCATGCTCAGCCTCGGCAATGACTTTCGCGGAGCGAATAAGCTTTCTATTTTCCAGCCAACACATGTGTTCGATCCTGCGAAATTTCTTCTTGGAGCTTGCCGCAGCTTTTCCGCGCGGATTTGCGCGACGATCAGCCCAGTCCGGATCCAATCCCGTTTTTCTGCTCGCCAAGCCTTCTCTGGCGCCAATACGTCGTCTTGCCCTCTCTCTTCGAGGTTGTCGCCCTTCATTGTAATGAATCCGGTTGATTGGTGATGGTGCCGCTCCCGCCACACGGTGCGGGCCGTCGGCTGGCAATAGCGGTCGGGCCTAATCGAAGTCTCGCAGACAGTTCCTATTCGCGCTAAATGACACGAAGGATCTTCAGCCCGGATAGAGCCTCGCTCACCGGAGGCCGCAGTTCTAGCTGTTGACGAACGCCATCAGCAATTCCGGTTCGGGTACGGGCGCCCGTACTACATTCAATTGACCTCGGTACCGGCGTTCGCCGGCCCCGATTACAAAGCCGCTGGCGATCGGTACTTCGCCGTTGGCGTCGAGTTGGGCAAAAATGTCGGCGACAGGGAGATCCAGCGCCAGCTTGAGATCTAGTCGTGCATCATTGTTTGGTCCGATCGGCAACTGACGCTTGACGAATTGCTGGAACGAAGCATTGAAAGTCAGGATCTTCTTCGATGACGCCAAGGCAAAAGCGGGCGAGGGGCAGGCAAGCAATATGGCATTGATCGTCCTGATCGATGCAAGCTTCCGCAGGGCCATGTTTTCATCCGCCAGCCCGTGTATGCAAGCCACCCGAATCGCCGATGTCAGGTTACCAGTCTTGGTCGGGCTGTCGGCGATCTCCTCGATCAGCATGCCGATTGTGCATTTCCTACTTTCAGCCATCTGCTTCAGAGATATCCAGAAAGCCTTTTCCAGACGAATGCCGCGGCGTATGCCGCCACGCGCGACGACCCGGAATTCCAGCCCGAAATCCTCTTTTGTGATCGTTAGAAGCAGCCGATCACGATTGATGGGAGGAGAGGTGGCGCTAGCGCTCACTCATGGTCTCCTGACGCGCCTTGTTGATCGGCTTTAAAAGGTAACTCAGAATCGCCTTGCGTCTTGATGTCTACTGAGCACATTATGCCCGGGATGGTTGAATAAGTCTCGCCATCCCTCGCGAGCGTCGATTTGTCCGCCGCGACACGAACCTGGTAAAAGGCTCCCCCGTTTTTCTGATCGACCAAACTGTCGGCGATCATGCTAGAGACCTTGCCTTCGATGCCGCCGAAGATCGAGAAGTCATAAGTGGTGACCTTTATCAGCGCCTCGCTGTCAGCCACGAGCAGCAGGCTGGACGAAGGCACCGACGTCCACCCGACAAAAACGACGAAAAGCGCTCCCAGAACGAATATGGACGCCGACGCTCAAAGCGGCGGACGATCTTCTCTGGCAAGCATTCTCCACGCCCCCTTACCCCGCTTCTAATCGATCTTGCGGTAATAGACCTTGCCGTCAGGCTGCTCTATGCGCCGGTAGGAGGAGCTTGGGGCAGGGGGCACCGCTGCTGCGATCTTCCTTTTGGGCGGGCGTGGTGCTTCGACGATACTGCGTTCGGTCGCTTCTTCACCATCGAGATCGCTGACCGGCTCCGCCGTGGCGCTGGTCGTCTCAACAAAAGGCTCCGCCACGGTAGAAACGTCGTCGTTGACCAGCGGCAAGTTCTGTTCTATCCGAGCAATGCTGCCGTTGATCTGGCTGAAGCTACCCTGCAGTTGATTGTCCAGTTTTTCGAACCGGCTTTGAAAGCCGTTATTGACCATGTCGAGCCGGGCCGCAATCCGTTGCTCGAACGATCCGAGCTGTTCCAGCCTCCCTTCGACAGAGCGCAGATCGTTGATGCCGCGGAAGAGATAGACCGCGGCTATTAAATTTGCGGCTGTGATCAGCAAGGTGCCTGCAGCAACAACCCCGATCATCCTGGCATTGCTCGGTTTCCCAGCGACAGCTTGCTCTATAGCTTGGGTCGCCGGCCCAATGCCGATCGCCGGCATGTCCGGGTCGCTAATCATCGTCATTGGACCACCACCTTTGCACCGACCGAGACGCGCCTGAAAAGATCGATCACATCGGTGTTGGTAAGACGAAAGCATCCCGATGTGCCGTCGAAGCCAACGCCTGAAGGGTCGTTGGTGCCGTGTATGCGATAAAGCGTGTCGTGCCCGTCTCGGGATAAGTAGAGCGCCCGTGCGCCGAGCGGATTGTAGGGACCGGCCGGCACCATCTCCGGCAGCTCCGGCTGGCGCGCGCGCATTTCTCTCGGTGGGCGCCATTCCGGCCATTCGGTCTTCGCCCCCACTTCCACGGTGCCGGTCCAGCCAAATCCGTCACGCCCGACGCTGATTTGATAGCGCAGCGCCTCACCCTCTCGGGTCACAAGATAGAGCGCCTTCTCCTGCTTGCGGATAATGATCGTGCCCGGCTGTTCCGCGGTTTGGAAAAAAACGAACTTGCGCAGGCTGGGGCCCATGGCTGGCAGCGGCGGCTGGTCCGATAGCCCGGATCGGGCATGGGCGCAGTCCCAGGACGATGCCGCCAATGCCAGGCCCATGATGCAGGCGCCCGCAAGCGTTGGAACGAAGCGATATCTACCGGGCAGTGTCATCGAGCCGCTCTTTGAACATCCGCTTCAGATCCTTGTTGAAGCGTGCCCGCCCGTCCACTTCGGAAGGCATGATGGCTCGGTTCAGCGCATCGGTCAGCAGCGCATTGTCCAAGGCAACCGATTTGATGTGCGGTGCCTTGAATATCTTTTCGAGTTCGCCGCGCGAAAAGTGATTGCCGAACCATTTGCTCTTGTGCTTGTTGGCGACCAGCGTGATGTTCACCGAATTGCCGCGCAAATCGCGGATCTTCTTGTAGAGCCGCTTGCCCTGCCGCAGCGAGGCGACGTTGAGCTCGAACACGATGAAGATCGCGTCGCTCGTGGAAAGCACAGGATTCTGCCAGGGAGTTTCGATGTTGGGCAGGTCGATGACGATGTCATCGAAGCGATAGGCGACGAGGTCCAGCAGCCGGAACACGAAATCTGCGCCCTGCGGCTCGAATGGCAGTTGCGGCCTTTCGAAGGCGTACAGCGTCAGGCCGGACGGGCGCGAGAGCTTGATGACATCCATCAGTTCGACATCGAGCCGTTCCGGCTGGCCGATGATGCCGGCAAGGTCGAACTGGTTGAAGAGGTTGAGATAGGCGCCACAATTGGCGCTTTGGAAATCGAGGTCGACGAGGCAGGTCGAAGCTGCACGTTCGGTGGATTTCGAGGCCAGGAACTCCGCCGCTGATAAAGCGAGCGTCGTAGCGCCGGCGCCGCCGCTAGCGCCGATAAAGGTGATGATGCGGCTCTTGGTGCCCTGGTTGCCGGTGTCGTGGAAGGTGACCGCGTTCAGAAGCTCCTTGGCATCAAGTGGTTTGTGCAGCCAGTCCGAGGCGTTCATTCGCACCAGGATGCGCGTCTGTTCAGAGGTCAGTTCGTCGGAAACCGCAATCAGCGGCACGGCCGCCCACAGGGCGCGCCCTTCGATAATGCCAGGCTTGCCAAGCAGCTCGCCATTGGCAAGGTCGAGGATTACGATGCCCGGCCGCGTGTCGGGGGTCGGGCCTTTGAGAAAATCATCCGTTTCGGAAATCCGGACGTCATAGATCGCCAGCGCATCGAGCCGCGTCGCCACGTCATGCTTGAACTGCGAATCAGACGAGAACAGGGCGACCTGCTTTCGTTTGGTTGGGAGAACCTTCGTGTTGATGGCGTTCATGGTGATGTGCTCTTCAGGTCTTCGCCCGTAACCGTGCTTAGCATGGACGGCATGGTGAGGTTCGCAAAGCCCATCAGCCCTTGCAGAAAGAAGAACTGAAAGGTCACGTTTTGAAGACTTACGGTGATTGTTGGCACCGGTCCGCCCAGCCGGGTCTGATAGCTCAAGCCAGTGGCGCTGTAGGTGACCACCACGTTATCGCGGCGCAAGCGCGGAAAGAAATGGCACATCCCCGGCCGTTGATTTGCTGCGAGTGGGGGACAGGCATCATCGTTGGTGTTTGCCGTGTCCCCGCGGAAGATACGGCTGAAGTTGGCGGCATTGAATGTGCCGCCGTTGGTGCAAGCTCCTGTGCCAGCAGTATATCTGCAGACGAAGGGGCCATATGCCGCGGCAACGACTGGCGCACCCGGCGTCGTCGTCGGCGCCGCAGTTGCAAGGGCCGTCGCAATTGGGTCTGAAATCGAGGCCAGCCGGGCGCCGAGTTGGACCGCCTTGGTAGCAGCGTTCCATTGGTAGAAGGCGTGACCGAAATCGATGAAACCGAGGACAAGGGCAAACAGCAGCGTCGAAACGATGGTCATTTCGACCATCGCCGCGCCGTCGTCCGAATCCGCAAAACGCTTGAACATGGTCAGAACCGGATCAGCCGCTCCTCGTGAGAGCCGTTCAACGTGATCGGGCCGATGCCGATGATCGATAGCATGCCGACCCCGCCGTACGCCAAGGTACCCGCAGCCCTGACGATACAGACCTGCGCGGTCGTTGATCGATATTGCGCGACGCCGGCAACCACAGCGTCATGGCAGGAACCGGAGGCGGCGATTGTCACCGTCACATTCGATTTCTGCCAGCCGGTGACGCGTGCACTGCCTGTTCCCGCGGCATTGCCGAACACAGCGATGTTTGCAGCGATGTCGGCGCAGTTGATCGCCGCAAGCCCGGCTTGTGTATACAATTGGCTGTTGCAGCGCGCGGCGAAGCGGCTTGCATCTGAAAGTCCGGCCTCCATCAAGAGTTTTTCGTGAATCAGATTGCCGAACTCGAACACGCCACCCGCCAAAATCAGCATCAGCGGCGTGATCAGCGTCATTTCGATGAGCACTGCACCGCGTTGATCGCATCGAAATCTATCGAGATGACGCAATAGCATTCCAATCATCGCCATCACCGGTAAAGCTGAGCTTCGTCGCGGAGGAAATTGTCTAGCGTGCCCTGGCCGCCACCCCCAGTAATGTCTACCAATTCAACCATCACGGATGCGTCTTCCGATGGCGACTTAACCGGTTCAGTCAGTAAAAAGCTTCCAAAAGCTTCCACCGGCAGATCCGTGCTGTGGCCTGACAGATCGCTGCCGGCAGCGCGGAGTGCATTGCAGTTCAGGATCGCACCGTAAATCAACCGACGGTCAACCGTCGTGACAGGGGGTTGGCAAGTTGCCGACGGGGTTCCGAACTCTCCACCAGTCGACGCCATGCCTACCAACCCGGCTGATATCTCGTAACGGTAGACCTGATAGCGCGTCGGCTTGGTCGTATTCCATGAAGATGGGTAGGCAGCGGAACCAAAGTTGGTGCTCCAGTAACCAGAGAAATTCCAATTTCCATCGCCCATTCGGCCGCCGAGGTATGGAGTGGTCGCGTCGCGTGGAAGGCCCATTGTTCCAGCTTGGGTGAATGAAAGTTGGTTCATGGAAGGACATTGGTTTGCGCTTCCTCGGGTCTTGATTGCCCCTTTGCGGACGTTCGCGGCTGGACCGTATTCAGCACTATTGAAATGGTTGCCGCTGGCTGCAATGCCGAAACGAACATTGAAGGCGTCTTGCACTGGGCCGGCGTTCTGGCCAGTTTTCGTGCTAACGTTGGCGGAACTGTAGCAACCAATCGGCCTTGATGTTGCAATCGTCTGAGCGAGGGCTTGAGCACCGTTCCCCACACCGGCCGGAGGTTCGAGGAAGCCGAAGTTACCAGGGCCAGCGGCAGCCCCATTTCCGACCTTCCTCAGTTCGATCAGTCGACGATGTACAGCCGGGTTGGAGACGGCCTGCTCAAGTGTGAATCCGCCCGCTGCATTCGTGCCGTTCACCGTCTCGTAAGGGTTGCACATAAAAACCGGCGTGAAATCGCACACGCCGGAAGTGAAGCCCGCCACAGCGACTGCGCCGACATTGAAATTGTTGCTGGCGCTGGATGACAAGAAGGAAGCCGGGAAGATTGCAGCAAACCCGACCGGGGCTACAGTGACTTCAACAAAACGGGCAAGTTTGGCGTCATTCAGCTCGTCGGTGATCACATTGGCCGGCACAATCGGGAGATTGTCGGTGGCCGGCAATGAGCGAAGATATCGGCGGGTCACTCCGGCGGAAGCGAGCGTTTGAGGAGGGCCGGCGGTCGAGAAGGTGTATCGATTGCGTACCAGCGTGGCGATCGCCCTATCAGCACGGCTGATGGAGTCCGACGTCCCATCCAGCTCAGCCGCGCCTGCCAGGGCAAACGCATCAGCCCCCTTCTGCAGATCGTTATGCAGATTGTTGAGCCGGCTCATGTCGATCACCAGCAGAGAAAATCCGATGATCGCCGGCAGCATGACGCTTACCAGTATCAGCGCTATTCCCCTCTGATCGTGCCAGAACGCGCGAATAATACGCAGCATGGCCTTGCTCTTTTTGCTCCTGGACGCCAGGATTCCTTGTTTACCTGACGCGCTGATCCTTCTGTTCAATCCGCCGTGTCTTGCGGCGTCCCGACATTGACCGTGATGGCCGGCGGCGGCGGTGGTGGCGGTGGGAACTTGTAACTCTGGGCAAGAGCAGCAGCGCGTGCGCCATCCCCTTCAATAGCGGTCTTTTTCGACGCCGGATTGAGCGGATCGACTGTCTGCAGAAGCGAATTGTATTTCTGGGTGTCGCCTGCGGCCAGTGTCACCGTGTCGTAGCGGTTTAGATAGTCGGCGCAGCCCGTCAGCCCGCTGGCACACAAAAGCATGATCAACATCCTATTTCTTGACATAGATCATTTTGTCCTTGGATTTCAGGTCGAGCATGTGGCCATAGGGGCCGACGACGCCTTCGCCCAGTTCATATTTGCGCACCATGTCCTTGGTTACTTCCAGTTGGCCGAGCACGAAAAATTCCGGGTCGTTGGCCGGCCGTGTCTTGTCGAATGGGGTCGCCAGTTGCTCGCCGGGTTTCACCGGGCGCACGATGTGCGGGGTGACGATGACGACCAGTTCGGTCTCTTCCTTCTGATTGCTTGAATTGTGGAACAGCGCGCCGACGATCGGCACTTGGCCCAGCCATGGCACCTGCCTCTGGATTTTGGTATTCTTGCTGGACAAGAGCCCGCCGACGGCGAAACTCTGGCCGTCGCGCAACTCGACGACGGTCGCCAGCTTGCGGGTGGTGAAGATCGGGTCGCCAGCCGGCGTGAAGCCGTTCAGGTCGCTTACCTCCGGCGCTAGCTTGATATGGATCTTGTCGTCGTTGAGCACGATCGGCGTGAACTGCAGATTCACGCCGAACTGCTTGTACACAATGTTGATCTGGCCGTCGCTGTCGAGGCTGCGGATGGGCACTTCACCGCCGGCGTTGAAGCTGGCCGGCTCGCCGGAAAGCGTGGTGAGATTGGGCTCGGCCAACATGCGCACGACACCCTTTGCCTCAAGCGCCTCGATGATCAGATCGACCTTGATGTTGCTGTCGATGACGCGAGTGATCAGCGCCGCGAACGGATTGGTGTTCGAGAGCAGGCCAGTGAGCAGACCGCCCGGTCCGAGCACAACGTTATCTTCATCGACGGCGGCAATGCCCGTTCCAGTTCGGGTCGTTCCGCTGTTGTTCGTGCTCCTGATCGACACACCAAGGTCGCGACCGGCATTGCGCTTGGCCTCGAGCACGCGCACTTCCAGATTCACTTGCTGGCTGTCATCAACGGTAACGGCATTGATAATCGCGTCGGGACCGTATTGCTGGGCCACTTCCAGGATCGACGCCAGCGTCGCGCCGTCTTTCACATGCCCGCCGAGCCGGACCTTGCCATTGACCGAGCCGATATCGATCCGCGATCTGGGCGCTACCTGCCGAATTGCTTGCGCCATATCGTTGACGTCGACGCCGACCTCGATCTGGATTACGCCAAGCGAGCGCTTGTCTTCGGAAAAGAGATTGACGGTTGTGGTACCGGCGCCCTTGGCAATGACGTAGAGCGTCTTGTCCGTCATCGGCTGGGCATCTGCGATCTTCTCGTCGGCGACGACGATATCGCCAAGAGTGGCATTCACCTCAATCGTCAGCGATTGCGACATGGGCAGGAAGACACGATGGACCTTGGGGTTCGACACGTCGATACGGCGATCGGCTGCCGTAGCCTCAAGGCCGATCGGCAGTAATATCACCGAACAGGCCAGCGCGGCGGCTGCCAGTGTTTCCCGGACCGTTCGCATCTACATTCCCCCCTTTGGCGGCTCTTCGGACGCTCTTTATCTCAACATACCAGAGTTATCTTTGTCGCGGTACGTCATATTTTTCGAGCTTCACGCCCCGAAAAACGCCGATAGTCGCACGGGCTGACGGCTCCGGCTGCACATATTTGATCACTTCCTTAACGACCTCTTGCGCTTCGGGTGCCGAGGTCACGGCCGGAGCAGGCTTTGCTTTGCTCAAGTCGTCGAGCCGGTTTCCGACCTGTTCGACGGCCCGAGTCAGGCCATTGATCTTGTCGTCCGCGCGCTTGCGCTCGGCTGCCGCAGCAGCATCGGCCGTCGCCTGCCTGGCGAGTTCGGCCTGCCTGGCTGCGACATCGGCCGGCGTTTCGCCGGTCAGGTCGGAAAGCGTGATGCGTTGGGTGATCTCGTCCTTGCCGGCGGCTGCCTGGCGAAGCGCGAGCGACAACTGGCCGGCGCCGGCGGCCAGCGTCAGCTTCTGGGCGTCCTTGGTGCTAGCCTCGACAGTCACCGATTTCACCACCGTCGGGCTGTCGGTGCTTTCATCGGCGACCTGGTCAACGGCGAGCACCTTCATGCTCTGCAACAGCACGTCGACGAAACTCTGGTCTGCATCTCCAGGGTTGCGCACGGTGCGCGTCAGGAGCACATCGACCCGATCACCTGGGAAAACGAATCCTGCGACGCCGAGCACATCGTTGACTCTGATGGAAACAGCTTTCATGCCTTCGCCGAGCACCGCCGAAAGCGTGGCGCGCTGGCCGGGGCCGGTAATCTTGGTGGCGAGAACGGGTTCATTGGCGCCGATCGCCTGCAGCGCCTGCTTTGTGCCTTCGCCAGCGAGTAGATCTTTTGTCGTCTTGAAAGCCCCGGCCGGAACCGCGCCCGCCGGCCATGTGATTTCACGCAGCTTGTCGGCCGACAGCGTGTCGCCGAATTTCAAAGATACGGCCGCCACCACGACGGTATCGCGCGGCACGTCCGTCTTCGCCATAGCGCTGCGTTGGCTGGTCAGCCAGATATTGGCGAGAACCACTGCGAGCACGCCGAATACGCCGGCGAGAACGATCATGATGACAGTGTTTGCACGCACTTTCTTTTCCCGCCAGACTCCGTTCACCCACCACCTGGATCGACGCCGGGGACCTCCCCGGCGTCGATGATAGGACTAAGCTATCACGGCAATAACGCGTAAAGCCCCGTCCATTGGGTGCTGACCCAGCCACCGACAAGAATGATCGTGGCGATCACCGCCACGGTGATGATGCCGAGCAGGATGGTATATTCGACCATGGCGGCGCCGTGTTCGTCGTCGCGGAACTGCCGGGTCATCGTCATGAGCTTTTTCATGCCAATTTCTCCCTTTGGAGGTTCAAACCCTGACGAGACGAGCCAAGGATGAAATCGCATACCTGAGCATCCTCCGTCGACCTAATCCTAGGGGCCGATAAAAAGCAGAGTCAAATATGTTAGTGGTTCTTTAACTTATTTATACCTGTGCTATGCCTGAAATGGTAATATCGTTTCGAGGTCTCTCTGCAGCAAGACGTTGATTCTGCCTGCTTTTCGCCCGTCTTTAACCATCCGTTCACAATTTCGCCGCGTCTGTGGCAGAAGCGAGGCGATATTAGCAGATAGGCATATGCCATTATATCCAAGGGCTTGCCAGAGCCCGTAAGGGCCATCGTGGCCAAAAAGACGCAGGGCGATGTTTTGGCAGGCCCTTGTATATTTACGGTCGGACGCCTCGTTCGAATAGATGAGATGTTTTTTCGACCTGGATGTTAAATATGCACGAAGTATTGAGTTCGGGAACGTGCTCGGTGCCTGCTGTCTTGCGGGTATTCCCCCCAAGGCGTGTCCAAAGGGGTAGCGCAAAATGCTGGGCCGATTCACGAAAGGGCCAAGCGAGCCGCGGGTCGAGCCGAAGCTTGATCCGATCGTGCCGGCAGTCCCCGTACTGTCCCGTTCTGCGGAATTCGAATCGCCGGGGGATGATTTCCTTACGCTCAAGGTCGAGCTCCACCGCCACTTGATTGATCGCTTCAACCTGACGGCCCTTGAAAGTGCGTCCAAGGAGGAAATCCTGAACGAGATCCGCCCCATCGTGCGGGAATTCGTTCGTGCTCGCAACGTGCCGCTTAACGCCCGCGAACTTGACCGATTGACCAGCGACACCGCTGACGAGATGCTCGGGCTGGGTCCGATCGAGCCTTTGCTCAAGGATGATTCGATTTCCGATATTCTGATCAACACCCACAAGCGAGTCTTCATCGAGCGGCGTGGAGTCATAGAGGAGACGGCGATCCGCTTTCGCGATGAAGCCCATCTGCTACGTGTCATCAACAAGATCGTCTCGGCTATCGGCCGGCGTGTCGATGAATCGGCGCCAATGGTCGATGCGCGGCTGGAAGATGGGTCGCGAGTCAATATAGCTGTGCGGCCGATCTCGGTGGATGGCCCGCTGGTCTCGATTCGCAAGTTCTCCAAGAACCCCTATTCGCTCGAACGTCTGATGGCGTTTAATTCGATCCGGCAACCGATGGTCGACCTGTTGCGCATTGCCGTGCAGGCCCGCAAGTCGATCCTGGTTTCGGGCGGCACAGGCAGCGGCAAGACGACCCTGCTCAATGCCCTGTCGAGCTACATCCCAGCCAGGGAGCGCCTGATCACCATCGAGGACGCAGCGGAACTGCAACTGCAGCAGCCGCATGTGGGCCGTCTCGAGACGCGTCCGCCCAATGTTGAGGGCAAGGGCGAAGTTCGCCAGCGCGAATTGCTAAAAAATGCGCTTCGCATGCGGCCGGACCGCATCATCGTCGGCGAGGTGCGCGGCGAGGAAGCCTTCGACATGCTGCAGGCTATGAACACCGGCCATGAAGGTTCAATGACCACCATTCATGCCAACACGCCCCGAGATGCGATATCGCGATTGGAACAGATGGTCGGTATGGCCGGCATGCCGATGAGCCACGATTCAATACGGGCTCAGATTGCCTCGGCCATCGACATCATTGTGCAGACGCAACGGCTTTCCGATGGTGGAAGGCGGGTTGTTTCCATATCAGAACTCACCGGTATGGAAGGCAATGTCGTACAGGTTCAGGAACTTTACCATTTCGTCCGCCGCGATGTGAATGCCGAGGGCCAGATCGTTGGTGAATTTCGGGCGACCGGCATTCGTCCGCGCTTTGCCCAGGAAGCGGCGACCCTTGGCCATCAGTTCGCCAAGGACGCGTTCAACCCACAGGTCCCGCTCTAATGTTGACCGGCCAGACATTGCTCTACTTCATCTATGTACTGGCGGCTGCGTCGCTCATCCTCGCGGCCGAGGCTCTGTATGTGACTTACTCCAAGCGGCGCTCAACGGTCAGCACGATCAACCGTCGACTGAAGCGGCTCGCCGACGACGCTCCGGCCGAACAGACCTTGCAGCGATTGCTGCAAGAACGTGGGCTTACCAGCTCGGGCGACTTTCTTTTCAATGCGGTCGGCCTGAACAGGCTGTACACGCAATCCGGCGTTACCGGAAATCCGCTGTCGTTCGTCGCGACATTTGCTCTCGGTGGACTGGCCCTGGCACTGGTATTTGCGTTCCTGCTGCACTTCTCCGCCGTGTTTTCGTTTATCATCTTTCTGCTCATCGTATTCCTCCTGCCGTTTCTGGTTCTCCGCCGCGCGCGCGCCAGGCGAATCCAGAAATTCGCGAAGCAATTGCCGGATGCCCTTGAGATGATCGTGCGTTCGCTGCGTGCCGGTCATCCGACTTCCGTGGCTATAAGCCTTGTTGCACGAGAAATGCCTGATCCGCTGGGCACCGAATTCGGCATTGTTTCCGACGAGATCACCTTTGGCCTCAGCCTTGAAAACGCGGTGCGAAAACTCTCGCAGCGCGTCGGTTTCGAAGGTCTGCATTTGCTGTCGGTGTCGCTGTCGATTCAGGCCAAGACCGGCGGCAACCTTACCGAAATTCTGTCGAATCTCTCAGTGGTGCTGCGCGAAAGGCAGAAACTCAGGTTGAAGATTCGGGCGCTCTCTGCCGAGGGGCGAATGTCCGCGTGGATCATTTCCCTGTTTCCTCTTTTGATGCTCGCCATCCTCACGGGCCTAGCCCCCAGCTACTACGGTGATGTATGGGGCAGCCCCTTGATCATGCCTGTGTTCTTGGTTTTCGGGTTCTGGGCGCTGCTCGGCGACTTCATCATGTACCGTATGGTCAATTTCGATTTTTGAGCGATCGGAGCTATAGAAGTTGTGACCCAGGATCTGAGCCTTCTGGTGTCCATCGCCGTCTTCCTGGCGGCCGTAGCGCTGTTTCTGGTGGGCGCGCTCGTCGTCTTGCCGGCGCTGCAGACGAGGAAACTGGTTGCGCAAAGCCTGCTGGCAGAGGGCATTCCCAACCGCCGCTCGCTTTTGGGCCAGGAAGAACTGGCCAAGATTTCAGCACAGCGGCCGGTCGACGCTTATTTCAGATCGATCGAAAAGGAACGTGACGAGCCAAGTGCGCTGGACGCAAAACTCTTTCGCGCCGGCTTCTATCAGTCAAGCGCGCCATTGATCTATACTCTGTCACGCCTTGGCGCGGTCTGTCTTGGCTTTTCCGTGACGTATGCGCTCCTGTCGCGGATGTTGCCACCCGAACTTCCCGGTCTTGTCGCCTTTGCAGGCTCTGCCCTGCTTGGGCTGGGATGCATCGTGATTCCGAGCATCGCTCTCGATCGGTTCGAAAAGGGACAAAAACAGATATATCGTCGCGGCTTTCCGGATTTCATGGACATGATGATCACCTGTGCCGATGCCGGCATGAGCCTCGAAGCGGCTGTCGAGCGTGTCGGCAGCGAACTGGCTGGCACCCATAGATGGCTCGGCATCCAACTCGCAATCATGAATCTTCAGTTGCGCGCGGGCAAGCCGTTGCGCGAGGCGCTGCGCGAATTATCCGACCGCGTTGGACTGGAGGAGGCGCGCGCGCTGGCTGTGCTGTTCCGTCAATCGGAAGAGCTCGGTACCAGTTTGACGGACGCCTTGCGCGTCTACAGCGACGAAATGCGGGGACAAAGAATTCTCTTCGCCGAGGAACGCGCCAATGCTTTGCCTGTCAAGATGATGATACCGCTGGGGCTATGCATCTTTCCTGTTGTGATGATGGTCGTGATGCTTCCGGTGATCATTCGAATGAAGGGCATTTTCTTCTAGACAGGGATGTGCTTTGGTCAGGGGACCGGATCGGCAAGATCCCTGGGGGATAAAATGAAAAGGCCAATGTGCCTCGTTGCCGCTGCCAGTTTGCTGGTTGTCGTGCTTTCCGGTTGTCAGTCGAATGCGACGGACCCAACGGGGGTCGTCCGGACTAACGAGCCGGCGAAAGTGGAGCTTACTGCCTTCGGCGATGCCTTCGACGGACTGAAGACGGTCAGCGACGTCGAATATTATGCCTCCGACCAAGCCGTTGCCGAAGCCAAGAACCAGTTCCGCTCGGAAAATTATGGCAATGCGGGCGCCCTGTTCTACAAGGCGACGCAACTCGCCCCCAACGACGGTGCCGCATGGCTGGGCCTCGCCGCCTGCAGCGACCGCATCCACCGCTTCGATCTCGCCGACAGGGCCTATGGCCAGGCCTTCCGGCTCATTGGGCCAACGCCCGAATATTACAACAATGTCGGCTATTCCTATCTGCTGCGCGGCAAGCTGCAGGACGCGCGCAGTAATTTCCTCAAAGCATACGAACTGGCTCCCAATGATCCGACCGTCGCCAACAATTTGCGACTCCTGTCGTCCAGCGTGAAGAATCTCGAACGGTAAGGCGCTAGCATGTTGCTTGCCGGAGCGCTGCTGATGAAGGGGCTAGCGGTTCCTTTGCTGGCAAGGATTGCATGGCTCGACTTCACGACCCAAAAAATATCTAACCGTGACGTGCTGCTGCTTTTGTGTCTTGGGCTGGGTTCGCTGCAGGTTATGTCGATCCTCAGCGGGTCGTGGTGGGACATGGGCCTGAGCGCGGTTGCCGGCCTACTGCTGTTCGTGGCGCTTTTCTTGTTGTGGGCCATGCGCAAGGTCGGCGCTGGCGATGTCAAACTGATGGCGGTGGTTTCGTTTCTGATCGGCGGCAGCGGGCTTCTGGTGTTTTCCGTGCTGTTGCTGGTCTTCGCGCTTGCGACCGCGTTAGTCGTGAAGAATCCCTTGATGCTGCCCGAAGGGGCCTTCCGCGTCTACGTTCAGCATCTGGACCGCAAAGGCGTCGTCCCCTTCGGCGTGCCGATCTCGATCGCTGCTATCTGCATGCTGGCGCTACAGATCTATGGCAACGCACGGTTCTAGTGGTTAAGATCTAACGATTGGTACCCGATCGTAAGCGCGGCCACATCGCGAGCGCCTCCGTCTTCCTATCGGAAGAAAGGTCTGACGCCATCTTGCCGCAAATGTTATATCTAGCGATCCGTCCTCGGTCGAAGAAGGATCGCATCAATGGACGATTGGAGAATCGGGAATATCTGGGTAACCAGAATTCTGGAGATGTGCGACCCTCTGCGGACGCCGTCGGAATGGTTCCCCGACTGCACCGACGAAGCACTCGAACCGCATCTTCATTGGCTCACGCCCCGATTGATATCGCCGGCAACCGGCCGGCTTATTCTTCCCATCCAGAGTTTTCTGGTTCGTACCGGCCACAACACCATTCTGGTCGACAGTTGCGTCGGCAACGACAAGACGTGCGCATACTTCCGGCATTGGCATCGCCGCAACGACGGCACCTTTTTGGCGCGCCTGGCGAATGCAGGTGTTGCTCCCGAGCAGATCGACTATGTGCTGTGCACCCATCTTCATATCGACCATTGCGGCTGGAACACACGATTGGTGGACGGGCGTTGGATACCGACATTCCCGAACGCCCGCTACATCATGGCGCGGCGCGAGTTCGAGGCCGCACAGGCCGCCTCCGGCGATGCCGACGAACGGACCTATGAGGACAATGTGCTGCCAATCGTCGAGGCTGGTCGGGCTGTGCTTGTCGATATGGATTATGAACTCGATGGCGAAGTGTGGCTGGAGCCGACGCCGGGCCACACCCCGGGGCACGTAGCCATCGGCCTGAGATCTCGAGGCGTAGGGGCAGTGTTTTCCGGCGATCTCATGCATTGGCCGATGCAATGCATATACCCCGACTGGAGCTTTCGGTACGACACGGACCCTGACCAGGCACGTCGGACGCGGTGGGCATTCCTGGAGGCTTGCTCGGACAATGGACGTATCGTCATGACATCGCATTTTCCCTTGCCGTCGGTGGGAACTATCTTGCGACGCCAGTCATCATTCTGGTTCGAGGATCATCAGCCGCCACAATCGCCGAGGACGCCGACCACGCGCTCGGACCCGAGGTGGCCGAGCGCGTGGTGGCGCTGACGCTTGTCAATCTGCCGGGCGAGACGACGCACTGGACCGCCGACATGATGGCGCAAGCGGCTGGCATCAGCGCAAGCGCTGTGCGTCGCATCTGGAAGGCGCACGGGCTGCAGCCCAACCGCTGGCGCCAGTTCAAGCTTTCCAACGATCCGCAGTTCGTCGATAAACTGCGCGACGTCGTCGGCCTCTATGTCGATCCGCCTGCTCACGCCATCGTGCTGTCGGTCGACGAGAAGAGCCAGATCCAGGCGCTCGACCGCACCCAACCCGGCCTGCCCATGAAGAAGGGTAGGCTCGGCACCATGACTCACGACTACAAGCGGAATGGCACGACCACACTGTTTGCCGCCCTCAACGTGCTCGACGGCTCCGTTATCGGCAAGAACATGCAGCGGCATCGCCATCAGGAATTCATCCGCTTTCTCAACGCCATCGAGGCGCAAATGCCGGCCAGCAAGGCCGTCCACGTCGTCCTCGACAACTACGCCGCTCACAAACACCCCAAGGTGCGGGCCTGGCTCGGCCGCCATCAGCGCTTCACCTTCCACTTCACACCGACCTCATGCTCGTGGCTCAACGCGGTCGAGGGCTTCTTCGCAAAACTGTCGAAGCGTCGCCTCAAACGAGGCGTCTTCCACTCCGTCGTCGACCTCCAGGCCGCAATCAACCGCTTCCTCGAAGAGCACAACCAGCAACCAAAGCCCTTCAGTTGGACCGCCGATCCCGACAAGATCATTGCCGCCGTCAAACGCGGGCACCAAGTGTTAGATTCCATCCACTAGGCGGGCTCTCAGCCTGACATGTTTGGCGCGCAAATTACCTTTTCAACTAATCTCCGAGAACCATTAGCTTGCGCTCAAGTTGGCGAAGTGCTTGGATTGCGTCTTGCCGGCGGGACGCCGTATGGACATTCTGAATATCAAAGCGCTCTTAATTGCGGTTCTGATCTTCGTTCCGATCGAATACCTGTTCGCTCTGCGCCCCCATCAAAAGATACTCAGGAAAGCCTTTTTCAACGATCTCATCTATGCGCTGTTTAATGGCATCCCGATAAGCCTTGGCCTGATCGCGGCTCTCACGCTAGCAACGAGTACGGTGGGGCGGCTGGTGCCGGCCTATGTCGGCAGCGCAGTATCATCGCAACCTGTTTGGCTCCAGGTATCAGAGATCATTGTCATTGCGGACGTTGGCTTTTACCTGGCCCACCGCACCTTTCACGCCGTTCCCTTTTTGTGGCGCTTCCATTCGATTCATCATAGCATTGAAGAACTGGACTGGTTGGCGGCGCACAGGATTCATCCTGTTGACCAGGCTCTGACAAAGAGCGCGTCGCTCGTGCCTGTATATCTGCTGGGTTTCAGCAGTCCGGCGATCGCCCTGTTTGCAATAATTTTTCACGTCCACGGACTTTTGCTGCACGCCAACGTCAGGCTGAACATCGGCCCGCTTCGGTGGTTGATCGCGTCACCCCAGTTCCATCATTGGCATCACGCTCACGAGCGCGCGGCATACGACAAGAACTTCGCAGGTCAACTTTCATTGATCGATGCGCTCCTCGGAACCATGTACCTGCCCGGTAACGCTGTCCCGGAGCGCTATGGCGTCGATGATCCGATTCCATCAACTTACGTCGAGCAACTCGCCTATCCAGTGATCCCGAAGGGCAGAATCAATGAAGCTCCCTCCACCAGAGATACGTGATTTCGTCGGGCGTGCAACGATGACACTCTACTTCACGTTCTGCGCGACTTTGAAGGCCGAAACGTTCTTGGTAGCTCTTGCCGGCGCAGAATGGACAGTGGCGTGGATTATCCATTTCACCGCAGATGTCGCCGCTGTCGGCTTTCTCGTGCTCATCGTTGGAATGACAGTGGCGCGTCTTCCGCCACTGGGAACAGCGCAGGGAATTGAACCGCGAATCTCCGCGCTCATCGGATGCTTTGCCACCGCAACTTTGATCGCGGTCCCTCGCATCCAGGCAGCTCCGCAGATCGAGTTTGTTGCGGACCTGACCACCATAGTTGGTTTCGCGCTTTGCATCTTGTGCCTGTGGTGGCTCGGCAGATCCTTCAGCATCACTGCGCAGGCCAGACGGCTCGTCACGGCAGGCCCTTACCAGATCGTGCGCCACCCGCTCTACGTCTGCGAAGCGATCGTCTTGGTCGGTATTCTTCTCGGCAATGCGACATGGGCGACCGTCGGAATCTGCGCCATTGCCCTCGCTTTCCAATATCGGCGGCTCGTAAACGAGGAGAGGGTCTTGCGAGCGGTGTTCCCCGAATACGATGCGTATGGGCAGACCACGCCAATGCTCATTCCATCTTTATCCTCATTGTACTGGTGGCAGTGACTGTGCCCCATGCTGATCCGCAGTCTACTCGAAATCACTTAGTAATTATTGCCTTGGCTACAGCTCTTTTCGGGTTGATCGACATTTTGTGGCTGCCATTTTCCACAGTCGATTTTTCATCGAGGAACTGGATTGACATAGGCAAGGTGGCCCTTGTCCTCAGTGCATCTTGGATGGCATCGGCAATTGCGCTCCACAGAGTGCGATCTGACACAAGCCCAATTGCGAGCGTAATCAAATATCTTTGTGGCTGCCTGAGAATTGTGGTCGTTTCCGCAGCAGCTTTCATTCCGCTCGCCATCACCACGACCGTCTTCATGTACCTGGCGTCGGCCACCTCAAGGCCTCTGGCGGACCCGGTTCTAGCTTCTATCGATTCCGCCCTCGGTTTCGACTGGCAGTGGTTCCTCGCGACGACCAACAAGCCAATTACAGCATCCGTCCTGGTTTTTGCTTATCACGCCCTCGCGTTCCAAATGCCGTTCGTTCTGTTAATCCTCGCGGTGACAAACCAAGGAGAACGAGCACTGGAGTTTGTCGCTCTTCTAGCGGTTGCTTCGGTTTTCACGGGCGCAATGATGGCTTTGGCCCCAGCAGAAGGCGCTTATGCCTATTTCAAGCCGGCGCCGGGGCAATTTTCGAACTTCACCACTGATGCCGGAATGTGGCACCATCAAGTGCTTATGGCGCTGCGATCAGGCGAGCCGTTTGATCTGATTATGGCCAAAGGCACAGGGCTCGTCACGTTCCCGTCGTTCCACACGGCACTTGGATTGGCAGTGGTCTATGCCGCGCGGACCATCCGGCCACTTTTTATCGTGTTGGCCACGGTGAATGCCGCCATGATCGTGGCCACTCTGCCTGAAGGCGGTCATCATTTAATAGATGTAATCGCCGGCGTAGTCATCGGCATTCTCTCCATCATTGCAGTCAAGATGCCAAGCTATGTACGCGGAAAGGCCGACGGCGTTGCGAGATCAGCCGTGGGATCGGACGCGGACCACTGAGTTGGCCAGGGCCGTTGCCCTTCAGCTGCCTGGCAATGTCGTGGCGGCGGTGAGACACGGGGAGGAGGACCGCCGCCCTGCGGCCGCATCTGCATACACAGGAAGACGATCAACATCTCCACCGTGCTCGCCGGCCAGAGGCTCGGAATCACGAAGTCGACGACGGCATTAGGCTCGTCTCCTTCATGCATTATGATCTCAGATATATCGACTTGGAACAGAGGACCTTGCAGACCTACGACAACCCGTTCGGCACGAGGGTGTCACCCATGTCTTAGGTACAACTGTTACCCATGTCTCCGGGCCGCACAGTTTGAAGATGGGAAGGCCGCTACATCGCAAGACGCCCCCATTGAGGAGGCATTCTTTTGCTATCGTCGCCAAGCGGCCTGACAGCAAATCGAGATCGAGCACCACGAACTCGGAAGCGAGTCGGGACGATGATGGACTGAGCGGAAACAAATAATTAGCGAGCGATGTGCACATGCCGTGCACACGGGTTTGCACCTTTTCTTTTGTTTCTGTTTCGTCGAAACACCGAGCCAAAGCGTGATGAGCACTCGACGATTACCGCAGTAGTGCCCCGTCACAGCCGCATGGCCAATTGACCACGCAGCACCACTTCATAGTGCGACGGCGAGTAAACTTGTCCGGGGCGTGTGCAGGGAGGGCGCAACCAGCGGGGCTTGGCGCATTCGCTAAATTGTAAGCCTCTCCTCGGCGCACCTGCATCTGGTGCGAACAGAAAGGAGAAAACATGTCACGATCAGACACCTTCCCTCTCCGTCTGCTCAAGACGGAGGAGGCCGCCAAACTTGTCGGCCTTTCCCCCGGACGCTTGAAAAGCATCGATAGTGTGCTGAAGGTTCTGCAAAAAGTTTTGGAGAGAGAACGGGGCTTGCTCTGAGGGGCGAGCGGCCATGGCACGGTGGTGACGTTGCGATCACCGATTCCCGTGGAAGGGGAAGTGCCATGACCAATCGAGACGTTAGACTGAGCAGAGGCGAGTTGAAAGCGTTGCTGTTGTCGGATGAGGACGGCTTTCGCCAGGCATTGCAGAGTGTCGTGCAGGAGGTTCTTGAAGCCGAGATGACGGAGGCGATCGGGGCCGAGAAAGGCGAGCGGACGGCGGAGCGGACGAGTTACCGGTCCGGCTATTACGAACGCAAGCTGGTGACGCGGGTCGGGGTGCTGGAGCTTCGCGTTCCGCAGGATCGGGCTGGCCGGTTCTCGACGGAGTTGTTTGAGCGCTACCAGCGTTCGGAGAAGGCATTGGTGTCGGCGCTGGTCGAGATGTACGTGCAGGGCGTTTCGACCCGCAAGGTGAAGGCGGTGACGGAGGAATTGTGCGGCCACTCTTTCTCGGCCTCGACGGTGAGCGAGGCGACGATGCGGCTGGATGAGGCGCTCAAGGCGTTCTTCACGCAGCGGCTCGAGGAAAGCTATCCGTATCTCATTTTGGACGCGCGCTACGAGCGGGCTCGCGAGGCGGGCGTGATCGCCAGCCAGGCGGTGCTGGTGGCGATCGGCGTGGATTGGGAGGGCCGGCGCCAGGTTCTGGGCGTGGAGCTGGCCAACCGGGAGAGCCATTCGAGCTGGCGCGAGTTCGTGACGGGGCTCAAGAATCGCGGGCTCGCCGGCGTCGAGTTCGTCGTCTCCGACGACCATCCGGGGCTCAGGGCGGCAATCCGCGAAGTGCTGCCCGAAGCGGTCTGGCAGCGCTGCTACGTGCACTTCCTCAGAAACGCGCTCGACTACGTGCCGCGCAAGGTCGACGACGATTGCCTGATGGAGCTCAGATGGTTCTACGACCGGCGCGACCTTGCCGAGGTCAAACGCGACCTGGCGCAGTGGATCGCCAAATGGCAGGCCAA
>NZ_JAMYVL010000035.1:0-41063 GCF_040323955.1 Mesorhizobium sp. M0018 | reverse complement strand
ACGAGCACGGCCTCGCCCACGAGCGGGGTCCGGCGCAATATGTCATGCACCGCCAGACCATCACCGAGCCGGTCGTCGGCCGCGTGCTCGCCAAGGGTCTTGCGGGTGATGAGATGAGCGATCGGCTGTCGCTCGTCATCGACGGCGTCGACGGGCGCACCCACTATGTCGAGACCGCCGACGCGGCAAAGCTAAATGACGTTCAGCGCGGCCATATCGTGGCGCTCGATCCGATCCTGCCGAAGGGGGAGCCACGTGCGGCCGACCGCAACATCAGTGTCGTGGCGGGCGAGGATGGCATCTATCGTCCGAGCAGACACCTGGAGGCGATCCGCGAGACGTTTTTGGAAGAGGGCAAGGACCCGGACGCCTTCGTCCGTTTCCATGTCCGCCGTCTCGAAGCGCTGCGCCGGGCCGGCCATGTCGAACGCATCGACGACGACCACTGGCGCGTTCCAAATGACCTGTCCGAGCGCGGCATCGCTTACGATGGCCACAACCGCGGCAAGGACTTCTCCGTCCGCGTGGTCTCGACCTTCGATCTTGACGCGCAGATCGGCAGCGACGGCGCCACCTGGCTCGACCGGGAGCTCACGGCCAGGACCCCCGTCTCGCTGGTCCGGTCAGGTTTTGGTCTCGACGTGGACAACGCGCTCGACAGACGGGCTGCCCAGCTCGTCAGCATGGGGCATGCCGAACGCGACGCGACCAGCGGCACCATCACCTTCTCGCGCGACCTTGTAGCCACGCTGGAGCGCCACGAGGTCACGCGCGTCGGCAAGGAAATGGCCGCTGCCCGCGGCCTCACCTTCGAGCCCGTCGAGCCCGGCAACAATATCAGCGGCACGCTGCTTGGCTCGGTCCGTCTTGCCAGCGGGCGCTTCGCCATGCTGGACGATGGTCTCGGCTTTCAACTGGTGCCCTGGCAGCCGATGCTCGAGAAGCGCATCGGCCAGCACATCACCGGCGCCGTGCAAAGCAGCGGCGGCATCGACTGGAGCTTCGGCAGAAAACGCGGGGTCGGAATCGGGATGTGAGGAATGCTCGCGCCGCAAAATGCGCAGGTGGGGCGAGAGCCGTAATTCAGATCTGCCGGAGAATGAACTGTGTCTCGACCGCGCGTGCGTCGATTGTTCCCAACTTGGGCACTCACTCGTATCAGGTCTCCCGCGACGACCCACAAACGCGCCGCTCCATAGGGCGGACACATCTGCGCCACTTTCCCTGTCCCTGTACGCCTTTGCGAAAGGGAGCCGGTCCATACAAAAGGATCACAGTTTGCCTTTTGCATCGTCTGATCGACGCGCCAGGCGAACGCCAGCACCGCCGCCGTTTTCCGGGATGAATTCGACACCGGCAGCTTCTAATGCTGCAGTTAGCGCCTCTAGAGTGGTGTGCCTCGAAGCCGTTTGGGCATTCTCAATTCTGACGAGCGTGCGAACGTTTATCCCGGATGCGTTGGCCAGATCCTCTCTCGTCCAGTCAATTAAGGCTCTCGCTGCACGAAGCTGGTGGGCCGATATGTCCTTTTTCATGACATTCTTCTTGTTTAAAGTCACAAAAAGTGACATATCAGGAGGGCAACAGAGGCGGCCGCACGAGGTGCTGGTAACACCCTGAGCGGCCTGACCACCACCCAAGCTGATTGGAGCTCGGATCATGGCTGATTCCGACAATACCACGACTCTGCCGTTCGTCACCCGCAGGAGAGTGCTTGCGGGAACAGTGGCGGCAACCACCGCGTGGACCCTTGAAGGGAACGCGTTTGCTGGCGAGGCCAGGATGACGAATGTGCCCCCCGACCCAGCGCTGGCGCTTTGGCGGGAATGGGAGACAACCCACAAGCTGACCGAGCGGCTTTGCCGCAAGCAGCAGCGCCTGGAGACGAGGCTTGTCTCGAACGTCGGCTTTCCTTGCGCAACCGTGTGCCTGCCCGAGGGTGAGGATGTGACGGTCCACTCGATCGAGGCGCTCAATGAAGTGCTCGGCAAGCGCCCGGACACAGCGGATCTCCGGGAAAAGGCCGAAGCTGACCTCGCGGCGCATAAGGCACGCTGGGACACGGCTGCGGAGGAGGGCGGCTATGCTGCGGCCCTTCGAGCTGAGCGCGAGGCTGCCAATCGGGCGCAGGATCTGATGCAAGCGCTCTCAACGACGCCTGCCACGAGTGTCGCTGGCGTGGCGGGCAAGCTCGATGCCGTGTTGCGCGAGGGTGAGGCCTGGGTGGAATGCTCCGAGTTTCCTTGGCCGCAAATCCGTTCGGCGCTCAGCGATCTGGTACGGATCGCCCAGCAGACGACTGACGACGAACCGCCCGCACCTGGCGGGCTGGCACCCGTCTCCGCGAGAAACGGCTTAAGAGCCGGTTGGCCTCGTAACGGCGGCTTGCTTGACTGAGATACGCGGCTGATCTCTTCCGGTCGAGTGGCTGCGCGGAAATAAGCCACCCATTTTCATGACTTACGTCGTGGCAGGCCATTTTGTTTTGGGACGCAATTCTCGGGGAGCGGCTGTCTTTTGCAGAATTGGGGATCGGTGAAATCCAACTCTTCGACTGAGCCGGTGATCAAGCCCCAACTGCGCTGCCGATCGATCGGGACTTCATAAAAGTCGTCGCCGCCATGCTTGAAAACCTCATCCTCCAGCGCGACGGCTACGCCCATTTCCCGGAGATATTGCTTCTTCTCCAGGTGAGCATTGGCTAGAACTTTGGCAACCCTCTTGGCGGACTTTATTTGAGTGAAGGTCCTGTCGCCATTTGAGTACAGGACGGCTTGTCCCTTGTGGACCGCGATAAAGTTGCGGTCGCTGTTGAGCCTTTTGACGCCACCAGCAAGGAACAAGGGGCAGGCAGACAGGCAGTTGGCTTCTTCGAATCGACCTTGGCCGTCAATCTCTGGCATCGTGCGACAGACCGAGGCTTTGTCTTTGCAAACTACCGGTGAAGTCCCAATAGCGATTGTCAGCTTGTTCTTTCTCGCGATCCTGCCGAGTTCCTGGGCGGACTGACGGTCACCACCATTCGATGCCAAGACGATGGGCAGGTGAACTGCGCCGAGGCTCTTCAGCAGCTTGCGCAAAGCCGATGGGGACGAGGTTTCAATCGAACCTGCAGCGTAGATCCACGCAGGGCAGGTTGGTTCACATGCGGGGTCCGAGTTCCGGATCACCTGGAAGGTCATGACAGTATCCGGGGCCCATGCCAGTGCCGGCATCTTCGGCAGTGCTGCAAAAAAGGCCACAGTCAAGAGCACAGCACGGCAGAGAGATCGAAAGAAAAGCAAAGCCGCCCCCCGGAAGCATTGTTAGAGAGCAATGAGGTGAACGTTGCACGATGTCAACTCGGTCGATTCATCCGTCGCTCGCGCGCCGTTTTTCCGAGCCAAAGGAAGCTGTGATTGCGGCGGCATATATGCCGGTGTTGACATTCGTGTCGCCCGCCTCGACCCGTTGCAGGGTCGAGCGCGAGGTACAGGCGCGCTCGCCACCCGCGCCATTGGGAGCCGCCGCCGGGCATCGTGGATATTCGCTCCCAGCCTGTGCAGGGCGTCTGACCGCGGCCGGAGGATTGTTGGGAGTGGGCATTGACACCTTTGCACTACTGATTACGCCTTAAGACTCTTGAGATGGACATTCTCGCAAACGGCTACCGATCCGCGCGTTGTCGATCCTCCGCAGAGCGCAGGCTGCGGTCAGGAGCCACCATTCCGGATACGTCGGCCGCCTCCTTCACCTTGCGCTCCCGCTCCTGCGGCGGCACCCCAGCGATCTTCAGTGCGAAGCCCCCTATTCTCGGCCAAGCTCATATGCGGATAGGCCGCATAGGAATGGAACACCATGGCCAGCCCACGCGCGGACGGGTCGATGTCGTTGGCGCGCACGCCGTCGATCATGAGGTCGCCTGCGCTGATCCTTTCCAGCCCGGCGATCATGCGCGGCAGCGTGGACTTCCCTCAACCGGACGGGTCGACGAAGACGATGAATTCGCGGTCCTCGACGTCGAGGTCGATGCCCTTGATGATCTCGGCGGCTCCATAGGATTTGCGCGCGCCGCGCAGCTTGAGCTCAGCCTTGGCTTGCCTCCCTGGCGCCGGTTGTCGTCTCCTCGTTCTGCACCATCGCCAGCGCCGTGCCGGGCTCGCCCTCCCATAGGATCAGGCTCGCCGCGCCGACTAGGCCCGCCCGGTCGCCAAGTTCGGCCGGAACGATCGGCACGTCGCGATAGGCTTGCATGGCGCGGTGCTCGACGGTCGCCCTGATGGTCGGTGCCAGGAGGTCGAAGCCGTTGGAAAGGCCGCCGCCCATGACGATCAGGTCGGGCGAGTAGAGATGCAGGAGGTTGGTGAAGCCGATGCCCAGCCACCGCGCCTCGGCCTCGACCAGTGGGCGAGCCGCCACATCACCCGCCCGCGCGGCCTCGACGACGTGTCGCGCCGAGACGTCGCCATTGTTGGACAGCCGCCGGAGCAGCGAGCCGTCGCCCGGCGCGGTCAGCCGTGTCGCCCGGCGTCCGAGCGCCGTACCGGAGGCGACCGCCTCGAAGCAGCCGACGGCGCCGCAGAAGCAGCGGTCGCCTTCGCCGGTGATGGTCATGTGGCCGATCTCGGCCGCCAGCCCGCGCCTGCCGTGATAGATGTGGCCGTCGGCGATGACGCCGCCGCCAATGCCGGTCGACACGGTCACGAATACCAGCGATCCGGTGCCGCGGCCGGCGCCGAAGCGCCATTCGCCGAGGGCCGCCGCATTGGCGTCGTTCTCCAGCCGCACCGGCAGGCCGAACTGCCGGCTGAGGATGTCGATCAGCGGCACATTGTGCCAGCCGGCCAGGGTCGGCGGCCCGATGACGATGCCCGCCTTGGGATCGAGCGGCCCCGGCGCGCACATGCCGATGCCGACCACCTTTGCCCGCGGATGCTCCGCCAGCAGGGTGCCTGCCAGCGCGATGATCTGGCCGATCACCGCCTCCGATCCCGCGCCTGCCATCGTCGGTGCCGAAACCCGGGCGATGACATCACCGCTGCGTTCGACGAGCGCGCCGCGCAGCTCCGTGCCGCCGAGATCGAAGGCAAGCGCAAGCGTGCTCATCAGGCGGCGACCTTCAGTCCGTGCAGCCAGGCCATGCGCTGCGCAAGGTCGGGATCGCCGAAGGCAAGCGAGCCCAGCACAACCGTCTCGGCGCCGGCGGCGCGCAGCAGCGGCACTGTCTCGTGGCGGATGCCGCCATCGGCGGCAAGCACGATGTCGGCCTCACGGCCGGCCTTCCGCATCAGCGCGCGTGCCTCGATCAGGCGCGGGCAGGCCTGATCGGACAGGCTCTGCCCTTTGACGCCGATGGAGGTGCCGAGCAGCGTCACGAACGCCACTTCAGGCAGGAAAGGCGTGACGACGCTGACAGGCGTTTCCAGCCTGAGCACCACGCCGGCTTCGGCGCCAAGCTCATGCGCCAGCCGCACGGCGCGAAGCCCCGCTTCACCATTCTCGGCATGCACGCTGATCAGGTCGGCGCCGGCCTCGATGAACTGCCGCGTCTGCTCCTCGACGATTTCGGCCTCGACCATCAGATGAACATGGATCGGCCTGGTCGTCAGCTTGGCGATTCGTGCCACCAGATCCGGAAAGAACAGGAAGCCGGGGGTGAAGCGGGCGTCGGCGACGTCGATGTGATGCAGGTCGACGTAAAAGTCTATGCGCTTCAGGTCGCGCTCCATGTTGGCCAGGTCGGCCGACCACAGGGAAAACTCGCCGAGCAGCCGGTTGCGCGGCAAGGCAGCGATGGCAGCACGGCCGGACAGGGATTTGCTCGTCATGACGCAACAAGGCTCCGGATGTTGAAGTGGGCGTGAAGGAAAGTGGTGATCTCGGCCTGCAGCTCGGCGAAATGCCTTTTGCCGTCGAGCGCCTTGGCAGCGATTTCCACAAAGGCCGCGCCGGGGATGGCATCCGCAAGTGTATGCGCGGCCGATAGTGGATGCACTGCATCCACAGTATTGCCGATGACCAGCACTGGAATGCCAAGGGTGGCGGCGTCGCTTGCCGAGACCTCAGGCCCATCGGCAGCGATATCGGCCAGGACTTGCGCAAACAATGCTGCATCCGGTCGGTCGAAATAACCGAACAGCGAGGCGAGATTGTCTGGTGCCTCGCTCTGGAGGCGCGCGGCGACTTCAGACCGCGAGAAGATCGTCCTGGCCTTGTCGGGGCCATGATCGAGGATGAGGCCGGCGACGTCGGCGATCGGCTGCAGGTTCACTGGCGCGCGTTCGAACGTCCAGGCCGGCCGCACAAGCATCAGGCCGACGACGCGGTCCGGACAACGGCAGGCAAGGTGTAACGTAATCCCGGCGCCCATGGACACGCCGCCAGCGACGAAACGGTCGAGGCCGGCCTGATCGGCGGCGGCCAGAACATCGTCCGCAAACATCGCCATTGAAAACGGTCGGCGGCTGCCCAGATCGGAGTCACCGTGTCCGCGGCATTCCAACGTGATGCGCCGGCAGCCGGCGTCGATGGGGAAAGCCTGCGCGACCTGTGCCTCGCCGCCGCCCAGCCCGTGCTGGAAGACGACGGCAAGCCCGTCGCCCTCATCGGAAATCCGCAGCGTGGCATCGTCGCGAAACAAGGTGGTCGGGCGCGCCATCAGACCAGCCCCTTCAGGAACCGGGCAACGCTTGGCGCTTCATCGGCCGAAAGCCCATGCGTGACCAGCGGCCCGTCAAAGCCTGATACTTTGAGCCGGGCGACGAAATCGGCAAAGTCGACGACGCCGCGGCCGGCGGTGGCGAAGCGGCCGTCGGCGAAACGGTCCTTGGCGTGGGCCATGGCGACGTGGCCTGCCGTGCGTTCGACCGCTGCGGCAACGATGGCGCGCGCCTCCTCGGCATTCACTCTTTCGAACAGGTTTGCCGGATCGAGCACGACACGCAGCCGTTTCGAGCCCATCTCTGCGATAAGGCGCACCGCGTCCAATGCCGAAGTGACGATGTTGGCCTGTTCGGGTTCGATGCCGAGGTCGACACCGTGACGCTCGGCCAGAGCAAGTGCCTTTTCCATCTCGCTTGCCATATCGGCCCAGGCCGAGGGATCGGCATTGCCAGGGTCATGCGCCCACTGGTCGTCGGCGTTGCGCGTTCCCGTGCACAGGGTGACGAGTGGAACCGAAAGCGCTGCCGCTGCCTCGATGACCGCGCCAAGACGTCGCAGGCCGTCGTCGCGCACTGCCTGGTCCGGATGCGCCATGTTGTAGGTGCCGGACAGCGCCGCCAAAGCGACGCCGGAGGCACCGGACGCAGCCGCAATAGTGCTGATGGCGTCATCCGGCACCGCATCCGGCATCGACGGAAGGCCGGCACAGGCAAGGTTGAACTGGGTGACGGCAAATCCCGCGTTGCGCACTGCGGCCAGCACGCCGGCCGGCTCGCTGCCCGGGAAGGTCTTGGCGAACACCCCGATCTGCATCAGACCGCTCCCGTCACGCTGGCGATCTCGACGCGTTCGCCGCTCTCGACCGAGCGCGCGATCGCCACCATGGCGCGGATCGAGGCGAGCCCGTCGTCGACATTGGCGCCGCGCATCGGCTTGCCGTCGAGCACCGTCTCAGCGAGGCTTTCGAGCTGGCGGCGGAAGAAATGGCCGTCAGCGCCGAGCGGCTTTCGCGAGGTGGCGTCCTTCTCGTGAAAAATGTCGACTTCACTCGCCCGGAAGTACCAGGGATTGAAGGTCTTCGCGATCACCGAGCCGTTCTCGCCATAGAGCTGGAAACCTTCGTGCCAGTCCATGCGCACGGCGACGGTGAGGTCGAGATGGCCGAGCGCGCCATTGGCGAACTCGGTCTCGACGAACCAGCAATAGGCGCCGAATTTCTCGTTGAGGCGGGCGCGCACGGCGGTGATCTCGCCGCACAGGAAGCGCGCCGTATCGACGAGGTGCGAGCCATGCGCCAGCATGAAATATTGCCTGAGATCGGCCTTCGGATTGCCGGCCGGCTTCCTCGCCAGCTTGCTGGTGATGGGCAGAGGTTGGATCGCGTCGGTGTTGGTGTAGCGATGGGTTGAGTCACAGTACCAGGCCTTCAGCGCCAGGATCTCGCCCATCTCGTCGCGCACGAAGTCACGCGCTGCCTCGAGCGCCGGATCGAAGCGCTTCATATGCCCGACCTGCAGCACCTTGCCGGAACGCCTGACCGCATCGGCCAGCTTATGGCCTTCCTCGACCGAGACGCCGATCGGCTTTTCGCAGAGAACGTGCTTGCCCGCCTCGAGCGCCTTGATCGACATCGGCACGTGATAGGCGTCCGAGGTGGCGACGATCACCGCTTCCAGCGCAGGGTCGGCGAGCATCGCGTCATAGTCGCCATACATCTTCTGCGGCTCGTAGGTCGCGCCCATACGCGCGAGCAGATCGGGTGCTGCGTCGCAGATCGCGTAGAGATCGGCATTGCTCGCCTTCACGCAGGATTCCAGATGCGCGAATTGCGCGATCGGCCCGCAGCCGAGCACACCGACACGAAGGCGACGGTCTTTCTTGCGGATCATCGCCTCAGGCTCCGTAGCCGCGCATGGTCTGGCGGTTGGTCTTGACCGCGCCGGCCGGATCGGCGGCGGCGGTTTCGGATTCCTCCTCCAGCACCAGCCAGCCGTTGAAGTTGGGCGCCGCGCTAGTGATCTCTATCACTTTCGCCGTGTCGCAGACGCCCTTGCCGAGCATCGCCCAGGTGCCGCTCGCATCGACATCCTTCAGGTGCACGTAGCGGATGCGATCGCGATAGGTGGTGAGCGTGTCGGCCATGTCCTTGTGGCCGCGCAAAATGTGGCCCGTGTCCGGCACCCAGCCGACCAGCGAGGCATCGAGCAGCCCGAAGATGCGGTCGTAATCGGCGCGGTCGTAGAGCAGCGTGTTGTGGTGCGAGCTCGGATGCACCGCGACCTGGACGCCGACCTTGCGGCCGAGTTCACCAGCCTTGTTGTAGACCTCGGCCGCAATGGCGAACTTGTCGTCGCGCGGACCGTCCGACACGACGGTGGCCGAGCCCATGGAGACCAGCGCGCCCGGAAAGGCGGCGGCGAAATCGATCCAGCGCTTGGCGGTCTCGAGGTCGGCGCCGATCTTCTCCTTGAGTGTGAAGCCGCTGTCCGAACCGAAGGCGAAGGAGACCAGCGTCAGGCCGGATGTCTTCAGCGCCGCAGCGAACTCCGCCGGCTTGCCGGCATAGCGGCCGATCATCGTGTCGGTGATCTCGATGCCGGCATAGCCGCCATCGGCGATCGCTTTGAGCAGGTCGTCGGGGCCGCCGGCAAAACGGTCTCCGAGCATTTCCCAGGTGAAGGTCTGGCAGCCGACTTTGAGGTCTTTCACGTTCATCCTTTCATTCCTTGATTCCACCTGCATAGGCCCTTCGATGATGTGGCGCTGGAAGAACGGCTCCAGCACGATCAGCGGCGCTATGATGACGCTTGAGGCCGCGACGATATCGCCTGCCAGCAGAGAAGGTCCAATCCATCGATTTCGATGCGCGGCCTACTCCATCAGTTCTCCGTGGGAGGGACATCCTACTTGACCGAGCCCGCGGTCATGCCGGCGAGGAAGAACCTCTGGGCAACGAGGTAGATGAGCAAGAGCGGTAGCGAGCCGAGCACGCTCATCGCCATCATCTGGTTCCATTCGAAGGCGTGCTGCCCCATCAACAGCTGGATGCCGATCGGGACGGTGCGCATGGACGTTGACTTCGTCAGCGTCAGCGCAAACAGAAATTCGTTCCAGCACAACAGGAAGGTGTAGACCGACGTCGCCACGATACCAGGCAGTGAAATCGGGACGATCACCCGCCAGAGTGCGGTCCAGCTGCTGCCGCCGTCGACAGCCACCGCTTCATCGAGATCGCGGGGCAAGGTGTTCAGATATCCCGTCATCAGCAGGATCGCGTAGGGCAGCGTAAACACCAGGTAAGTCAGGATCAGTGCGACGTAGGTGTCGAAGATGCCATACGAGACGACAAGCCCGAAGAAGGGGATCAAAAGCGTGATCGGCGGGATCGTCTGCGTGCTGATGATGAGTGTGTTGAGGCTGCCCTTGCCGCGGAAATTGAAACGGCTGAACCCATAAGCCGCCAGCAAGGCGATCAGCACCGTCAGCACGGTCACCGCTCCGGCCACGAAGTAGCTGTTGAAGAAGAAGCGCAGCTTTACCGGGTCGCCAAGGATGGCCGCATACGCTTCCAGCGTGAAGACCTTCGGCAGGACGGTTGGTGGCAGGGCAAAGATTTCGGTATTCGACTTGAACGAGCTGCTCAGCATCCAGTAGATCGGGAAGGCCGCGAAAAAGAGCCCTGCGGCAAGCGCGACATGCAGCGCGACGGTGATCAGCCTGTCTTTCGGCGTGTGCCTTTTCCTCATGGTGACTACCGAGCCTTTTGATAGCGGATGTAGAACAGCGTCAGGCCGAGGGAGATCAGCAGGATGACCACGGCGCTCGCCGAAGCCTGCGACAGGTTGTAGCTCGAAAACGCCAGCTTGTACGTGTAGGTGCTGAGGACCTCGGTCGAGTAAATCGGACCGCCGCCCGTCGTCATCCAGATCAATGGAAAGACCTGCATGGTCCAGATGAAATCCAGCAGCGAGATGCTGATGATGATCGGCATCAGCTGCGGGATCGTGATGAAGATCAGCTTCTGGTAGGCCTTCGCCCCGTCGATATCGGCGGCCTCGTAGAAATCCTTGGGAATGCCCTGCAAGCCTGCGAGCAGGCTGACCATGAAAAGCGGGTAGCCCGCCCAGATATTGGCGAAGGTGACGGCGTGCAGCGCGGTCTCGGGCGAGGAAAACCACTCGACCTTGGAACCGATGATGCCCATCTGCATGAGAACGCTGTTCACGACACCGTTCGGCTCGAGCAGGAGGCGCCAGATCACGGCGATAATCACCGCGGTGAACAGCCAGGGCAGAATATAGAGCACGCGCAGGATATTGCGCAGCGTCGGATTGATGCGCTCGCTGTTCAGCATGAGCGCGAAGATCATGCCGATGGTCATGTGGAAAACCACACTCATGCATGTGAAGTAGAGCGTGTGCCACAGCGAAGCCCAGAACACCGGATCGTTAAAAATCGCTTGGTAGTGTTTCAGTCCGGCAAAAGACGGGTCGCGACGCAGCACTGCGCTGTTCTGGAACGAATAGCCAATCACCGTCACCATCGGCAGCAGCATCAGCAGGCCGATTATGAGGAGCGAGGGCGACAGGTAGAGATACGGTGCGACCGCTCGTTTCAGTCTATGGTGGCGGGAGCGCTTCTGCCGGGTCATATGCCAACCTTGGGATACGCCTTCAAGAGAAGGGGCTTCGGAAACAGGTCCGTCTCACATTGCCGATCCGTTGTTGCCGGGAGGCCTGCCCGAAGTCAGGCCCCCCGGTCGAAGATCGAAAACGAAGAAACAGGCCGATCAGAATTTCGCCATCCAGCCCTTCTGAGCGGTGGCTGCAGCTTGTTCCGGAGACTGCTCGCCGGCGAGCATCTTCTGGGCTTGAACGTCGAACTGGGTCATCAGGTCTTCAGCCACCGGCAGGCCCGTGAACTCATTGGCGAGATAACCGGTCTTGAAGATTTCGAAAGCCTTGCCGAAAGCTTTGTCCGAGGTCACGAAATCGGGTTTGGCGTTGACGTTGCCCGGGAAGGCGTTTGCAAGCGACACCAGCTTGGCGTTCACCTTTTCACTCATCAGATATTGGACGAGTTTCCAGGCTTCCTCCTGATGTTTCGAGGCAGCAGAGATGCCGATGCCCCAGGAGGCATAGGGAAGGCCGCGCTTGCCGGTATAGTTTTCTACGACCGGGACCGGGATGAGGTCGAAGTTCAGCTTGGGGTTGCGTTTGCGGATGAGGTTCACATGCGCGAGCGAGTCGATCATCATCCCGACGCGGTCGTTGACGAATTCCTCGACCTTTTCCTGCTCGGTCTTGGTGGCGATTCCGGGCGAGATGGTGCCGGCGTCGTTGAGTGATTTGACGAAGGTGAGCATATCCACCACCGGCTTGCCCTCGAGAGCGGGCTTGCCGTTCGCCATCATCGACTGACCCGAAGCCCAAACCCAAGACATCATGTCGTTCTGGACGCCGGATGGCGTTTGCAGCGACAGGGGCAACACCCAGCCATACTGGTTCTTGTCGGCGTGCGTCATCTTCTTGGCGGCTTCGAGAAACTCCGGACGGGTCGACGGCAGCTTGGTCACGCCTGCCTGGGCGGCGAAGTCCAAATTCACGAAGACCGGATAAACGAAGGAAGCCACGGGAAACATCACCGCCTTGCCGTCCACCTTGATGATGTCCGCGACCTGGCTCTTGTCGAAACCACTCGCATCCATCATCGGATTCATGTCGGCAAGTGCGTTCTGCGCATTCAGATTGTTTACCCAGGCGCCGTCGAGACCGACGACGTCGCTGAGCGTTCCGGTTGCGGCACCCACCGAGATCTGGTCTCGCGTGGTCGCGTAGGGGCCGCTGACCAATGTCACCTTGATTCCGGGGTTTGCGGCCTCGAAGTCATCCATGATTGCCCTGAGCGAGCCAGCCGGCAATTCAGGCTCCCACCATTGGGTGAATTCCAGCGTCGTGTCCGCCATGGCGCTGGTTGCGCCAAGCAACCATGCGGCCGCGGCTATTTTCAGCATCGCGGGTTGCATCCGAAACATCATTTTCTCCTCCTTCTACAAGATCGACCGCACAATGCGGACGATCGCCTGGTTTATTCAGAAGCCTTCTTGCGAGTATCTTTCGCAGGCGCCTCCCTCTCGCCTGCGGTCTGCTGCAGATCTTCAGATCGCTAGATGCGTCTCGGGATCGAAGAAATGGAACTTGGCATCATCCACGGCCAACCGGATTTCCGAGTCGGAGTGGATGGCGCTGGCCGGTTCGAATCTCGCCACCGCGTTCGATGCCAGGCCAAAATCCTCCGCTGCGTCCGGATCGCCGGAGTCCACCCGGACCGCGTCGATGTTCAGGTGGACGATATGTTCAGAGCCGAGCTCTTCGATCGAAGTCACCTTTGCGGGTATCGTCTGATAATTGCGGCCGGATTCGAGGCTGCTGTCATAAAGATCCTCGGGCCGTATGCCGAACACGATCTTGCGCCCCTCATAGGACCTCAGAGCGGGCCTGCCGACGAAAGCTGCATCCTGCAATCGGATGGCGACGTCGCGAAAACCGAGCTCGCAGCCCTTTAGGGTCGCTTCGAAAAGGTTCATCGACGGAGAACCGATGAAGCCGGCGACGAAGGCATTCACCGGCGACTCATACAGTCTCTTGGGTGTGTCGACCTGCTGCAGCACGCCGCCCTTCAACACCGCGACCCTGTCGCCCATCGTCATCGCTTCGATTTGGTCGTGAGTCACGTATATGGTCGTTACGCCGAGCTGCTTTTGCAGGCTGGTGATTTCGGCGCGCATTTGAACACGCAGTTTAGCATCCAGGTTGGAAAGGGGTTCGTCCATGAGAAAGGCGGCCGGCTCGCGCACCATGGCGCGGCCCATGGCAACCCGTTGGCGCTGTCCGCCTGACAGGTTCGCAGGTTTGCTGTCCAGCAAAGACGTCAGTTGAAGGGTTTTGGCGATCTCGTCGACGCGCTTCTTGCGCTCGGCCTTCGGCTTGCCTGCCAGCCGCATCGAAAAGGCGATGTTTTCGAACACCGTCATATGCGGGTAGAGCGCGTAGCTCTGGAAGACCATCGCGATGTCGCGGTCCTTGGGCGGCATGTCGACGACGTCGACTCCGCCGATCCGAAGGCTGCCGCTTGTGATGTCCTCCAATCCCGCGATCATTCGCAACGCGGTGGATTTGCCGCAGCCGGACGGCCCGACGAGAATCAAGAACTCGCCGTCCTCGACCGATAGGTTCAATTGGTCGATTGCGCGAAAATTGTTCCCGTAAGTTTTGCAGATATTCTCTAGAATGACTTCTGCCATCTTCCTCCCTCCACAAGTACAAGCCAATGATTCTTATAATTTTGCTCGGCTTATGTTCACCTGCGAAATGTTTCCTCGGATAGTTTCAGGCTATGTTCCAGTATCGACATACGCATTTTTCAGTTCGACTGCTGACGGCGCGTTCGTCGATGCCAGGAGTTCCGTGACCTGGTCGTCGGTCGGAAGCGCCTCGCGCCCGCCACGCCCCGTTATCGAGAGGGCCGCCGCCGCGGCCGCGAATGCCACCCGGCCTGCGGTGTCGGCTCCGCGCATCAACGCGTGGGCGTAGGCGCCATGAAAGCAGTCACCCGCGCCGGTCGAGTCGACGACCACAACCCGGTGCGGGGGCAGATGCCAGAGACCTGTCTCTTCACGCCCGCGATAGTACACGCCCCTGCCGCCATCGGTCAGAACCACGGCGGACCGCGACGGCGACCACAATGCATCGAGCATCTCGGCGGGCGATCGGCGCCCTGTGGCAGTCCGCGCAAAGCCGAGGGGAAGAATGAGATGGTCGCAGAGCGCGATCAGCCGCTCCGTGGCTGGGCCGCAGCTCCATTCGATATCGCCGAGGATAGCAAGGCCGAGATCGCGAGCGCGAGCCACGACATCCAGCGACCGGATCGCGTAGCTATCGATGATCAGGACAGTCGCGCGGCTGAGGACCTCGTCCGGGAAGTCCGACGCGGTGCCCAGCATCGCGTCGTCGTCATACGCGATGAACCGTTCCCCGTCCGAGCCGACGGTAATGTGCGAGCGCACCGGGCGCGCGTCCGGGTGGCGCGGCGCGAATTCGGTTTCAACACCGCTCGCAACGAGATCGCGCAGCACGGCGTCGTCAGCGGCGCTGCCCAGCCATCCGACGAACCCGGCGCTTCCGCCGAGCCGCGCGACGGCGGCTAGCGCCGTCGCGACATTTCCCCCGAAAGACCGGGCACTATGCAGAACCTTCCCCTTGCCCGCCGACAACGGCTGATCGACATAGACGATGTCGTCGATCGCAATAGCGCCGAAGCCGAGGATTGAAGGGACGGTGGGCATCGTTCAGGCACCCGCCTTTGCCAGGGCGTCTTGCGCCGAAAGGCCGTCATGGATGACGCCCCGAAAGGCAAGCGCAGCCTTCTCCGGATCGCCATGCCCCCAGAGATTGCGGCCTACCACGGCACCGCGTGCGCCGGCACGGATGGCGTCCGCCGTCTGCTTAAGCGCGCCGAGCAGCGTATCGGTTTTCGGACCACCCGCGATCACAACCGGCACCGGGCAGGTCCGGACGGTCTCTCGGAACGACTCGAAATCGCCCGTGTAGCCGATCTTGATGACGTCGACGCCGGACTCGTAGCCGATGCGCGCCGCATAGGCGATCTCGTCGGGGGTGAAGACGATTTTTGCTCCGTCGGTGAAATCGCGTGGGTAGATGTGCGCCACCACAGGCATGCCGTAGCGCGCCGCCGCATTTACCGAATCGGTGAGCCAGCGTATGTATTTGCCCTCGGTCGCGCCGCGCACCGGAATGGCCACGGCCAACGCATCGGCCCCGGCGCGCACCGCATCCTCGGGCGTTGCGATCAACTCGCTGACGCGATCGTCCGGAGTGAAGCAGCCCGCCTGAATCACCAGGGAAGCCTTGCCCGCATATTGCGGCCACAGATGGCGCGCGGTGCCAGGCTGGATGCTGACGTAGTCGGGTTTGCCCGCCATGACGCGGGCAAGCGCACCCGGCAGGTCGGCAAGGCCGCCTTTGCGCACGTCGCCATAGCCGACGAAGTGGTCGACCGCGCCGCCAAAAAGGTTTCCCGATGGATGCGAGAAGAGGCGCGCAAGACGCACCTTGGTTCCTAGGCTCATGAGTTCAAAATTCCCCAATCGTTTGATTTCAAAATCCTGGACCCAGTGTTTCCGAAAGAAATAAGAAAAACAATCTTTCGAAAGCTTTCGAATTTGCGTATTTTTGCTAAGGTGAGCCGAGGCCAGAGCGGTTGCTTGGCGCAGGGAGGCAAGGGCAGGGCAATGTTGTCGGAGCAGAGACGCCAATCGATCCTGGGTGAGGTGCAACGCAGCGGACAGGTTCGCACGAAGGACCTGTCAGACGGGTTTGGCGTGTCGGAAGTCACGGTGCGCTCCGACCTCGAGATACTGGACCGAAAGGGACTACTGACCAAGACCCGTGGAGGGGCGGTGACCCGTACCACCGATTCGACTACGGCCGCGTTCGCCCGGCGGATGCAAGCGAACCTCGACGCAAAGAAGCGCATCGCCCGGGCGGCGGTAGACCTCTTCGAGGACAACCAATCGGTCATCTTCGACGGCGGCTCGACATTGATGCAGCTTGCCATGCAGTTACCGCCGCTCAGCAATGTCGTGGTCGCGGCCACGGCCATGAATATCGTGCAGCACCTTATGCATCGTCCCGGGCTCGACGTTCATATGATCGGCGGCCGGGTCTATCCCGACACGGTGAGCACACTGATCACCGATGCCGATACGGCTCTCGGCGGCTTGGTAGCGCATCAGGTCTTTGTTGGAGCGCATGCGATAGACTCGTCACTGGATGTGGTCGACGTGAACGAAGACATGGCGCGAACGAAGCGAAACCTCGTTCGCATGGCCCGGCGCGTTGTCCTCCTCGCCGATTCGAGCAAATGGGGCGTCAGCGGGACCTCCAAGGCATTTTCGCTGTCGGCCGTCGATGTGGTGATCACCGACGATGGCCTGCCCGGTCCAATACGCAGCCAGCTTGATAGGATCAGGGCCAAGGTGATCTATGCCTGAACCCGTCTCGATTCCTACCGCGACGGAAAGATCCAGTGCGCGCATGACCCACGGGATTCGCATCGGCCGTTGGCCGTTTTTCATGTCAGTCATGTTCTCCTCCTCAAGGCTGGCGGCCTCCAATGCTGCGCCAGCGTTCTCACATGCTCTATAAAAATTTTACGCGCGTCAAGATTTAAAATGTTATATAGCGGCTTTCGACTATGAACCTTGCCGTAGCCAGGCCATGACCGCGTTAGAGGTACGATCTGAAATGCACAGAAAATCAAAGACAAAGCTCGGCGTCGGCGTCATCGGATGCGGCAACATCTCGATGACCTATTTGCGCAATGCGGCTCTCTTCGGCGGGGTAGAGCTCAGCGCCTGCGCCGACATTTCGGCCGATATGGCTGCGCTGCGCGCCAGGGAGTATGGCATCCGCGCACTCGGCGTCGACGCGCTGCTGGCCGACCCGGACATCGATCTTGTTCTCAATTTGACGATACCGGCAGCGCATTTCGACATTTCGCTTTCGGCGCTTTCGGCGGGAAAACACGTCTTTACCGAAAAGCCTTTGGCGACATCGGCCGCCGACGGCCGCCGGCTGGTCGAAGAGGCGAGGGCGCGCGGGTTGCAGCTCGGCTCGGCTCCCGACACCTTCCTCGGCGCTGCCGGACGGCGGGCGCGCCGGCTGATGGATGAGGGTGCGATCGGCCGCGCTGTGACCGGCACCGCCTTCATGATGGGGCGCGGCATGGAGCACTGGCATCCCAATCCGCAATTCTACTATCAGCCAGGCGGCGGCCCGGTCTTCGACATGGGCCCTTACTACCTGACGATGCTGGTCAACCTGCTCGGCCCGGTCGAGCGCGTCATGGCGATGGCGACGCGCGGCCAGGAGGAACGGCTGATATCAGCCGAAGGTCCTTACAAGAACACCAGCTTCAAGGTCGGCACGCCGACCACCATCCTGTCCCTGCTGGAGTTCCGCTCTGGCGCCACCATCACCTTCGGCGCGTCCTGGGACGTGTTCAAGCACTCCAACCATCCGATCGAACTGCACGGCACTGAAGGCTCGCTGCGATTGCCCGATCCCGACACATTCGGCGGCACAGTTTCGCTCTCGGCGCGCGGCGACGACTGGGCCGATTTCGCCAGCGAGGCCGAACTCTACGGTGCGCGCAACTGGCCCTATGTCGCACCCGACCGCGCCAACTACCGCATGCTAGGCGTCGCCGATCTTGCGCGGGCGCTGGCCGATGGGCGCAAGCCCCGCGCCTCCGGCGATCTGGCGCTGCATGTTCTGGAGATCATGGAGGCGATCCTGGCCTCGGGCGAAAGCCGCGGCTCAATTGCCGTCAATGGGACCGTCGACCAGCCGCCGCTGCTCGGCGAGGACGAGGCGGCAGGTCTGATTGCCTGACCGGGAGGGAGATCCATGATGACATCGCCTTCAGCGCCGTCCCTGTCCCCACTCGACCCGGAAGCCCGGCATGTGCTCGAGCTCGGCCGGCAGGCCGACGCCTTGCCATTCGAGACCGGTACACCGCAACAGGCACGCCGTGCCTACGAAGAAGGCCTTCCGGACCAGCAGGGTGAGCGCGAGCCGGTGGCTTCGGTCACTGAGCGCGCCATCTTTGGACCCGGCGGTTCGCTGACGCTCAGGATCTATCGCGGGCAGGACGCGCCTGATGCAACTGCCCCGGCGCTGCTTTACCTGCATGGCGGCGGCTGGGTGATCGGCAATCTCGATTCCCATGACGAGATCTGCCGCTGGTTCGCCAATATGGCGGCTTGCGTCGTCGTTTCGCCCGCCTACCGGCTGGCGCCGGAGCACAAATTCCCGGCCGCGGTCGAGGATTGCCGCGCCGTGCTCTCCTTCATACAAGAGGCACCTGGCGATCTCGGCATCGACGCTCGGCGCATTGCCGTTGCCGGCGACAGCGCCGGCGGCAATCTCGCCACGGTGCTTAGTCTTCTCGCGCGGGGCGATCCTATTCCGTTGACCGCGCAGCTGCTGTTCTATCCCAACACTGATGCCGCGCAGACGGCGGACAGCTATCGCCGCTTCGCCGAAGGTTTTGGCCTGACCGCCTCGACCATGGCCTGGTTTCGCGATCACTATGTCCGCTATGCCGCCGACATCGACGACTGGCGCGCCTCGCCACTCAGGGCGGAAAGCCTCGCCGGCGCGGCGCCAGCCTTCGTCGCCATCGCCGGTCACGACATCCTCGCTGATGAAGGCGAGGCCTACGCCGGGCGTCTGCAAGATGACGGTGTGCCGGTCGTGCTGCGGCGTTGGCCAGGCCAGATCCATGGTTTTGTTTCCATGGGCCGCCATGGCACGGCAGCGCGACAGGCTGTTGGCGCTGCGGTCGCCGCATGGCGCGGCTTCGATTCGGCTTTTGAGAAAGATCAGGCCGACTGACGCATCACCAGCGTCGCATCGAGACTGACTTTGGGTGCGACCGCCGTGTAGTCCTCCTCAAGCACCGCCAGCAGCATCTCGACGCTGCGCCCGGCCATCGAGGCGAAGTCCTGCGCCATGGTGGTGAGACCGGGGCAGGTGTAGCGGCTGAGTGGATGATCGTCATGGGCGGCTACCCGCAGGTCGCAATCGCCCTTGCGGCCGATCTTGAGTCCGCGCGCATAGGCGGCGGCCATCACGCCAAAGGCCAAGCGGTCGTTGTTGCACAGGATGGTCTTTCCCGCCAGGCCGCCATTGTCGAGCATCGTTTCCGTCTGCTCGTAGCCGATCCGTTCGAAATCCCAAGTGTAGTCCTCGGTGTTGCCGATGACGACCGGCTCATGCCCGAGCCGCTTCATCGAGGCGACATAGCTCTCCAGCCGTTCCGGCGAGTTGTGGTTGACATGCGGGATGTCGAAATAGACCGGGGCGCCGCCGGACCGGCAAAGATAATCGACGATGGTCGAGACGCTCTGTGCGTTGTTGTTGCCGACGAACGGCGTCCCGCCTTCGAGATAGGTGTCGAAATAGACGACCGGGATCGCCTGCGTCAGCTTTTCCAGCGTGCGGTGGTCCGAGCGCACGCCGAGCGGTGCGATCAGCGCGCCGGAGACTTTCAGCGACAGGATCGTTCGCGTTGCCTCCACTTCGAGTTCGCGCGAGCCGTGCGAGGAGATCACGATCGGCCAGTAGCCCTCGTCGCGCAGCCTGAGTTCTATGCGGCTGACCATCTCCGAATAGAAGGGATCGGCCACCGTCGGCACCATGATGCCGATGCTGCGGGTACGCTTGCGGTTGAGGTTGCGCGCGAACAAATTGGGCTGGTAGTCGGACGAGCGCAGCGCTTCCTCGATGCGCTTTCGCGTCGCCGGCTTGACGCTGGTCGGATCGTCGAAATATTTCGACAAGGTCGGCCTGGAGACGCCACACGAGCGGGCGAAATCCTCCATCGTCTTGTGCTTCATCGCCAGCGATTCCCCGCCTTCCGGAAACCTCGTTCCTTGTGCTGTCCGGCACCTACTTACGGTGCGCCGACGTGCAACCGCAAGGCAAAATTTTACAGAAAACTGTAGCTGTTTTAACGCGTATAATAAAATTATTCCACGCGTAAATTTATTAATTGGCGCAAAAAGTGCAAGCCGTATTGACTCTGGATGTCGGTTGCCGCCAGGCACAATTGTGCGCGACTGAAGTCCCAGTCGGACTGGAGCGAAAACGCCGGGAGGAATTCCGCGATGAAGAAGCTGGTCTCAGCCGGCGAGATCCTCGTCGAGATCATGGCCGAGCGTATCGGCCAGAGCTTTCTCGAACCGGGCCCGCTGCTGGGGCCTTATCCGTCCGGCGCGCCCGCCATCTTCATCGGCCAGGCCGCAGCGCTCGGCCAACCCGCCGGCCTGATCGGCGCGGTCGGCGAGGACGATTTCGGCCAGTTGAACATCGAGCGGCTGCGGACCCTGGGAGCTGACGTGTCGGCGATCGCGGTTCACAAGGGCCACGCGACGGGCACCGCCTTCGTCACCTACCGGGCGGATGGCAGCCGGCACTTTGTCTTCAACATCCGCAACAGCGCCGCCGGCCTGGTCGGGATCGATGCCGCTGCGACAAGCATGCTGGCCGGCGCCGACCATGTCCATATCATGGGCTCGTCACTGTTCTCCGACCGCGCCACCGATGTCGCGTTGTCGGCGATCCAAACGGTGAAGGCCAAGGGCGGGACGGTGTCCTTCGACCCCAACATTCGTCGCGAGATCATGCAGGCCTCCAGCATGCGCGAAGCGCTCGACCAAGTGCTCAAGCAAACCGATGTCTTCCTGCCGAGCGGCAACGAACTGTTCCTGTTTTCGTCGGCCGGCGACGAAAAGGGCGCGGTCGACGACCTCCTGCAGCGCGGCGTTTCCTGCGTCGTCCTCAAGAAGGGCGCCGACGGCGCCGCCTTCCACGACCGTCACGGCACGGTGGCCTTGCCGGGCTTTGCCATCAACGAGGTCGATCCGACCGGCGCCGGTGACTGTTTCGGCGCTGCCTTCGTCTCATTCTGGCTTCGTGGTGCGGCACCCGCCCAGGCGCTCAGGATCGCCAATGCGTGTGGCGCGCTAGCCGTTACTCGCAAGGGGCCGATGGAAGGTATCTTTCCGCTGGCCGAGGTTGAGGCTTTCGCAACCACCGCCGGGAAGGGCCAGCCGTGAGGGCCGCGATGCAGAGATTTGCCAGCATCGCGGTGAAGCGCGCCGCGGGTGAGAAAGGCGGCATCGCCTCGATCTGTTCGGCGCATCCGCTGGTGATCGAGGCCGCGCTCCGCCACGGCGCGTCGCGCGGTTCCGATGTGCTGATCGAGGCGACCTGCAACCAGGTCAATCACGAGGGCGGCTACACCGGCATGACGCCCGCCGGCTTCCGCAGCTTCGTCGAGGGCCATGCGCAAAGGGCCGGCTTTCCGCTCGATCGCCTGATCCTCGGCGGCGACCATCTCGGTCCCAATCCGTGGAAGCATCTTCCTTCCGCCGAGGCGATGACGAAGGCGAAGGCGATGATCGACGCCTACGCCGGCGCCGGCTTCACCAAGCTGCATCTCGACACCAGCATGGCTTGCGCCGACGATCCAGCCGCGCTTGCCGACGAGACCATCGCTGCACGCGCCGCCGCGCTTGCGGCCGTCGCCGAGGCGGCGGTCGAACGCATTGGCGGCGAGAAACCGGTCTACATCATCGGCACCGAAGTTCCGGTGCCGGGCGGCGCGCTCGAAGCGCTCGATCATATGCATGTCACCGAACCCGATGACGCCCTGCGCACCGTCGAGATCCACCGACAGGCATTTTCGCGCGCCGGCCTCGATGCTGCCTTTGCGCGTGCGGTCGGCGTCGTCGTCCAGCCGGGCGTCGAATTCGGTAATGCCGAGATCATCGCCTACGCGCCGCGGAAGGCGACGCAGCTGGTCGCCGTGCTCGGGCCCATGCCGCAATTCGTCTTCGAGGCGCATTCGACCGACTACCAGCCAAACGAGGCCCTTGGGGCTCTGGTGCGCGACGGCTTCGCCATCCTCAAGGTTGGACCCTGGCTCACCTTCGCGCTGCGCGAGGCGTTGTACGGGCTGAGCCACATCGCCGACGTGCTTGCGCCAGACCCGTCTCGTGAAAGCCTACCGGCGGCGATGGAGCGCGTCATGCTTGCCTCGCCGGACAATTGGCAGAAATACTATCCGGGTACGCCGGACGAGCAGCGCGTGCAGCGGCACTTCTCCTTCAGCGACCGCATCCGTTACTACTGGCCGACGCCCGACGCACAGCACGCGGCACAGACGCTGCTGGATTTTCTGGGCGACAGGGACATTCCCCGCCCTTTGATCAGTCAGTATCTGGGGCAACTCGATGCCGAGGTTGCGGCAGGTCGGATCGAGCCCGTCGCGTATGACCTGCTGATTGGCAGCATCACCCGTGTCCTCGATTCCTATGGGCGTGCGACGTTACAGCAGCGCGGATCGTCCTAGATTCGCCGTTGCAGGGCCGAGCCGCGCCGGAGGACGCGCGTGATCTAAGATGTGCGCTCAGCCGACACACGCGGAGGCTATGCCGGACCTTCGAAGTTGGGCTGCTGTTGGACTAATATAAGCAGGGCACGGCCAATTCGATGGTGAGAGCATCGCGGAACCATACGGAACGATACGGGAATACTTCTGATTTTGGCCCACGAAAAACCCAATCAAATTGACGTTTCTAGCACATCCTCCGGGCCCACCATTATCGTTATCTTTCAATGATTTAGAGGCATTGTTGCACTTGGTTAGCCAAGTCAAGGCTGGCGAACCGCCGTCCATAGCGTTTGATTTTATTGACTTATGGTGGGCCTGTGGAGGCCGCAGATGTGTTGCCAACCGCCGGTGGAGTGTCAGGATCGTTTATCAAGTGCTTGAACGACGCCGGCACGGTGTTCGGAATAGAAAGCCGCGCATAGTCCCCTACGCAATCGACCTCGAATTACTGTCTGGATGCTACATCGGCCATCGCCGCACCCCAGGCGATCTCGTAGCCCATGCGTGAGAAGCCGAATTCGCGATCGAATGTGTTCGGCGCTTTGACACGCCAGTTCTTCATGACCTCGCCCGGGAGGCCGCCAGCAGCGGCGACGACCAAGTCACGCTCGCCGGCACGGAGTTCACGACGGCGATCATTTGGCGTAGCTGGGAACAGGCCGGCTACGTCAGGCAAGACGGTCCGGCTGCAGCTAGGAAGTTAGTCGCGACCCACGGCGGACCGCTCCGTACGCGCGCGCGGCTTACGGCAAGCTGCTAGCCTCAATCTCCGGATGAGATCAGGGTCGCTCAGACCGGGTATTCAGGATCTGGTACAGCACGTTTCGAATGCGCTGCCAAACGGTTAGCCGGTTGATCACGCCTTCGCCTCCTGTTCATCGCAGATGAATGGGCTGCGGTTCAGATGATCTGTGCCGCCAGCGCCACGCCGACCAACGACGTGCCGACGCCTGCCGTGCGGATGGCTCGCGGCCAGCGCCGAAGTGTCAGGGCGGCTAACGCGCCGGTCGCGTGAAGAGCCGAAGTAGCGACCACTAAGCCGATTGCATAAGCGATGCCGCTGGCCGTCTCGGGAATTTCGAGGCCATGGGCATTGCCGTGGAAGAGGGCGAAGAGAGCAGTCAGCGAGGCGGCCACAGCGAGCGGAAGCGGCTTGGCAAGCGCCATTATCGCGCCGAAGACCACCAGCGACAGCGTTATGCCGGTTTCCAGTGAGGGCAGGCCGATGCCGGCGATACCGAGCAGGGCGCCAGCGAGCATCGCCGAGACAAAGCACGACGGCACGATGATGATCCCCTTGCCGCCGGCGCGAGCGGCAATGATGCCTACAGCCATCATGGCAAGCAGGTGGTCCATACCGGTCAGCGGGTGCTGAAGGCCGTCTACAAACCCGTGGGCATGAAAACCGCCGCTATGGGCGAAGGCCAATGAGGGGATGAGGGTTGTGGCGGCTGCCAGGGCGAGTCTACCGAAGAATGAAAGCGTTCTGTTCATGGTTCTGGACCTGTTTGATAGGGGTGCGATCGGTTCAAGGCCGGTGCTCATTGTCCGGCCCCTGGCATGGTGAATTGTGCGGCGCCGGACCTGTCGGCCAGAAGTCGGGCCTCGCCGAAGTCAAGGGGCGTTTGTGCCTTGCCGTTATGGTAGACGAAGGCCAGGCGGCGCCGGCGCGACGTCAGTTTCGCGGGCAGCGGGTGATAGGTGACGCCGGCGCCGCCAATCAGCGGCATGACGGCGCCGACATCGACCATGTCCTGCGTCTCGACGCGCAGAAGATGCAGCCGCACGCCGTCGGCGGTCTCGCCGACGAACGGAATCCCGGCGAGGCGCAGGAAACTGGACGGGTCGGGCGCCCGCGAAAACCCTTCGAGAAACGCGATCTCGACGAGATCGAGATCGGTCGCCCGCGCGTCGGCGGGTTCGGGCGCATGGTCGTGCGGTAGATGCGGTGTCTGCCATTGCAACGGCTTGCCGGCCGGCCCGTTGTGGCCGACGGGGTGGGGATGGTGATGATGACCGTTCGGCCCGTGATGGTGACCGTCGCCATGATCATGGCTGTGGTGGTGATGATCATCGTGCATGGTCAAAAGCTCGTCGGCTTGTCGATGATGGATTTGTGTTTGCCGAGATTGCCGTGCGCGACCATCGAGCCGAGCGCCTCGACGACAACCCGCACGCCAAACAGCGCCGTGATGTCTGACGTGTCGTAGGGCGGCGACACCTCGACCACTTCCAGTCCGCAGATGCCGGGCGCCGACACTAGCCCGAGCAGCTTCAGTGCCTCGCGCGGCAGGAAGCCACCGGGCTCCGGCCAGCCCGTACCCGGCACGAAACCGCAATCGATGCTGTCGACATCGAAGGAGATGTATACGGCGTCGGTGTCCTTCCATGCGATCTCGAGCGCGATCTCGGCCGCCTTCTCCAGCCCCATCTGTTCGATATCGGAGATCGTCAGCACGTTGGTTCCGCGCTTTCTCGCCTCGGCCACGCCGTAGCGGGGCACCTGCCAGCCGCCGATACCGAGCTGCACCAGATTGGTGGCCGAGACGTTCGGCAGGTTGGTCGCCCAATACCAGGGCGTCGTGTGCATACGTTCGTCGAGATCCTTTTCCTGGATGTCGATGTGGCGGTCGAAATGGATAATGCCGATTCGCTTGGAGGTCACGTCGGCGATGCCGCGCACGCACGGAAACCCGATCGAATGGTCGCCGCCGAGCATGATCGGCAGCGCGCCGGACGAGGCGACATGGCTGACGCCCTTGGTGATCTGGTCGAAGCTCTTTTCGAGATTGGCGGGGATGGTGAAGACGTCGCCGGCGTCGCAAAGCGTCATCTGCTCGCGCAGGTCGACACCGAGCTCGTAATTGTAAGGCGTGTAAAGCGCCGAGATGCGGCGCATGCCTTGCGGCCCGAAGCGGGTTCCGGGCCGGTAAGTGGTGCCGCTGTCGAAAGGAATGCCCATGACGGCAGCGTCATATCTGCCGACATCGCGGACGTTCTCGACATAGGGCGCCTTGAGGAAGGTGTTGATGCCGGCGAAGTGCGGCAACTCGCCTCGCGCGAATGTCGGGATCGACTTGTCGATGATCGAATCCGATCCGGGCAGGCCCATGTCGAGTGCCCATTTCTGTTCCTTGCGCCAGCCGTCCTCGGGCAGCTTTCCTTCCGCCTCGATAGACTTCCAGCCCTGCATGTCGCGGATCTCGAAGTTCGGATGGTGGAAGCGTTGGCGTGGCTGGTGGTCGGTGAGCCCGGCGCGACGATGCCGGCGTTCTGGACTATCTCTGTGCATGAAACCTCCTTCACGACGCCGTCGTCGCGATTGCGTTATCCAGTCGGGTCGTCCCGACCATCGCGGCCACTTCGGCCACGTCTCGTGCGGAAGCCCGGTGCTTGCGGTCGAGCTTCAGATCGTAGGTGATCGTCGCGCCATAGGCGGACGGGAACTGGGGGTCGTGGCGCACCTTGTCGAAGACCAGCACGCGGGTGCCGAGCTTGAATGCCTCGCCGATATCGTGGGTGACCATGACCACGGTCATGCCGTGCTCGGTCCAGAGCTCGGTGAGCAGCTCATGCATCTCGATGCGAATACCGGGATCGAGTGCGCCGAAGGGCTCGTCGAGAAGCAGGATCTGCGGCCGGCCGAGCAAGGTCTGCGCGATCGCCAGCCGCTGCTGCATGCCGCCAGAAAGCATGGCCGGATAGAGGTCGCGCGCATGGCCAAGCCCGACCCGTTCCAGCATGGTTTCGGCTTCTTGCCTGGCGCTTGTGCGCCTGGCGCCGAAGACGCGGCCGAACGGTCCGCCCGAACGGAAGTCCTCGACCAGCAGCAAGTTCTGCAACGCGGTCAGATGCGGAAACACGGAATAGCGCTGGAAGACGATGCCGCGCTGCGGCGTCGGCTCCGGCACGATCGGCTGGTCGCCGACGACGACCACGCCGCCACTTTGCTGTTCCTGGCCAAGCAGGATGCGCAGGAACGTCGATTTTCCACAACCGCTGGCGCCAACCAGCGACAGGAATTCACCCGCTTCGGCGGAGACGTTGACCCGTTCCAGCACGCGGGCGTCGCCGTAGCTCTTCTCCAGTCCATGGACGAGGATCCGGCTCATCTGCGCCGCACCGGATGAGCCCAGGGCGAGATGACGTGAGAGAGCCGCACGAGCAGCCAGTCGGTCATCACCGCAAGCAGCGTGATCCAGGCGACGTAAGGCAGGATGACGTCCATCGACAGGTAGCGACGAACGAGGAAGATGCGGTAGCCGAGCCCCTCGGTGGAGGCGATGGCTTCTGCCGCGATCAGGAACAGCCAGGCCGGCCCAAGCGCCAGCCGTACGCAAGTGATGAGGCGCGGCATGACCTGTGGCAGCACCAGCCTGAGCACCATGGTCCAGCTGTTGCCGCCGAGCGTCTGTGCCTTGGCGACGAGCTCCGGCGGCAATTCCATCACCCGGTTGGCGATGTCGCGCACCATGACCGGTGCGACGCCGAGAGCGATCAAGGTGATCTTGGCCGTTTCGCCGAGGCCGAGCGCAATGAACAGGATCGGCAGCAGCGCCAGTGGCGGGATGACGCAGACAACTGTGACCAAGGGCAGCAGAAAGGCCCTGACGCGCGGGATGAAACCTATGGCGACGCCGAGGCTGAGCGCCACCAGCGTGGCCATGCCGACTCCGGCGAACAGCCTGATCAGGCTGGCATAGGTGTCGGCCCACAGGATCAGGTCGCCGGAGCGCTTGTCCGGCACTGTCGCCAGGTCTGAAAAGGCCGACCACATCTGTGCAGGGGAGGGCAGCAGCTTGTCGCTGGGATTGACCGCCAGCCTTTGCGACGAAGCGAAGAGATAGGCAATCGCCACGGCGGCAAACGGCAGCGTCCCAAGCAGCAACGCTCCGCCGCGCGAGACCGTCGCGTTGATGAGGCGAAGCCGCGCTTTCGGCCTGCTAGGTTGCAGGCGGGCGACTTCGGGGCCTGCCGCGGCCTGCATGATGCCGGTACCTCTGACTAGCATGTCGCGCTCCCGCGTCAGAGCGTTCCGCCCGCCGCCTCTGCCATAAAGGCCGGATCGAAGCGCAGCTTGACGTTGTTGACATCGCCCAGCGTCGAGCCATCGGGGAAGCTCATGCCGATCACGTCGACGGTCGGCGCGTTGGTACCAAGAATGCCGTGGCTGAACAGGAAGTTGCGCACCAGATCCATGGTCTTCGGCAGTTCGGCGCCGTTGGTGAATGCGACCGCCTTGGCCGGCTCGAAGAACATCGCCGTTGATGCAAGCTGAGCGTCGAAACCGGCAAGATCCGTCCCCGACGCCTTGGCCATCTCTTCCTTGGCCGCCTTGCCATCGGGCGTGCCCGACGTCATCAGCGCCATGGCTTCATACCATGCACCGACAAGCGCCTTGCCCAAGGACGGATTGTCCTTCAGCGTCGCGGTGTTGACGACCATCATGTCGATGATCTCGCCGGGAATCTCAGTCGAATCGAATACCTTGTGGGCGCCCGGCATGGCGGCGATTTCCGAGACCAGCGGATTCCAGGTGACGACGGAGGTGACATCGCTGGTGCCGTAGGCAGCGACCATGTCGGCATCGGAGGTGTTCACCACCGTAATGTCCTTTTCGGCCAACCCCACCGTCTCCAGTGCGCGCGCAAGTAGGTAATGTGAGACGGAAAGCTCGACGAGATTGACCTTCTGGCCGGCAATATCCTTGAGCGCGGCCTTGTTCTTGAGGATGACCGCGTCGTTGCCGTTGGAGAAATCGCCGACGATCAGGGCCGTCGTGTCGACACCGCCGCCGGCCGGGATCGAAAGCGCATCCATGTTGGTCATCGAACAGCCGTCAAAGCCGCCGGCGGTGTACTGGTTGATGCTCTCGACATAGTCGTTGATGCGGGTGATCTCGACATTGATGCCGTATTTGTCGGCCCACTTCTTCATGATGCCGCTGTCGGAAAGATAGCCCCACGGCATCCAGCCGACATAGATCGACCAGCAAATCTTGAAGTCTTTCTTGGGCGCCGCTTGCGCGGCTGAGATGAAGGGGAGGCTGAGTGATGCGGCTAGGATGATTGCGGCCAGTTTGCGAAGCATTGCATACCCCTGTTTGCGATCCGGATTGCGTCCGAACGTCTGTTTGGGGGGTTCACGGAGCGCGCATCCGGGAGAGGTTCGCGCCAGCAAACCCGTGCAGGGTTCTCCCGGGATTTTGGCCCGCCGTGTTCCGCCGGATGCCTCAATGCATCTCAAGCGGTCGCGTCTCTTGGACCAGCACCGTGATCGACACGGCCGGAACCCTAGACGCTCTGCACGTGAACAACGAAGCAAGGGGCGTGCCAGTCCGGAAAGCCGTCCTGAGGCGGCCTTTCCCCGGATTTGCAGGCAATCGCGTTATGCTGATGCCACAAAAGTCATCGCAACGCCGACGGATTAGGCAAAGAAAATCTAGCGTCAACCAATATGAGCAGCCTTGTGCCCTGGGGAACTGCGCTGAGAAAATGGTACCCTGCTCTATAGTCGCCCCGCACATATGTCCCCAGTAGGGACACATTCAGGGGAGGGCGTGAACGCCGATCCGGATGCCAATTGGCGCCGACCCATGTGACAAGTGCGCCCGATCGTGCAAGGGCAATTCGTGAAATAAGCGCGACTGCAATGATGCTAGGGAAGCCCGATCGCGTGTCGGGAGGCAGTTGTGAAAGTTGCGATCATCGGACCAGGCTCGCTCGGGAAGGCCTTGGCGAAACGTCTTGGCCTCGCCGGGCACGAAATTCGCCTCAGCTTCAGTCGTGACGAAGGCAAGTTGCGCGCAATCGCGGCAACCCTCCGTGTTGGCTTCGGTGCCCCTGACGAAGTAGCGAGATGGGCCGACGTAATTGCCCTGGCGACGCCATGGCCGGCTCTCGAGTTGGCGATGGACGCGCTTGGCGATTTGTCGGGCAAGGTCGTCTGGGACAATACCAATGCAGTCGCGCCTGACCTTTCCACGATGCTGCTAGGCACTGCGACTTCTGTAGGCGAGGAGGTTCAGAGGCACGCGCCGGGCGCGCTTGTCGTCAAGTGCATTCCGACGTTTGCCGAATTGCTTGACAGGGATGATCCGCGTCTCAACGGCGATCCGGTGACGAGCTATGTCGCCGGCAATGACGCTAATGCCAAGGCGGCGGTTTGCCGGCTTCTCGCCGATCTACCGACAATGCCGGTCGATGTCGGCGATCTCACGGCCTCGCGCCTGATCGAGCCGATGATGCTGCTATTGGTCCAACTCGCCTATCGGCGGGGGATGGGGCCGACAATTTCCTTCAATCTCATTCGACAGGACGGAACCGGTTCATGACTGATTATCTACCCGCGCGGCGCAACGCGATTCCAGTAGGACGTCTGCTGATCGATGGCCAATGGCGCGATGCCGTCAGTGGCGAGACTTCGACGACTTTTGATCCGACCACGGAGGCGGCTATCACCGATATTGCGAAGGCGGACGTCACCGACACGAGCGATGCCGTCGCGGCCGCGCAGCGGGCTTTCGAGCAAGGACCCTGGGCGCGGATGCATCATGAGGAGCGCGCCAAGATCCTGTTTCGCATCGCCGATCTGATGGACGAGCGGGCCGAGGATTTCGCGGTGCGCGAGGCGATGGATATGGGTATGCCCTATCGCGATTTCCGCGATATCATCATGCCGCACTGCTCAGGACTGTTCCGCTTTCATGGCGGGCTCGCCATGAGCGCGATGGACGGCGCCTATCGTACAAGCTACGAACCAAATATCAGGATCCTGACGCGGCGCGAGCCGCTCGGCGTGGTCGCTGCGATCACCCCGTTCAATTTTCCCCTCGCGCTGTCCTGTTCGAAGATCGCGCCGGCACTCGCGGCGGGTAACACGGTCGTTCACAAGCCTGCGACCGACACGCCCCTGACGGCCCTCGCCTTGGCGCAAGTCATCCTCGACGCGGGCGTGCCGCCGGGCGTCTACAATCTCGTCACCGGCCCGGGCGGCACCATAGGCGACGCGCTGGTCAACGATGTCCGCGTCGACAAGATCGCCTTTACCGGGTCGACCGCCGTCGGCCAGGGCATCATGCGCAACGGTGCCGGGACGATGAAACACCTGACCATGGAGCTCGGCGGCAAGAGTCCCAATATCGTTTTCGCCGATGCCGATATCGATGCCGCGATACAGGCAGCCTTCTGGGGCATCTTCTGGAACAAGGGCGAAGTCTGCGTCGCCGGATCGCGCCTGCTGGTCGAACGCGCCTGTTATGACGAGGTCGTCGAGAAGCTGAGCGCCATGGCGAAGTCGGCGACGCTCGGCGATCCGCTGGACCCTGCGACGATGATCGGGCCGATCGCATCGCGGGGCGAGTATGACAAGGTCTTGAGCTATGTCGAAGAGGGCAAGCGCACCGCGCGACTGGCCGCGGGCGGCGGCACCCGCCAGGTCAACGGCAAGGGCCTCTTCATCGAGCCGACCATCTTCGCCGATGCGACCAACGACCTAAGGATATCGCGCGAAGAGATTTTCGGCCCTGTCCTGCCGGTGATTCCATTCGACAGCGAGGAGGACGCGATCCGGATCGCCAACGATACGAACTACGGGCTCGCCTCGGGCATCCAGACCAGCGATCTCGGCCGCGCCTTGCGGCTCGCTGACCGGATCAAGGCAGGCTCGGTCTGGCTGAACTGCTGGCACAAGTACCATCCTAATGCGCCGTTCGGAGGTTTCAAGATGAGCGGCTATGGCCGCGAGCAGGGCCGCGAGGCGTGGGAAAGCTACACCCAATACAAGACGATTTGGGCGAATCTTGGCGAACCGGTCGAGATGGCGCGATGAGCGTGCGCGATTCCAACCCACTCGACCCGCGGCATCCTAAACGCGTCGCGATGGTCCTTTCAAACCCGGCTGTGTCAACCACCACAGGCTGGCCGGTCGGGTTTTGGTGGAGCGAGTTAACTCATCCCTGGCTCGCCTTCACCGCGCGCGGATATAAAGTCGCGATCTTCTCGCCTGAGGGCGGCAAATGCGAGGCGGATGCGTTGAGCGACCCGCGCGATCCGTCCGGCTATTCGGATACGGATCTGATCTCGCTCGGTTTCCTGTCGACGCCGAAACTGGCGGCGCTGGTGGAGACGACCCGGCCCATCGCAGAGCTGTCGGTCGACGCGTTCGACGCGATCGTCGTCGCTGGCGGCCAGGCGCCGATGTTCACCTTCGAAGACGCAACTGAGTTGCAGCGGCTGTTCGTCAACTTCTTCGCGGCCGGCAAGGTCGCGGCTGCCTTGTGTCATGGCGTCGCGCTGCTGCGTTACGCGCGCCTCTCAACCGGCGAGCTGCTGGCCAAAGGGCGCACTGTTACGGGGTTCGCCAATGTCGAGGAGGACTTCGCCGACAATGCCGTCTGGGAGATGGGCGCGCTGCCGCACGGTACGCATCTGATGCCATGGCGGATCGAGGATGAGATGCGTGCGCTCGGCGCGAACTATATTCAGGCCGGGCTGTGGCGCGATTTTGCCGTGCGCGACGGCAATTTGATCACCGGCCAGCAGAACTTCTCCGGAGCGGCGACCGCCCGTCTTGTCATCGAGGCGCTCGGTGGCTGAGGACCAAAGACCGCTCCTGTCGGTGAAGTTCGGGAGACAAACTCGCCGTCAGGGCGGGCGATGCCAAACGACATCGGCCCAATAGGATCCGGGGTCCGTCCAAGAACTCCACCTCAAACAACCACTATCAGCAGCGAGGATGAACCATGGCCGTAGTGACGACACTTGATATTGCCGGCCTGACGGCCGAAGATTATAGCCGCATCCTCGATCGGATCGGCGTGGAGAAACGGCCCGCTGGCGGCATCTACCAGCACATCGCGCATGCCACAGACGATGGTTATCGCATCATCGAGATATGGGACGACAAGGCAGGCCTGGAGCTCTTCTTGCAGGACACATTGTTTCCCGCCGCACAGGAACTGCAAGTTCAGCGTGAAATGACCATTATGACCCAGACACTGCACAATATCTTTGTGCCCCGGATTGGTGAACTGACTGCCCTGGCAAATGATGCGCCTGGTGGACCCGACAAACGGGCAAAAGTGTAGGCATCAAGGATCGAGGATGCGGCGATCGATCATCGAAGTCCTGGAGGAACTTGCGTCCGGACGCCCGGTACAACGATGGTGATCGCGGCAAGTGCAAAGAGGTTGTTCTTTCCTGCCGGCGACTATCGCCATGCGCCGGCCGGAGTCGTTCAGCTGCGTGTGATTCGCAGCGGTTCATCCTATGCAGAGATCGATCTTGGCCGCGGGCTGCGGCGCGTCTTCACCCGCCCCGGCGACCTGCTGCTCAGTCTTCCCGAGCGTGCCACGCGGTTCAAGATCGAGGAGCCGCGAGAGCTGACGATGATCACCGTTGACTCCGCGCTGGCGTCAAGGCTCCTGGTATCCGCAGGCGGGACCCCCGAGGACCTGGTAATCCTGACCGATCGACCGATACGCGATTCGCTGGTGGCCGAGTTGTGTCGACGCCTCGAAGGCGACCCGCCCGCCAACCCGATCGTCCGCGAATGGACGCTGGGCCTGGTTTTCGCGAACCTGCTTCGTCTCGGGCATGCACGCCAGCGGCAGCAGAAGTCTCCGGTCCTAACCTCGCAGCGGTTCGACCGGGTCCTCGCTGCGATTGACGGCGATCTGGAAAAGGGGGTGTCGATCGACCATCTTGCTGGAATCGCGGGAATACCACGACGCGCCTTCACCGCCGCCTTTCGCGAGGCGACGCAATTGCCGGTACATCAATTCATTTTACGCCGCCGCGTTGATCGCGCGGTCGAGCTTTTGGAAAATAGCGATCTGCCGCTGGCCGAGATTGCTCAGCACGCGGGTTTCACTCACCAGGCCCATATGAATCGCGTCGTGACCCGATTGAAAGGGCTGTCGCCAGGCCGGCTGCGGTCTCGCAGGCGCGACGGCTGACTTGTGATCTATTCCAGCATCAGGATTCGAATGGCGGAGATGTGAGTTGCTGAAACGTCCGTTGGCTAAGATGCCCGACAGTTTGCGTGCAGAGCTCGAGGCCGCAAATCTGATGACTGCTTTCGAGCAACGGCCTCCCTATCAGCGCAATGATTACTTGCATTGGATCGAGCGCGCCCGTCACCCGGAAACACGCCGAAAGCGCATAAATCAGATGATTGACGAGCTTACGAAGGGAGAATCTACATGGGAATGCAATAAGAGCTGGCATCGCCGCGAAGCTAGCAGATCCGTCAACGATCATCTTCCGATCCATGGCCTATCGAGATCGGGTGCTTTCCGCATTGATCTTCATCGGTTTCCCACGTTTTGCGCAGAGGATGCAGAGAGCCAAATAGTGACAATCGAACCTATCCTCCATTTTCGTTTGCGGCAGGTGGCCATATGATCGTGACATCGCAAACCAATAACGTGCTCGGCAGCACGTCGGGAAGGTGGCGCGTCTGGTCGCTCTCGGACGGTTACATCGAGATGCCGGCGGACCTTCTGCGGGATCCGCAGGATAATCTGGTGCCGCAAGCTGCGAAGGCAGGGGCGCTTCGCCTGTCTGTCAATTGCTTCGCCCTTGCAGGTCCAGGCGTTGACGGCGTTCTGATCGACAGCGGAGGAGGGGGCTGGGCCCTGACAGTGGGGCGTCTTGAGCAGGCCATGGCGGAAGCCAAGATCGACCCGGCTTCGATCACGGTCTTGGCGCTCACCCACGCCCATCAGGATCATGTGCACGGACTTTTGACCCCCGACGGCCGAGTGCTCTTTCCAAACTTGAAGGCGATCGTAATTCCCGAGGCGGCTGTGCAGAGCTTTTTCGCTTACGCGCACCTTGCGCAGTTCCGGCCCCTGCTGAAGCCTGTCCAGAATGGCGACCAGGTGGGTGAGCGATTGAGGGCGGTCGCCTTGCCCGGTCATGCTGCCGGTCATACCGGCTACACGTTCGACACGGACGAGGATCGTTTCCTATTCTTCGGGGACATCGTTCATGTGCCGGCCTTGCAGTTCGGCAATCCCGCGTTCAGTTGGGGCTATGACGACGATCAGCTGACCGCGCGCGCAACCCGCCTAAAGGTTTTCAGTGACGCGGCCGAGGCGGGGACGTGGATCGCCGGCGCGCACCTTGGCTGGCCGGGCATCGGTCGCGTGGTGCGTAAGGGCGAAGCATACGGCTATGAGCCGGCAGGAGGACGAGTGACCGGATAGGCGGCCCCGTGCTGGTCGGTTTATACCGCTCTCTTCGCCCAAGGCAAGGATCTCGACGAGCAGCGCGCCGCACTCCGGCGTCCTCAACGGCGGCGGTACCATCGTCCGGCCCACCAAAATATCTGATTCTTGATCCACTGGCGGCCGATCTGCCTGAGGCTTACCGGATCGGCGTCTCGCCGCGAAACAGCGGCTGGTGCGCCCGCATCAAGGCGGCAATCCGGTCGGCGACTTTCCGTACCGGCGGGGAGTGACGTTCCTCGTGATGGGTGACGATCCATTGGTCGGTTTCGAGTTCGGGGATAGGCTGAGCAACGCGAACCAGCCGCGGATCGCCGTCACCGACGAAGCACGGAAAGACCGAAAGGCCGGCGCCGGCGGCCACCAGTTCGCGCACCGAGTGGGTGTTGTTGCCGCGTACGGCGATGCGGTCGCCGTGATGGGCTTGCAGCCAGCGCGCCGAGGCAATGTTTGCGCCTTCGCCGGTGACGCCGACGAACAATCCGGCGGCGATGCCGTTGATCAGGTGACGTCCGGAATAAATGGCGTGGGCGACCTTGCCGCTCTGACGGCCGGCCAGCCACTGCTCGGTCGGGCGCTCGCTGCGGATGCCGATGTCGGCGGCACGGCGGCCGATGTCGACCCGGTCGATGGTGGTGACGAGCTCTACCCTTATGCCGTCATCGACCGTCCAGATCTCGCCGATATGGGCGGAAACGAAGGCCGAGGTCCATGGCCCGGCCGAGACGCGGACAATGCGGTCGGGCAGGTTTCCCTCGCGCCAGCGGGTCAGCGACTGCATTGCCGCCTCGACGTCTTCGGCGCGCCGCAGCAGTTCCTCGCCGACCGGGGTCAGCCGGTAGCCGGTCTGCTGGCGCACGAACAGAGGTTCGCCGATCTGCTTTTCGAGCGCGGTGACGCGTCGTCCAAGGGTGGCTGCGCTGAGGCGCGTGGTTCCCGTCGCTGCGCTCAAGCCACCCAGCCGCGCAACGTCGAGAAACAACCTCAGATCGTCCCAGCCGATATCCATTTTGCAGAAATGAAAAACTCCTTGCGACCGTGGCTGTAGCGCAAAGCAGGCATCGTGCGCAAGTATGCAGGCATTGGAGGCGTTGGACAATCCTGCCTGGCGGGACAGGGACAAGCGCCTCGGCTGGCCAAGAAGCAAACTGAACCCTTTCGATCGCGCATGCGATTGGCGCAGAGGTTTTGCGCTTCCGACCAACCCAGGCGCGCAGGCATTCTGCGTACCAAAGGAGACGATCATGTTGGATGAACTTCGATACCGTTTCGCCCGCTGGATTGCCTATCGCCAGACGCTTGCGAGCTTGAGGCAGGCCCGGGACAGCACACTGGCGGATGCCGGCATTTCTCGCGAAGAGATCCGCGAGCGTGCCCGCCACGCCAGCTTGCGTCGTTGAGGAGCCGGGCATGCAGATGATGATGCTTTGGGATGGCCGCTCGGTACCGCGCATCGGCATCGGCACCTGGGCGGCGGGTGGCCCCGCGCGCTGGCGTGACACGGCGACAATCTATGGCGAGGTCGATGATATCAGGTCGCAAGCCGCGCTGGCGATGGCTTATGAGATCGGCGCGCGGGTGTTCGACACGGCTGCCGCCTACGGCGCCGGCAATGCCGAACTGATCCTCGGGCGGGCGTTGAGGGGTAAGGACGAAGCCGTCATCGTCACCAAGGTCGGCTATTTCGGCGATCCCGAAACGCGTAAGATCGCACCCGAGGATGCCTCTGCCGCGGCAATCCGGACATCGATCGACAATTCGCGGCAGCGCCTGCAGCGGGATTGTATCGACGTCGTGCTGCTACATATCAACGAGTATCCGATCGAGCGCGCCGGCGAGGTGTTCGATACGCTCGGCCTGTTGCGCCAGGAGGGCAAGATCGGCGGCTTCGGCTGGAGCACCGATCACCGCGAACGGCTTGCCGCCTACGCGCCGCGCGAGGGGTTCGTCGCCGTAGAGAACGACTTCAATGTGTTTACCCCGGCGAACGAGCTGATGGCCGTTGCGGCGCGCGAGAACCTCGTCTCGTTCAGCCGGCTGCCGCTGGCAATGGGGCTGCTCACCGGCAAATACACGCCGGCCATGCGGCTGCCCACCAACGATGTGCGCGGCGGGAATGCCGAATGGATGGTGTTTTTCAGGGATGGCGCCGCCAACCCGGACTATCTGTCAAGGCTCTCGGCAATCCGCGACCTGCTCACCTCGGGCGGACGCACGCTTGCGCAAGGCGCGCTCGGCTGGATACTCGCCAAGTCGGCAATCGCCTTGCCGGTTCCCGGCTTCACGCGGCCCGAGCAGGTCGAGGACAATCTCGGTGCGCTGGAAAAAGGGCCGCTGCCGGAAACGGTGATGGCCGAGATCGACGCAGTGCTGAATATTGCCGAGACTGCGTAGGGTGTGGTGAATCCGGAATTCGCATTCGCGATAATGCGACCAACTTCGATCTCTCTGATGTCTGCCGATATCGCATTTTTCTTAGTCAAGCTTCCGTGGCGCAATTGAACACGGACGGAGCGGCGGACACGCTCGAGTTGAAGGTCCGCCGCTCCGGTTTTCAGATCAAAGAGTGATGCTGCAACGGGAGATGGGTAGCGAGCTGCGCTTGAGCTGCGCCGCCGACCGCGTCGCTGTCGAGAGAGAGCGACCCGGTTGAGCTGTCAAAGATGATGTGGTGGGAACCATCATCCGTGGCCGTAACAGCAGGGGACGTATGCAATGAAAGCCCTCCCGACTTGAGGTCGGCAAGCGCGGAGTGGTCGAGCTGGACTTTGTCCTGAAGCTTGCTGAAGTCGAAGGCATCGTTGCCGTGACCGGATGTCAGGTCGGCGACGGCGCTCTTGTGGACACCGGCGCCGGCATTTTCGTTGCCCTGGAGCAGTTGGGCGAACCCGTGGCCGGTCAGGCTGGTTGCCGTTTTCTCGGATGGGCTGCTGGTCGCGGCAAGCTCCGAGCCGGACGAAAGCGCGGGGCTCAACGCGGCCAGCACCCGGTCAACGCTGCTGCCTCCCTTGTCGCCGGCAGTATCATGGCTGGTGTCGTTGCTGCCGAACAGATCGGTCAGAGCGTGAAAACCGCCGCGGTCGGAGGGGGAAGCGGCGGTCACAGTCGAACTGCCATCGCTTGCGATGGGGTGCGAAGGCGCCGTCGCGGTCGAGCTGCCATCGCTGGTGCTATCGCCGGTGGAAGGGGCGGTCGCAGTCGAGCTGCCATCGCTCCTGGTGGCGCCGGCGGCGGTCGCAGTCGAACTGCCATCGCTGGTGCTATCGCCGGTGGCGGCATGGGAAGGGGCGGTCGCAGTCGAGCTGCCATCGCTCGTGGTGGCGCTGGCGGCGGCGGTCGCAGTCGAACTGCCATCGCTTGCGATGAGGTGCGAAGGCGCCGTCGCGGTCGAGCTGCCATCGCTGGTGCTATCGCCGGTGGCGGCATGGGAAGGCGCGGTCGCAGTCGAGCTGCTATCGCCGGTTGCGGCATGGGAAGGCGCAGTCACAGTCGAGCTGCTATCGCTGGTGGCGGCGTCGGACGCGGGCGCAGCAGCACTGCTGTCACTGCTGGTGATGTCTGAGGCCGCAGCGGTAGTGGTGTTGTGTTCCCGGAAAACGGCTTGCAGTTCCGAGGAGCTTTCAAGCGCGGTATCGCCGTTCTGCGTTCCCCACTTGTAGGTATAGTCGAAGGCGGGTGACGGAACCAGCTTGGCCCAATGATCCATCATGGTTTGCATCTGTTCGGTGGTGGGCATGACCTGTCTGCCGCCATCGGAAGTCTCCCAATTGCCGCCGCCAAAGGCCTGGAAGACCGGAACGATGTTGCTGATCGGGATGCCCGACTTCACCGCTGCAGCCACGGCTCGGTCGATCATGTCGTAGTCGACCGTGTCCGTTCCCGTGCGCACCGGATAGGGGTCTATTCCAAAATAGTCGATATGCGTGTTGGCGGGATTGTAGGTGTTGGTAAAATCCGGATTGGTCGGGGATCCCATATTCATCATGGTGATGAAGGTCTTGGCGCCTGGAAAATGCTCATGGATCCAGTCGGATTCCGCCTTCAGGTTCTCGGCGGTTGCATAGGTGCCCCACCTGCCCGTGGGATCGGGCTCGTCAACCAGATAGAATCCGAACACATTCGGATTGCCGAGGAAGGGGGTCATTTTCTCGATGAAGGATGAAGTTACGCCCTCGTGCTCGTTGAGGTACACCAGACCCTTCATGCCGTCCGGCAACGCGTCGACTTGCGAAGCGTACTGAACGTCAGCCAGATTGAAGCCGGCAGTTGCGATTTCGGTGGCGGATCCACCCGACGTATAATGCAGAGTTGCCATCCAATATTCCTTTTTCTGATTTCGATAGCGCCCGGCGTCTACCTACAGACGGCGTATATTAGCGCCAAATCACATACAGACACCCGTCGATAGAATCATTGACCGTTTGTAGGAATGCTGCACGGATTGTGACTTATTTTGACAGCAGCGACTTAGGACAAGATGCTTATTGTCTTCTGATGTCAGAATGATGCCAGAATTGCGACTTTATTTTGAAGGCGCTGTAGTTTTTGAAGTTCCTCGATATTTTTATAATGGCTATACATTTATAGATTTTAATGCGTTAGACGTCAACTTTCGTACGGAAATTCAAAATGACGTTAACCTCTGACTCCGGGCCCCTCCACAGTTTCACTGCCCAACCAATTAGCTGTGGACAATTCGTAGGCATCTGCGCGCTCGTCACCTGGTATCGGTCGGCAGATCTCCGTGATCGAAATCAAATCAATTTAGGAAACCTCCCAAAAGGTGAGAGTAGGGCTGGTTCCCAGCTGGAGAGCCTGAGGGCCTTGGCCGCCTGAGCACCGTCATGTGTCCGCCGCTCCGCTAAACACGGGGGCTGCGCGGCGGACACGCCGACGTCACCGCAATGCCACGCCATTTTGCTGAACTTGACGCACACAACTCGAACCCGCTGGGTGACGAAGGTTGAGCATCAGCCAGAAATGGGCATCCCGCTTTGGAAAAATCCGGTGCTTGAACAAAGATAAAGCGGCGGACCGTCTCGAATTGAAGGTCCGCCGTTCCGGGTCGTTCAGATCACAAGGAACGAACCTGCCGTAAGCGACAGACCTGGAGAGAGAGTGGCGAACTGTATTTGAGCTGCGCCACCGATCCCGTCGCTGTCGAAAGAGAGCGCTCCTGTTGAACTGTTGTAGATGATATGGTCGGAGCTATCATGCGCAGCCGTGCCAGCAAAGAAAGCGTCGGATGAAAGGCCGCCCAATTTAAGCCCGGCAAAAACGGCGTCGTCGAGCTGGATCTTGTCCTGGAGCTTGTTGAAGTCGGTGACCTTGTCGATATTGCCGGCTCCAAGAGCGCTGTTGAACACGAAGGCATCATTGCCTCCGTTACCGGTCAAGATGTCAGCACCGCCGCCACCATTGATGACATTGGCGCCGGCATTGCCCTGGATGGTCTGGGCAAAGGCGTTGCCGGTCAGGTTGATTGCAGACGTACTGGACGGATTGGTGGTGGCGAGGAGCTCGATCTGCGAGCCGGCCAAAAGGGCATGGCTCACCGAGGCGAGCACTTTGTCGCTGCCGCCGCCCACTGCCTCGTAGACTTTGTCGCCGGCGTTGTCGACATAGTAGGTGTCATTGCCGCCATAGCCGACCATCTTGTCGGCGCCGCCGCCGCCATTGATGATGTTGGCGCCGGCGTTGCCCTGAATGGTCTGGCCGAATTCGTTGCCGGTGACGTTGATTGCCGTCGTCCCGGACGGGTTGTTGGTGGCAAGAATCTCAATCTCCGAGCCTGCTGAAAGCGTATGGCTCACCGAAGTGACCACCCTGTCGGCGCCGCCACCCACCGCCTCAATCACCCTGTCGCCTGCATTGTCGACATAGTAGGTATCGGGGCCGCCATAGCCAGCCATCGTGTCGGCGCCACCGCCGCCATTGATGATATTGAATCCGGCATTGCCCTGGATGATTTGGCCGAATTCGTTGCCCGCGAGGTGGATTGCCATCGTGCCGGACGGATTGCTGGTGGCGAGAAGCTCGATCTCCGATCCGGCCGCAAGCGCATGACTTACGGAGGCGAATGCTTTGTCGGTACCGCCGCCCGCGGCCTCGATCTCCTTGTCGCGGATGTCATCGACATAATAGG
>NZ_JAMYVL010000034.1:0-41095 GCF_040323955.1 Mesorhizobium sp. M0018 | reverse complement strand
ACCCAACCCGAATACCCTCGTCCCGGCTTGGGGGGGGGCGTGTTTTTTTTTTATATAACACGGCCCAAAAAACCGGCAACGGCCCTGGCGGCGGGGAAAATATCCGGGGGCCGCCGCTAGCCAAGCCAAGGAGACGAACCATGCCCCGCATCGTCAAGCATTCCCGCCGCGTCATGGCGGCACTCGCCCTGGTCCTGGTCCCGGCCGGCGCGCTGGCGACCATGGCCACCGCCGACCAGTCCGTTGGGCCGGTGCGCTGCGAGATCCGCGCCACGCCGGAAGGGGGCATGGTCTTGCTTGAGGCGCTTGCCTATGCCGACAGAAACGTGAGTGGCACCTATTCCTTCCATGTCGAAAGCACCGGTCGCACCGGCGGCACCAGCATCGAGCAGGGCGGCGCCTTCAGCGCTGCGCCCGGCAAGCCAGCTACGCTCGGCGCTGTCACGCTCGACGCAAAGGCCGGCGTTTACGACGCCAAGCTCGAAGTTGCGGTCGATGGCAAGAGCATCGGCTGCGCCGCGCGGGTCGGCGGCGCGACCTGATCGCACCGGCCAGTTCACGAAAAAGGGCGTCGGCGTTCGGCGCCTTTTCTATGTGTGCCGAGCCGGGAAAAATGACTGAACGACAGCTGAACGACGGGTTCCGGGATGGTTCAGCCGCAATTCGGGAAGGTTGGCCATAGGCTGAGGCAGCCGGAAATGAAGACCAAGATGACCCGCAATATGTTCATAACCCTTACTGCCGCTCTCGTTGCCGGCAGCATCGGCCAGGTGGCGCTGTCCGCACCGGCCTACGCAGGAGGCTGGGTGTCGGTGACATTTGCTCCTGCCAACGCCCGCGGCGCCCTGGCGACCGGCCTGCGCGTCTATTCGAAGTATCGCGGCCTGCACGGCGCCAGAATCCGTCAGTCCGGACACGGTAATGCTGCTGGCCTCGGCCGGAACGGCCGCGGCAATCTGGGCATCATCCATCAGGAGGGCAACGGCCATTCCGCCATCCTGAGGCAGAACGGCAACGACAACGCCTACGGTATTTTCCAGTTCGGAAGGAACACCGAGGCCAATGTCGTGCAGAACGGCGACGGTGGTGGCGGCGCCATCTTCAGCTACGGCTGGTAACGGCCGATAATCGGGGCGCGAGCGGGACTCGATCCCCTTGCGCGCGACCCAATCATTCGGGCCGAACATCTCGGCAGAGCCGAAGATGACCCCGCGGCGTCCTCCTTGGGAGGTTTTTCAACGCGGGCCGATGTCGACCCAGCCCGCACCCCTCGCGCTGCGGCCCACATCGAAAAACCTTCACCGATGCGGACCTTCTGCAGCGGCTTTTCCACGCATAGCAGACGTTCGACGGAACGGGTGATCCTGCCCCGGCAAACACCGATGATGTCAGATAAAGTGCGGCAGACAATGTCACGAGGAAGCGAGGCGACATTTCACGCTCCGCGACAGCCGGAAGTGATCGACAACTTTCCAACGTTTTCCTTCGCGATTGACCCATCCTGGTCAAACACCCCAAACCGGCGGCTGCATCACCGTTCCTCCGGCGGCTTGAGGTGCCGAAACTGCATCAGCAGCAGCAGATCGTAAGCGATCTTCAGTGCACCGCAGATGATCAGGGGCCAAGCCCGGAACGAGGCAGCGAACAGAGCGCCCGCCAGGGCGGGACTGGCTGCGGCAGCCAAACTGCGCGGTACCGATGTGAAGCTCGCGGCGGCTGCCCGCTCCGCCTCCGTGACGACCGCCATGACGTAAGATGAGCGCGTCGGGACGTCCATCTGTGAAAGTGCGGCACGGATCAGCAGCAGGGCGAGCGCCAGAGGGAGCGTCGGCGCAAGCGCCGCCAGCATCAGGGCGATGCTGGACGGAATGTGTGTGAACACCATCGTGTTGATGAGTCCGATGTGCCGCGACAGCCAGGCGGCAACGGGGAATGAGAACGCCGAAAGCACGCCGGACCAGAAGAAGAAAAAGCCCGCTTCCGAAAGCGACAGGTCGAATTTTTCGAAAAGCCACAGGGCAAGCAGCGACTGGACGAGGAAGCCGCCGGCAAAGGCATCAAGGCTAAAAAGGGCCGCAAGCCTGAAAACGATATTCCGCGAGGGGCCAAGCGCGGACGTGCTGCCGGAGTCCGACGTTGGACGGCGCCGCGGGATCTGCGCGTAAAGCAGACCGCCGAGCAGGCCCAGCAACGCATAGAGCACGAACATCGCCTTGATGCCGGTGAGTTGGTCGAGGCCGGCTGGAGCCAGAAGGTCAGGGGTTGCCGAAGCGAGCGCGCCAACCGCGGCTGCGAGCGCACCCACAAGGCTGTAGCGCGCGAACATCTTGGTCCGCGCGGCGTCGGTGACTTCGCGTGTGAGGACGGCATGCTCTAAGGGCACGAACACGCTGACGCTGCCGGCCGACGGGTTGATGGTGCCTGCGAAGGCGATCACCAAAAGCAGCGCGTAGTCGTGGACCACAGCAAAGGCCACACCCGTGGCGACCATCAGACTGGCGGCGGCAAGCAGGAGTTGGCGGTGATCGTGTCGGGCACCAAGGAGTCCGACGGCGATGGTCAAGAGCGCTGAACCGAGCAGCGATCCGGTTGCAATGATGCCGACCTGCAGAGGCGCGAAGCCTAATGCGAGGAGATAGACCGGCAACAGAACGGCCACGAAGCCATCGCCCATGTCGCGCAGGGCTCCGGCCGCAAAAAGAAAAGTCGCCGGGCGGATCTGCTGCACTGGTCTAGCCTGCCCTCATCACCTGCGTTGGCGTCAACGGCTTTGGCAGCGTCGCTCGACAGGGCTGGGACATCATGACGGAGTCGCGTTAGACATTCCAGCGAGACGAAGGCCATGAAGTTCGGGACGTGGGTCAGAATTCCCCGTGGTCTTGCTTTGGTAATGTCCAGGAAGGGGCGCATTGCTGCCCGCCAGCCTTGGGGCCGCTGACGACCCGCGACGAGACCTGGCATAAGCAGCGCCTGCCCATGGTCGAGGATCGCATCCGTGGCCGGCTCGGCGAACTTTCCGATCGCCTGGGCAATGCCGACCTGGCTCGATGGTGCGTTCAGCGCCGGTGACCTTCTGATGGTGGCGTGCTGCGCAGGTTGAACGGATCGGGTATACTGGACGAATATCCGAACCTCTCCGCTTATGTAGCCCGCGGCGAAGTGCGGCCAGCCGTCAAGCGTGCTTTCGATGCTTAATTGGCGGTTTTCACGCCGCATCGACCGGCTGATGACATTCTGGTTACTTGACCCTCTAGCTTTGGTTGCGGTCTACTTTCTCTTCATTGGCCAGATACTGGTGGACGAAGGCGATGGCCATGCTGCCCTCGCCGACCGCCGAGGCAACGCGTTTGACCGGGCTCAGGCGTACGTCGCCGCAGGCGAAGATGCCGGGCGCGCTGGTCTCGAGCAGGTAGGGGTCGCGGCCATGCGACCAGAGCCCGGCCTTCTTCACGTCGTCGCCGGTCAGCACATAACCGCGTGCATCGCGCGCTACGTCGGCCGGCAGCCACTCGGTCTCGGCGTTGGCGCCGATGAACACGAACAGCCCGCCGCATTGGTGCCGGCTCACCTCGTTGCCGGTCTTGTCGAGAATGTCGATCGCCGTCAGGTGCGTCTCGCCGTGCACGGCCTGGACTTCGGAGTGAAGCTGGACCTTTACGTTGCATTTCGCCCTGAGCTGCTCGATCAGATAGTGAGACATGCTGTCGGCAAGCGAGGGGCCGCGCACCAGCAGCGTCACGCTGCGCGCATGGCCGGAAAAATGCATCGCCGCCTGGCCGGCCGAATTGCCGGCGCCGATCAGGTAGACATCCTGCCCATGCGTGCTGCTCGCCTCGCTGCGCGCGGCGCCATAATAAACGCCTTTGCCGATCAACCGGTCGAACCCGTCGATGGCAAGACGGCGCCAGGCGACGCCGGTTGCCAGGATGAGGCTGCGGGCGCGCACGACATCGGTGCCGTCGAGCACCACCTCGTGCGTCGTCGGGTCGATGCCGGCGACCGAACGGGTGACCAGGATTTCGGCGCCGAGCCGCTTTGCCTGCTGCAGCGCGCGGCTGGCAAGCTCGTCGCCGGAAATGCCGCTTGGAAAGCCGAGATAGTTCTCGATGCGCGAGGATGTTCCCGCCTGCCCGCCGGGCGCCTCGCGTTCGACGACGATGGTGCGCAGCCCCTCGGAGGCGCCATAGACCGCAGCCGCAAGACCGGCCGGTCCGCCGCCGATGATCGCGACGTCGTACTCGGCGCCGCGCGGGCGCGTCTGCAGCCCGAGGCGGATGGCAAGATCGCGCACGGCGGGTGCTTCGATAATCTCCCCGTCCGCCAGCCGGGCAACGGGACCATCGAGAGCCGGCCTGCTGAGGGCAGACCAGAAAGCCTCGGCATCCGACGTGTCGGGCAACAGCCAGGTGAACGAAATCTGGTTGCGGGCCAGAAACCGGCGCAGTTCGCCGCACGCCGTGTCCCAGCGATGGCCGACCAATGTGACGCGCGGCCTCTGCGGCTCGGCAGTGACGCTTTGCAGCCCGCCCATCCGCTCGCGGGCAAGCGCGCTGACCTTTTGGGCCACGTCCTTTGACACCGCGGCGATGGAATAATACTGCTGAACGTCGATGCGCATGACGCGGGAAAATTCGGCGGCGCGATAGCCACCGGGAAAACCCGAGCCAAGCGCAATCGGCACCTCGCCGAAGATCGTTCCCGGCAGACGCCAACCCAGCGTTCGCTCGATGCCGTCGAAGGTCTTTACGACTTCGATCTTGCCGGCGAGAACCGCAAACAGCGCGGCCTCTCCACCCTCGTGAATCGCGAACTCTCCGGGGCTGAGGTGAAGATCGGCCGCTGTCCGCGCCAGCCGCTCCAGCTCTGCCGCCGGCAAACCCGAAAACAACGGGATTGCTCCCACTTCATCACTTGTCAGCATGGCCCCTCGCGGGAGCCAGTTAGCGTTGTTTTTTTGCCGTGATCAATAAAAAAGCGAGGCGGAGCCGCGTTTTGGGAGAGAGCGCAACTTCCCCGTTGTTGTACCGTTGTTGTGGGGGAGATCGGCAGCCTCGACGCCATGTCACGCATGCTCGTAGCTCGCTCAATCCGGACGGCAGGTGGATGATCGTCGAGCCGTTCGCGCACGATCATCTGGCTGTCAACCCCGTCGGGCGCGCCTATTATGCCGCCTCCGCCTCCCCGGCCATAGCGCCAATGCCAAGCATGCACTAACATTCCAGCTTGCCCCTTTGGGGCTGGCGAGTGATCTGTTCAAAGGGAAGTACCCATGACCAATCATTGCTGTGGACCGGGCTATGCTTCTCCAGCCGAGGCGATGACGGCACCTCGCGAAAAGCTGCTCTATACGATTGCCATCTACACCGGCACGGGCATTCAGAAGCCGGACTATCTGTGCACGATTGATGTCGACCCGGAGAGTTCGACCTACAGCCAGGTGATTTCGCGTTTGCAAATGCCGGGTATTGGCGATGAGCTTCATCACTCGGGCTGGAATGCCTGTTCGTCGTGCCATGGCGATGCGAGCATGGAGCGGAAATATCTGATCGTGCCGGGTGTGCGCTCGTCAAATCTGCATATTGTCGATTGCGGTACCGATCCGCGCAGCCCGACACTGTTCAAGGTGATAGACGGCGCTGAAATCAAAGCCAGGACTAACCTGTCGGCGCCACACACGGTGCATTGCCTGGGCTCGGACATCATCGTTTCCATGCTTGGTGACGCCCAGGGCAATGCCCCCGGCGGCTATTTGCAACTCAGCAAGGAGTTCGAGATTGTCGGCCGCTGGGAAAATTCCATGGGCAGGATCAAGTTTGGTTATGATTTCTGGTACCAGCCGCGACACAACGTAATGGTCAGCTCGGAATGGGCCGCGCCCAATACCTTCATGCCTGGCTTTGACCTGGAAGAGGTTGGTCATCTGAAATATGGCCGAGAGATCCATTTCTGGGATTTTGAAAAGAAGGAGCCAAAGCAAACATTCTATCTCGGTGAAGATGGCTTGATCCCACTGGAAGTGCGATTCCATCATAACCCCGACAGCAGTCACGGCTTTGTTGGCGCGGCCCTTTCTGCAAATATCATCCATTGGTGGAAGAACGCGGCGGGTGACTGGCAATGGGAAAAAATTGTCGATGTCGGCAATGAGCCGCATCCCGCATGGCCGATACCAATACCGGGCGTGATCTCGGTCATTCTGCTCAGCATGGACGATAGATACCTCTATCTGTGCAACTGGTTGCATGGCGACATTCGTCAGTACGACATCTCGGACCCTCACAACGCCAAGCTTACCGGACAAGTGTGGATGGGCGGACTTCTCGGCCGTGCGCCTGAGGTCAATGGCGTGAAAGTGACTGGCGGGCCTCAGATGATACAGCTCAGCCTCGACGGCAAGCGCCTTTATGTGACGACCTCACTCTTCTCGACGTGGGATAATCAGTTCTATCCGGAAATCCGCACCAATGGCGGATGCATGCTGATGGTCAATTGCGATACGGAAAACGGCGGCATGGAAATCGATCCGCTATTCGTTGTTGATTTTGGTAAGGAACCAAATGGACCAAGCCGCTGCCACGAAACCCGTTATCCCGGGGGTGATTGCACGAGTGACATCTGGGTATGACCTGCTTCACCATCATTCTCGCCAATCAAGGCGGTGCGGCCTTTGACGTCGATCACCGCAAGCCCCTCTTGCAAAGCTTGCGCGAGCAGGGCGTGGATCTGCCGTATGGGTGCAAGTATGGCGGCTGCATAACCTGTGCGGCCAAAATAATCAGCGGCAAAGTCGATCAAAAAGCGCAGCGGGCGCTGAACAACCGCCAGATCAACAATGGCTATATAATCCTCTGCGTCGCCCGCCCTTTGAGCGACTGCACGCTGGAGGTCGGCGTTGAGAGCCACGACAAGCTCTATCGCAACCCCTTCCTTGACCCGCTGGCCGCTCATGAATTGAAAGCCGATATTGCGACCCCGTTGGAAGCAAAGAAATGACCCATATGAATCATGATGAGCCCTATTCGGAGGCTTATCTGCAAGACATTCTGAATTCGGTCAAAACCATCGCGATGGTTGGGGCCAGCCCCGATAAAACTAAATTTTCCTATGGGGTACTCAGGGTGCTGCACGAAATCGGCTACGACATGATCCCGGTCAACCCCAGTCCCGGTCTGGATGAGATTCGAGGGCTTAAGGTGTACGCGTCACTAGCGGCCATCGACCGGCCTGTGGATATGGTTGAGGTTTTTCGCCGCTCCGAAGATCTGTTGGAAGTTGCACAGGAGGCCATCGCAATTAATGCCAAGGTTCTGTGGGGTCAGATTGGGGTGCGCGATGACGCTGCCGCCCAGTTGGCGGAGGAAGCGGGCTTGAAAGTGGTGATGAACCGCTGTCCCAAGATTGAGTTGTTCCGCCCCTTCTGGAAGCCAAAGCTGCATTTGGGAATATGACTGCAGGGGCGCAGAATTCGGGGGTGTCGCGGCAACCAACCTGTTCCCTCTGGAGTCTCAGACGTTGATTCTGCTATCAGATTGAATTTTGCCCGAGGTACGATGCCAGATGATCGCTGAGATCCCGCGCGTCGTCGCCAGCGCCGTCGATCAGAGCAGACTTGCGGCGGCGCAGAAACTGCGTCCCCATCAGGTACAGGCCCGGATGTTCCGCTACACCGCCGTCGTGACGGACGTGGCCCTTGCGGTCGAGGACCGGCAGTTCCAGCCAGGAGTAGTCCGGCCGGTAGCCGGTGGCCCAGATGATCGTCCTGATAGCGCCCCCGGCAAGATCGAGGCCGAGCGGCGGGTTGTCCTCGACACGGGTCGGCGGCGGGCGATCCGGCGGCCCGACCGTAGCGTCCAGGCCGTTGGCGCGCGCCCATTCGTCGATGAGGTCGAGCAGCCGGGCCATCTTGAGATCGGAAAGCGCGCACATGTTGCGCAACGACCCCGCAAACTGGGCCTTGCCGTCTTCGGTGATGCCGGCAAGACGACCAATGAGCCGGACGCCGAGGTCGTCGAGCGCATTGAGGTCGAGGGTGATGCGGTCGGGCGTGCCGGCAAGCTGTAGCGAAGGAACCCGTCGCGCCCGCCTGATGTCGTCCACCTCGTCGTAACGCTCGTCGAGCACGCCGGCGGCGTCCATCCACCATTCCAGGTCCTTGCCGCGATAGACGCGGGGCGCCCGGATGTGCTCGCCCACCGACAGGGTCACTTGACGCCCCGAACGCTGCAGCTCCTGTGCGATCTGGGTGCCGCTCGACGACGCGCCCACCACCATCACGCCACCGTCGGCGACCTGACCCGGATTGCGGTAGGACTGTGCCGTCAGCATGGCGACCGACGGCGGCACGCGGCTGGCGACGTCGGGCAGGCGCGCGATGTTGCACGCGCCCGACGCCAGCACGACGGTCCGACACCGCCACTCGCCGCGGTCCGTGCGCACAAGATATCCCGCCCCGTCGCTGCGAACCGAGGTAACGGTCGTGTGGGTTCTGACCGGAGCCGAGATCGCCTTGGCATAGTTCCCGAGGAAGTCGATCACCTCAGGCATCGTCCGGTAGCCGTCGGGATCGTCGCCGTCATAGCGAAAGCCCGGCAGCCGGCTCTGCCAGTTCGGGGTGAGCAGCCGCAGTGAATCCCATCGCTCGGTGCGCCAGGTATGGGCGATCTCGCCGCGCTCCAGCAGCACATGGTCGATAGAGCGCTCCGCGAGGCAGCGGCTCATCGCGAGCCCCGCGTGCCCCGCGCCGACGATCGCTGTGGTGACGGAACTAATCGCACCCTCTCATCAGGAGAGTCTACGGTTCGAAGCGCCTTTCAATTCACCACGACCGTGACGTTCGTCGGATTGGTGACAATGTCATAGACCGCCGACCGCTTCTGCGACTGAGCGACGATAGCCTCGATGTCCTCGCGCTTAGCGTCGGCGTCGATGTTGTATTTCACCGTGATGCCGCTGAAGCCGTTGCGCACGTCGCTGTCGATGCCGAGAATTCCGGCGAGATCCATGTCGCCTTCGATGGTCGCCTTCACCGACTTCAACTGGATGTTCCGGTTCTGGGCAACCGCGGCGATGCCGGCGGTCAGGCAACTCGCCAATCCGACCAGCACGTATTCGACGGGCGTGGCGCCCTTGTCCTGGGAAGCGAAGACCTCCGGATGGTCTGCGTCGAATGTGAAGGTGGTCTTGCGATGCTGATCCTCGCCGAGACCGTAGAAGCTCTCGACCGACGAGTGGCTGTGGGTGCCATCCTTCCATTCGCAGGCCGCGCGCCACTTGAACTGCGCTGCCTCCGGGGCGTTGGTGAGCGCTTCGCGTGCGCCGAGCAGCGCCTCTACGTTAACACCGTTGTTTGCCTGTACTTCGGAAGCCATAATTATTATCCTCCCTACCTTGCACTGGCTCAAAAACCCGACCGATCTCACTGACCTCCCGATCAGATTTCACCATGGCGCGGCATGCTATGGGTCGCGAAGCGTTTCTTCAAGTTGTTTCCGCAGCGGAATGTTCGCCCTCGTGTGCCGAGTTGTGCCTTTGCAGGCTCTGGCGCGATCACGACCTTCAGCGCGGCCAATTGCAGTGTCTGCTTCCGGGCGGAGGCAAAGTTCGCCTCTATGGCCGACATTGCGGCGCAAAGCCGCTGGACCCAACACCCGCGCGACCCACGCGAGGTCGTCCATTTTCAGATTTCAGTTCCCTCGGCCAGCGTCAGTGCATCCTCGACGTCGACGCCGAGATACCGGACGGTGTTCTCAATCTTGGTGTGGCCGAGCAGAATTTGAATTGCTCGGAGATTCCCGGTGGCCTTATAGATAATGGAGGCCTTGGTACGACGAAGCGAGTGGGTGCCATAATCCTCACGGCGAAGGCCAACCGCCGAAACCCATTCATCGACCAGGCGCGCATACTGCCTGGTGCTCAAATGGCCAGCATGATCGACCCGACTGGGAAAGGCAAAATCGTCGACCGCTCCACCTCTACGTTCGAGCCATGCAAGTAGGCTTGCTCGGGCGTCTGCCATCAGTTCGAATTGAACTGGCCTCCCAGTCTTTTGCTGCACAATCATGGCCCGAGTCCGAATCTCAGCGCCACTCACTAGCGCGCCAATCTTGAGCTTCACCAAGTCGCAACCACGCAACTTGCTATCGATCGCAAGGTCGAACAGCGCTCGGTCCCGTGATCGACCTTCGCGGTCGAGAAAGAACCGGATTTCCCAGATTTGACGAACCTTCAGAGGTCGTTTGACGCCTACTCTCTTGCCTGCATTCCAAGCGGGACGGCCTTGTCGGCGAGGTCATACTGCGAATGTCCCATATCGTTTCTCCTCAGACCACTATTGGCCAGAGCACAAACGTTCGGGAGGGGCCGATAGTGTTGAAAAAGTCCGGGTTGCAGCAGTCCTGAAGCACTTCTCTATTCGGCATGTTGAGGTCAAGCGCTTTCGAGCTTGCGGCTTCTCCGGCGTTTGACGTCTTTCGCGGGGCCTCGCTTCTCTACGGGATCGGCTTTAGCCCTCCCAGCATGGGATCAGGAGAATGAAGCGGCACAATCTGATTCGCGGCCTGATCGGCTGCAGTGAGCGACCGGTCCGAGTGCTTCAACGAACTCGCCTCATCCATCGTCCCGCGAAGGACGTGCTTCCGCCGGTGGCGGAACTTGTCTCTCTCCTTACGGCCTCTCGGCTCGCTGCGAGATAGCGGATAATCGCGTTGGACTCCCAGACGATTGTCCCCGCGTCGTCGATCACCGGCACCATCGCGACAGGATTGAGCGCCCGAAACAACGGTTCGCTTATCGGCCGGTGAGATCCACCCCAATCCTCAGGTTCGAATGCGAGGTCGAGCTCGACGCATGCCCAGAGCACCTTGCGGACATTGATCGAGCCCGCATAGCCATAGATTCTCAGCATCGGATGTCCGCCCGACCTTCGAGATAGAAGGCACAGGAACCCTCGAGCTCCACGCGGTCGCCGACGACGCGGCATAGCAGCTCGCCACCGCGAGCCGAGGCCTGGAAGGCGCGCAAGCTCGTCTTGCCGAGCCGGGCCGCCCAGTAGGGCGCAAGTGCGCAGTGCGCGCCGCCAGTGACCGGGTCCTCGGGAATACCCTTGGCGGGTGCGAAATAGCGGCTGACACAGTGATAGCCGTCGTCGCCCGGCGCGGTAAGGATCAGGCCGCCCCGGTCGAGCCGTGCAATCGCGGCGAGATCGGGCGCCAGTTGCCGAACGTGATCCGCAGTCTCCAGCAGCGCCAGATAGTTGAACTGATCTACGAGCACCTCGACCGGAAACCGCCCAAGTGCGGCGGCCATCGTGTCAGGGATCGTCGTCTGTATCATCGGCCGGGCTGGAAAGTTCATCACATAACCCGTTTCCGCGCGGGAGACGGTGAGCGGGCCGCTTGCCGAATGGAAAGTCACCGAGCGGCGCTCGGGCGCGAGTCGCTCCATGACAACCGCAGCGCTCGCGAGCGTGGCATGCCCGCACAGCGGCACCTCCACCGTCGGCGTGAACCAGCGCAAGTGAAAGTCCGGGCCGTCCGGCACGAGAAAGGCCGTCTCGGCGAGGTTATTCTCACCGGCGATCGCCTGCAGATGCTCATCAGCGGCGAAGGCGTCGAGGACCATGACGGCGGCCGGATTACCGGCGAAGCGGCGGCTGGCAAAGGCATCGACTTGGTATAGCGGGACGAACATATCTGCTCCACACATTGAGGTCATAACAATCGTCCGATTGACTAGAGAGTCAATTCTATTAATGTCCCTATGACAATATGAGGCAATCATGATGACCCGCTGGAGCCCGGTACTCGATCGCTCGGATGCAGCGCCGCTCTATCGTCAGCTCGTCGATGCGATGGCGGCGGATATCGCGAACGGTCGCCTCCCTGCCGACGCGAGGCTTCCGCCGCATCGCGAGCTCGCCCATGCGCTCTCGATCAGTGTCGGCGCCGTCACGCGCGCCTATGGCGAAGCGACCGAGCGCGGGCTTATTGCGGGTCATGTTGGACGCGGCACCTTCGTCATCGACCGGTCGCCGGCAACCACCGACACGGGACCTATCGACCTCACCATCAATCTTGCGCCGATCAATGCGAACGACGCCGTGCGCGAGGCTCTGAGCGCGCTGCGCCGGCGGCCAGCGTTGGTCGACCGGTTGTGCTATCAGTCGACTTGCGGGCTTAACCGCGACAGGCAGGCAGCCGCCGCCTGGCTCACCCGGACAGCCAATCTTCAGCGCATGGAATGGCAAACGGTGATCTGCTGCTCGGGCGCGCAGAATGCGATGGCGATCGCGCTAACGGCGCTCTGCGCACCTGGCGATCCGGTCTTGTGCGAAGCCGCGACCTTCCCCGGGGCGAAGGCGCTGGCTAGCCAGTTGGGCCATCCCCTCCGCGGCGTGGAGATGGATGCCGAAGGCGCAACCCCACAAGCGCTGGACAGGGCCGCCGCAGAAACCGGCGCGCGCCTGTTCTACACGTTACCGACGCTGCAGAACCCGACTGCACGGACGATGGGACTGGAACGGCGCGCCGAAATCGTCCGGGTGGCGCGCGCACGCGGGCTCTGGCTCATCGAGGATGATGTCTATGCGCCCTATGCGCGCCATCTCGACGTGCCGCCGCTCGCGGCGCTCGCGCCCGAGCGCACGATTTATGTCAGTTCCTTGTCGAAGATCGTCTCACCGGGGCTTCGTGCCGGGTTCCTCGTCGCGCCAACAGGCGAGGTGTTCGACCGCTGCGCGCGGGCGATGCGGGCGTTGATGCATTCGCCGGCGGGGATCAACAGTGCGGTAACGACGCAGTTGATCGAGAGCGGCCGCGCTGACGAGATTGCAAGCGCAGCCATGGCCGAAACGCGTGTGCGGACGACGCGCGCGCTCGCGGTGCTTGGCGATGTGATCGAAAAACCGCGATCGGACGCCAGCCTGCATGTGTGGCTGCCGATGCCAGAGATCAATGCTGAGCGTGCAGCCGCTCGCGCGTCTTACGCTGGCATCCGGCTCACTTCACCAGCGGCATTCGCCGTTGCGAACGGCGCCGTGGAGAGCGGCCTGCGTCTATGTGTCGGCAGTGTGGCTAGTGGCCTGGTGCTCGAGCGCGCGCTGATCGTGCTCAGGGGCATTTTGATGGATGAGCACGCCGATCACGAGCACGGCGTAATCTGAGCTCGCCGCGTCGCCAATGAGGGGCGCCGACAAGTGGAGGACCTTAAGGTAGAACTTGTGGAGCTGGACATGTTGCTCGGCCTCTTCGAGCCCCAGCAGCAATTGATCCTCGGGAAGCGTCTCAGCTCTTCGACCGAAGCGGTGACGTTGCAATTCCTTGATGATCTGGACCAGGCGGGCGTTCTCGACGTCGCGTGCCAGGATCATCGCCTTCAGCGCGTCCGGATCGTCGGGAAGCTGGTCTGCAGTCATTGCCATCACCGGCCCGCACAGCGGAATCCAGGCTGATTCACTTCGTCGCGGGTCAGCCTGCCTGGGCTGGAACGCGGGTCCGGCGCGCCTCGTGGACCCGCCGCCAGTCCAGCCCTTCCAATAGCGCCGACAGTTGCGCGGCCGTCAGCCGCATCATGCCGTCATGCACTTTCGGCCAGCGGAACTCCCCATCCTCCAGACGCTTGGCAAGACATTCTGCGAATCGAACCCAAGAGCGCAGCTCGGTTCATCCGCGATCATCAGCAGTTCAAGTAACCCCCACCCTGCGGTCACCTCGCTGGCGTCCACAAGCCGGGCAAGGAAAATGGCGTATCGGCGGGTAATCTTGACCCGACCGCCAGGCTTTCTCGGTATCAATGACGACGCAATCTTGGTGCACCCCTGTCCAAGCGACAGGTGTTCATGACGGTGTAAGGTTGAATGTGACTGCCGAGTGGTCGCTAAAGCCATGGCTACGAAATTGATCGTCAACCACCGAATCGATCAGCGATAAAGTCGATGAAGCTTCGCAGCTTCGGCGACATGTAGTGGTCCCGAAGATAGACAATCTGCATGGGCCGGCTCGGGAGTTCATAGTTCGGCAACAACCGGATCAGGCGGCCGGCGGTGACATCCTCGGCTAGCAGAACTTCCGGCTGCATGACGACGCCGAGGCCGTTCAGGGCTGCGACCCGTATCGCCTGACCATTGTTCACCTGGATCATGCCGGAAACGCCAACACGTGAGGTTCCCTCCTCGCCGATCATGCGCCAGGCCGATTCGGCGGAATAACGGAACGCTACACAACGATGGCCCGCAAGGTCCGCGGGGCGGTGCGGCTCACCGTGTTTCGCGATGTAATCCGGCGAGGCGCAGATCATCATCCGATAAGGCATCAGCGGCCGGGCAATCAAACCGGAGTCCGGGAGGGAGCCGATGCGAATCGCTGCCTCGACACCTTCCTCGATCAGATCGACAGTGCGATCGCACAAAGTGATGTCGAGTTCAACTTCAGGATAGCGCGCGGTGTAGTCCCCCAGCACGGGCATCAGGCCCTCCGCGCCAAACGAGACCGGAGCAGTCACGCGCAACCGTCCGCGCGGGACGATATGGTTGGCGAGTGCGTGGGCGTCCACTTCGGCGACCAGCCGGAGGATTTCCAGACAGCGTTCATAATAGACCCGACCAAAATCGGTGAGGCTCTGGCGGCGGGTCGTCCGGTTGACGAGACTCGTGCCCAATCGCTTTTCAAGTGCGTGTAGATGGTTGCCAACCATGGTCGGCGACATGCCGGACGCGGAGGCCGCCGCAGTTAGGTTTCCCTTTTCGACGATCTGCACGAAAACGGACATGCTGCCGTATAGATCCATTAAACAGTCCTGCTTCGTAGTGTTCTCATAATTGGCGATATTATAATGGCTTCATGATTAATCTATTTGTCCATTCAACGGAATGCCTCTCGGCGAGGCCTTCCTGGAGCTGATGAGGCGCATCGCTCTTGAATGGAGACATCGACACATGAGAACGACAGGCGAAAGCGAAACGGCAGGCATGAAGCGGTTCGTGTCCAAGATCGCGATCGTAACGGGCGGCGGAACTGGCATGAGCAAGGCGGCGGCGCTGCGGCTTGGCCGGGAGGGCGCCAATGTTGTCGTTGCGGGGCGCCGGATAGGAGAACTCAATCCCGTCGTTGACGAGGTCGTCTCGCAGGGCGGGAAGGCGCTGGCGACACCGGCCGATGATTCCGTTCCCGAGCAGGCCGAGGCGCTTGTCGATAAGGCGCTCGAACCCTTCGGCAGCCTGGATGTCATCTGGAACAATGCCGGCGTGCTGGGCGCCTTCATGCCGGCGCACAAATTGCCGTTCGATGAATTCGACAGGCTGATGTCGATCAACCTTCGCGGCGTGTTCGCCTGCCTAAAATACGAGATCGCGGCGATGCTGGATCGCGGCGTTCATGGCGCCATCATCAACACGTCGTCGTGGAGCGCGCATGGCTCGATGCACGGCATTGCAGCCTGTGCCGCGAGCAAAGGCGCGCTCGACGCGATGGCACGAACGGTGGCCGTAGAGGTCGGAGACCGGAATATCCGCACTAACAATGTCAGCCCGGCATCATCGCGACGCAATGTGCCGGGCGGCGCTCGGCGACGACGACGCGATGCGGCCGTTCGCGCTACACACACCTGTACGACGTGTTGGTGAATCCAGGGATGTCGCCGATGTCGTCCCCTGGCTGTTGTCCAGCGATGCGCGCTTCGTGACAGGACAAAGCATTCTGGTGGAGGGCGGCTACACGCTTGGAGGCCAGCGTCCTTGGCTGAACAAGGCGATCACTCAGCACGCTTAATCGTTTGTCGCTCGCATCAGGCGCCACGTTGGCGGGTTGCCTGTCAATCAAGAAACAAGACGCAGCCTGTTCTGCGAACACACCTGACGTCGGCATGGAGCCGCACGGCACGCACCCAAGAGAGAGACTCATGAAAGCCATTGAACTCACTGAACCTTCGCTTGATGCATTTCGCCCGGTTGTTCTGCCTGATCCCGTGCCAGGTCCGGGTGAGGTACTGGTTCGGCTGCGCGCCGCCACGCTGAACTACCTGGATATCGCCATCGCCATCGGCAACTTTCCGGTTCCCCGTTTTCCACTGATCCCGGTGGCCGATGGCGCTGGCGAGGTGGCGGTGGTCGGCACAAATGTCTCCGCCTTCAAGGCCGGGGATCGCGTCATTCCGCATTTCATGCCGCGCTGGCAGGGTGGTCCGATCTCGCCCGCCAATGTCGCCGGCATGCGCGGCATTTCTCTCCCCGGCTCGCTGGCCGAATATGTGGTGATGCCCGAGACCGGCATTGTGGCCTTACCGTCTCATCTGGATTTCGCTCAAGGCGCGGCCCTGCCGATTGCCGGCACGACGGCCTGGAACGCGGTCCGCTCGGCGGAGCTTCGACCAGGTTCGACTGTGGTCATTCTTGGCACGGGCGGCGTCAGCATCTTTGCGCTGCAATTCGCCAAGGCGTCGGGCGCGACAGCGATAGTTACCTCATCGTCCGACGAAAAGTGGAGCGGGCGAAGCAGCTTGGCGCTGACCTTCTCGTCAACTACCGTTCGACACCGGAATGGGATGACCAAGTGCTGCGACTCACCGATGGACGCGGCGCGGATCTCGTTGTCGATACGGTAGGCGAAGCGACATTCGCCCGGTCCCTGAAAGCGGCAGCCTTCGGCGGCACAGTGTTCACCGTCGGTTTTCTTACGGGTACTGCCGCATCCATTGATCTGTTCTCGATCATCGGCAAGGCGCTCAAGGTCGTGGGCAACAATACCGGCTCCGTTGCCGATCTTGCCGAGGCCGCACGCGCCATCACCGCGCAGCGCATCGTGCCGGTTCTCGGCCAGATGTTCGACGTCGCCGAAACCAGCGTTGCCTTTTCCAGAGTTGCGGCGGGAGGCCAGCATTTCGGCAAGATCGCAATAGTGCAATAGCCGGATTGTCAGGTCATCGGTGTCCGCATGCCGGTGTCCGGCCTCAACATCCGGATAACAGACATAGGAGATCTGGGTATGCCACGAAATCCGCGATCATTCACAAGGTCGAAAGCGATCGAGGACACCTACGGATTTGCATTTAAAGGGTGCGCGTTGCCCAGGTTCGGGAGCTGCGCATGCCCCTCAGCGACAGGTATCCGCCCCACGCGCTTACTAGCCCGAGGAACACTGAAAGCAGCGCTATAATAGCTTTTGGCGGCTGGGACGCGATTGCCGCCAGTCCTCGAAACATATCCAAGTCCCTTATGTCGCGATCAAAATGCACCCGACAAGGTTTACGGCAATTCCTATGCGGGCGAGCCGGAATACGACAGTTTGGTCTCTCGGCCACGGGCATTTACAACTGTACGTGGCGAAATGCCGAGCGTGCTTGTCGCCAAACTCGGCCAGGATGGGCACGACTGCGGCGCCAAGGTAATCGCATTGGGACATCTGCTTCGACGACGGCATCGGGCCGTTCTTCCAGACGTCGGACGAGGCGGCAACTCTTTCATCTCGCCGACAGAATGCGCTCGAGTGCTCCAGCGAACTTCAGAATATTGTTTTCGCCTTGGTGGCGTCCGACAATCTGAAGGCTCGGAGACAGAGACGCGGCATCGACGTTGATAGGCATCGCAAGCGCAGGATGTCCGGTGTGATCGAAAAGGCATGTCTGTCTGACCAGTGCCATCGTAAAGTCGTAAGACTTGTCCGAGACTATCAGTTCTTTCGCATCGCGTCGCGGACGTGACACCGAGAGCGTCGGCGTCAGTATGACATCGACCTCCTCCAACAGGCGATTGACCTGGCTGGTAAATCGAACCCTCTTCTCAGATGCATTGACATAATCACCCACCGGCGCGCCTGAAGAGCCGCAGCAAACCAGCTTTGGGCAATCGTCGGGTAGCTCCCAATATGTTCCTTGAAATTGGCGTAGTGGTACGCGGCTCCCTCCACAAAAAAGATGCGTCCGTGCATCTCGGAAATCTCGTCGAGATTGGGAAGTTGAACCTCCTGGCATTCTACCCCATTTGTTTTCAGGAGTTCAAGGATTTGAGCAAAAGCATCCTCTTGCGTCAGCTTCGTGCAGCCAAACGGGATCGAACCCGATCTTTCGTACTGGCGCGTCGTCTCTGCCCTCGTCATCGCGAAGCGCGCCCCATGCTGCGGCCCAAGACACGCGGCAAAGCATTTCGCAATTCGGCAGCGGCTAACTACTCGTCCTCCGAACCTTCGAGTAGGCTTGATTCCAAAGATAATCGGCGCCCTGCCCGGCATAGCTGTTGGCCACGAAGATCGCACGGGTGTCCTGCTTCAGCACCTTCAGCCAGTTGTCGATGGATGGCTGACCTGAATCCTGCCTCGATGCCAAGCCAGGTGCGCAGGATGGCGCTGCCCAACTCCGCTATAATATTTTTCAAACGCGTATTGCTCGTCTCCGAAGCGTTTGCCGACCGTCCGGCCGCACAGCTTCTCATGAGCGGTGGCGCGAATAAGCTCGTGCATGAGGTCTGCAAGTAGGGCTCGTCGGCGACAAGCGCCAATGAACTCAGTGTGAAAGTCCCATTTCACACTGTCGGGCTTTTCCATGGATTCTGACGTCAACTTTTGGGGCGATTGCGGACCGGCCGTCTTAGGCGGGGATACAGGAGAGCGGACATTCAGGTCGTCGCGAACATCGTCGTGGCCTGACCCAGTGCTGTAAGATGACCTGCGATACGAAAGTCTCGACAGGTGGAATGTCGCCACTCAGTCATCGGTCCCGCGATTTTTCATTTGGCCAAGGATGGCTGCTGTCCTGTTGGACGAGTAATGCTAAACGCGACTGTAGGTAAGAAGGCCCTCGGGTGGGGGCGACCGTATGAGGAACTCCGTCATGCACAGACTGCGGAACAAAGCTACGCTGATCACCGGCGGCACCAGCGGCATCGGGCTCGCAACAGCACGCCGCTTTCTCGAGGAAGGTGCTCGCGTTGCGATCACCGGCACCAACGAGGGCCGTCTGGAAGAAGCACGCAAGACTCTCGGCGACAATGTGCTCATCATCGCTGCCGATGCGGGCAGCGTTGCCGCCCAGGAAGATATCGCCCGACAGCTGGGAGCGGCATTCGGCAAGCTCGATGCTGTTTTCGTCAACGCTGGCATCGTTGACTTGCGTCCGCTTGCCGACTGGAGCGAGGCGGCCTTTGACCGGAGCGTTGCCATCGATCTGAAAGGACCTTACTTCCTGGTCAAGGCCTTGGTCCCGCTCCTTTCGAATCCGGCTTCCATCATTCTCAGCGGCTCCGTCAACGCACACATGGGAATGGCTGGAACGCACGTCTATTCGTTGGCAAAAGCCGGAATGATTTCATTGGCGCGAACGCTCTCTGGTGAGCTGATCGGGCGCGGCATCCGCGCCAATGTGATCAGCCCGGGCCCGATAGACACGCCGCTCAACGACAAGCTTGGTCTGGGTCCGGCGGAAACGAAGGCTCGGGCGAACGCTGTCGTCGGGATGGTCCCGGCAGGCCGCTTTGGGACGGCCGAGGAAATTGCCAATGCGGTGGTGTTTCTGGCGTCCGACGAATGCCGTTTCATGGTCGGTTCTGAAATGCTAATCGATGGCGGCATGAACATCATGTGAGAACTCGGCCCAGCGATGGGTCTCGAACTGCGGCTCACGCCAACTCGGTAGTGGCGAGAGGGCGCCAAGGCAGATCACTTTGTGGGGCAAGGCTTCTCGAACGCCCAGTCTTTCCGGCCTGCCGATCCATCCTGCTGGGCAAGTTCGAGATTGCGCGCGAAGCTGCCATTCGCGCCAACACTGGCATAGTCCGCAAGTGGCGCCACCACGACCTCCAGCGCCGTCGCCTGCGATGTCAGCTTTCAGGAACGGCAAAGCGGATCTGTACGGCGCAAAGCAGCCATGCCGCCGCCGCGTGTGAGACTCTGCTTCGGGTCACAAGCAGAACAGCAGCCCCCTACGGCTCGTCCCTCACATCGCGCAAATTAGACACAACGCGGCGGTTCTGCGACCTGCAGGCGGTGTCGGGGCACTCGCGGACGAGCCTGTCCTTGCCGTAGCCCTTGGCCCACATGCGGTTGCGGTCTATGCCGCCGGCGGCGAGGTAGTCCATCACCGCATCGGCGCGCTGCTGCGACAGCGCCGTTTCCTTTGCGCCGGGATCGTCGGCGAAACCCTGCAGCTTGAGCAGCCAGCGCGGATGCTTTGCCAACCAAGCGATCTGGGTGTCGAGGGTGGCCTTGGCGACGGAATCGAGCGCGGCCGAACCTTGCGTGAAATAGGTGCGGCGGCCGACATTGAGGATAAAATCCTCCTCGCTGCCCGGCTGCACGTTCTGGAAGCCGGCAACCTCGGTGTTGGTGACGTCGGGTGTGGGAGGGGCCAGCGTGTTGCTGGTCGAGCAGGATGCGGCCAGCAGCAGCAGGCCTGCGGCGAGCAGCCGGCGCGTGTTTTCAATGATGCGGTTCATGAGGCGCCAATCATTCGACAGTGGTGGAAGCGGGCGCCTGGTCGGCGATGTGCGGCAGGACCTGCACCGCGGTGCCGATCGGGCACCGCTGGTAGAGGTCGATGATGTCTTCCGGGAACATGCGGATGCAGCCGCTGGAAGCGTCTGTGCCGATGCTCCATGGCTCCAGCGTGCCATGCAGGCGGTAGCCGGTGTCGGCGCCGTCGCGGTGCAGATAGAGCGCGCGCGGCCCGAGCGGATTGTTGGACGCGCCGCCTGCGATCATGTCCGGTAGCTCCGGCCTGCGCTTGCGCATTTCGGGAGGCGGGACCCAGTCCGGCCACAGCGCGCGACGGTCGATCGTCGCGCGGCCGTACCATTTGAAGCCGTCCTTGCCGACGCCGACGCCGTAGCGGATGGCAGTCTTGTTTTCCATGATGACGTAGAGGAAATGGTGGCGGGTATCGACCACGACGGTGCCGACCGGCTCGCTACTGAAATACTTGACGATCTGGCGATGCCATCTCTTGTCGATCTTGGCGAAGTTGGTCTTGCGATAGACAAAATTGTTGTCGCTGGCGGTACCGGCGAAAAAGGATTTTGCCGCCGCTGCTTGAGCAATATTGCCGGTGGCACCCATCGCGACCAGCGCCAGGCCTCCGAGCACGACACCCCTGCGTGATAAAACCATCGGCAATATTCCCCCTCATGCCAAAAGCCTGGCGGACCATAGTTGAGAATTACTTCGCCTCAAAGTGGAAAATGCTGCGTTGCTTCAGTCCGCCGTGTCCGGACATTCGTCATTGCCGGGTTCGGGTGGGTAGACCGGGTGATCGGCAGATTGCTCGACGAGCGTGGATACAGGTGGGTTGCGGTCGACCTCGACGCCAAAAATGTAGAGCGGTCCCGGAAAGAACGTCTACCGGTCTTTTTCGGCAACGCTTCGCAGGAGGAGATGGTGGCCGCCGCGAAAATTGACTGTGCAAAGGCCCTGGTGATCACTCTGGACGACCCCGAGGCAGCCAAATTGGTTCTTGCGGCGCTTGGACGCAAACTGCCCGACCTCCCGTCAGATGCGATGGCGGAGCGCCTCAACGATCACCGCCATCGCAGGCGAGAGCTGTCGCCTGCTCGGGTAGTAGAGGTGATAGCCCGCAAACGGCGGACTCCAGTCGTCAAGCACGAGCCTAAGGCATCCCTTGGCGATGTGCTGGCTGACGAGGTTTTCCGGGACATAGGCGATCCCGAAACCGCTTATTGCAGCCTCGATCATGGGAATGGACGAATTGAAGGTGAGTTGGCCCTCCACCCGCACACGAAGGTCGCGGCCATCCCTGGCGAATTCCCAGGCATATAATCCGCCGAACGTCGCCTGCCGCATATTAATGCAGTCATGATCGACCAGATCCTGGGGTGCGGTCGGAACCGGATGGCGGGAAAAGTACTCCGGCGAAGCCACGGCCACGAGCCGCCAATCCGGCCCGATGCGCACTGCGATCATATCCCTGTCGATGCTCTCACCAAGCCGCACGCCTGCGTCGAAGCGCTCCTCCACAATGTTCTTCATGCCGTTGTCGCTGTAGAGCTCGACGCACACGTCAGGATAGTCGCCGAGCAAGGGCTGCAGCTTCGGCCAGACGGTCGTCTGGAGCGCATGGTCGGACAGCGTGATACGGACCGTTCCGGAGGGTTTGTCGCGAAAGGCCACCAGGCTTGCGAGGTCGGCTTCGATTTCCTCGAAGCGGGGAACAAGAGATTGGAAAAGTCGCTCGCCGGCCTCGGTCGGTGCGACGCTCCGCGTCGTACGTGTCAGCAGGCGGACGCCAAGATGAGCTTCAAGCTCCTTGATTGTCGAACTCAGGGTCGACTGCGAGGTTCCGAGCTTGGCCGCCGCCTTGGTGAAGCTGCGCTCCCGCGCGACCGCCACGAACCAGAGCAGATCCTTCATGCCATCGCGCTGCATAGGGCACCTCCGATCGGACATTTATATCATGAGCAGATAAGTCCATGCGAATTACTTAGTCTAATAGAATGGGTTCCTCTGCAATATCTTCCGGCATGGCGACGGGACCGGCGGCTGATCCGCCCCAGTCGCCTTGCAAGGATGCCAATCATGGAAACGACCTACGACACAAGGCTTGTCGAAGACCGCGCCGCATGGGGCGCGGTGTTGTCGATGGCGCTGTGTGTTTCCGTGCTCATCGCGTCGGAATTCATGCCGGTCAGCCTGCTGTCGCCGCTAGCGGCCGATCTCGGCATCACCGAGGGCCGCACGGGACAGGCGATCTCGATTTCGGGCGCTTTCGCCGTCGTGACCAGCCTGCTGGTCGCCGGCCTCACGCGCCGGATCGACCGCCGACTGGTCGTGACCGGCTTTACCCTTCTCCTGATCGTGTCCGGGCTCGCTGTCACCTTCGCGCCGAACTACGCGTTCCTCATGGTCGGCCGGGCGCTGCTCGGCATTGCGATCGGCGGGTTCTGGTCGATGTCGACCGCGATCGTCATGCGCCTCGTGCCGCAAGACATGGTTCCGAAGGGTCTCGCCATGCTAAACGCTGGCAATGCCATTGCGGCCACCATCGCCGCGCCGCTGGGCAGTTTTCTTGGCGCCTATGTCGGCTGGCGCGGCGCTTTCTTCCTCGTCGTGCCGCTTGGGCTCCTGGCGCTGGTCTGGCAGTGGACAAGCCTGCCGGCGCTGCCCCCGCGCCGGAGGAAGCGTCCTGGCAATGCGCTGGCGCTCCTCGGCCGTCTTCCTGTCGCCACCGGCATGGCGTCAATCATGATGCTGTTCATGGGTCAGTTCGCGCTCTTCACCTATCTGCGGCCCTTCCTCGCGAGCGTCACCCGGCTCGACATCGCTGCCCTCTCGGCGGTCCTGCTGGCGATGGGGCTGGCGGGGGTGCTCGGCACATGGTGCGTCGGCCGGCTTTTGCGCACGCGCCTGTTCGGCATCCTCGTCGTCATCCCGCTGGTCATGGCCGCGCTGGCCGCTGCGCTCATCGCCCTCGGTGCCTTGCCGGTTCCCACAGCGCTGCTGCTCGTTGCCTGGGGCTTCTTCGGCACGGCCGCGCCCGTTGGCTGGGGCACGTGGCTCAGCAGGACGTTGCCGGACGACGCAGAGGCCGGCGGCGGGCTGCAGGTGGCGGTTATCCAGCTCGCCATTACAGGCGGCGCCGCGATCGGCGGCACGCTCTTCGATACGATCGGCTGGTGGGGTGCATTCACTTTCGGCGCGGTGCTGCTCTGCGGATCGGCGCTCGCCGCCTTTGCCGCATCGCATATGGCCCGGAGGTCTTTGCCATGACCATCGAGCGTGCGCCGCTCAGCCGCCGGACATTGCTCGGCGCCGCGCTCGCGGTGGCGGCCCTGCCTCGCGCAGCCGCCGGCCAAGAAGGCGAAGCCTCAGTCAGCCAGGAGTCCACTGACATGAAGATCAGGATGATTTTCAACGGCCGCACCATGACCGCCACGCTCTACGACAATCCGTCGGCGCGCGACTTCTTCTCCATGCTGCCGCTCGACCTCAAGATCGAGGACTACGCGCATAACGAGAAGATCGCCTATCTGCCGCGCAAGCTGACTGAAGAGGGAAGCGGTCCGTTCGCCAACGAGCAGCCCTATGACCTTTGTTATTTCATGCCCTGGGGCAACCTGGCCATGTTCTACGCCGACTATCGCCATCCCGGGCTGATCAGGCTCGGCCGCTTCGATGAGGGCGAGCAGGCCCTGCACATTCGCGGCGCGTTCCCGCTTCGCATCGAACGCATTTGAGGACACAAGGACATCACCATGGACATTCTTCGCGCAGGCACGAGGCCTTCCGCCAAGGGGTCGCCTGACTGGTTCACTGGCACGGTGCGGATCGATCCGCTCTTCAATCCCTTCGATGCCGGGCGGGTCCAAGGCGCACAGGTGACCTTCGAGCCCGGCGCCCGCACCGCCTGGCATACGCATCCGCTCGGCCAGACGCTGATCGTCGTCTCGGGCCTTGGCCGCGTGCAGCGCGAGGGTGGCCTGGTCGAAGAAATCCGTCCGGGTGACGTCGTCTGGTTCGCGCCCGGAGAAAAGCACTGGCACGGCGCGTCGCCTCAGACCGCCATGACCCACATTGCCCTCCAGGAGGTCAAAGACGGCAAGGTCGTGGACTGGCTGGAACATGTCAGCGACGCCGACTACGGCGCCTGATCTTCTCCACTCGAAAGGAACCAAAATGCTCGCAACTGTTCTTCACAAACCGGGCGACATCCGCTGCGAGGAAATCGCCGATCCGAAAATCATGCAGCCAACGGACGCCATCATCAAGCTCTCGGCAAGCTGCATCTGCGGCTCGGACCTGTGGCCCTATCGCGGGCTGCAGCCGGTCGACGGCCCGATGCATATGGGCCACGAATATTGTGGCATCGTCGTCGAGGTCGGCGCAGAGGTGCGCACGGTCCGTCCCGGCCAGTTCGTCGTCGGCTCGTTCTGTCTCTCCGACAATACCTGCCCGCACTGCCGCTTCGGCTTCCAGTCGTCCTGCGTGCAACGCGAATTCATGTCGGGCGCGCAGGCGCCTTATGCCCGCGTGCCGTTGGCGGATGGCACACTGGTCGCCACCGCCGAGGTGCCGCCGGCCGAACTCATCCCCGACCTGCTGGCCGTGTCCGATGTGCTAGGCACCGGCTGGTATGCGGCCGACGCAGCCGAGGTCCGAGAAGGATCGACGGTGGTGGTGGTCGGCGACGGTGCGGTCGGCCTGATGGGCGTGCTTGCGGCCAAGGAGATGGGCGCCGAGCGCATCATCGCCATGAGCCGGCACGTCAGCCGCCAAAAACTTGCCCGCGAGTTTGGCGCCACCGACATCGTCGCTCAGCGCGGCGAGGAAGGTGTGGCTCGGATCAAAGAGCTCACCAAGGACGTCGGCGCGGACTCGGTGCTGGAATGCGTCGGCACGGCGGAATCCTTCGACCAGGCGCTGGCCTGCTCTCGCCCCGGCGGCACCATCGGCTATGTCGGGGTGCCGCACGGCGTGAGCTTCGACGGCCAAAAACTATTCTTCGGCCAGAAGCGCATGTTGGGCGGCCCGGCGCCAGTGCGCCGCTTCCTGCCCGACCTTATGGACCGTGTGCTGCAAGGTCGGATCAAGCCCGGCAAGGTCTTCGACCTCAAGCTGCCGTTGGCCGAGGTCGCTGAAGGCTACCGCGCCATGGACGAGCGGCGCGCCATCAAGGTCATGCTTTCGGTGTGAGGGAAGATTGGACGGACGGCCTGTCCGCACCCACAACAATCAGAAAAGGAACAACGCATATGACGATGAGATTGAAGATCGCCGCCCTTGCGCTTTCAGTTATCACGCCGGCTTTCTCGCAAGAGTCCCCGATCATTGGCGCATGGCGCATGAGGTCGCTCGAGGCCGGTGCCGATGGAAACCTCAAGCCCGTGCCATATTCCGGCCAGGTCATCTTCACCGAGGCCGGCACCCTCTCGGTGCAGGCCCAGAACCCCGACGCCAAGGCGCCGGACACGCCTTATACAGCCAATGGCTACGAAGCCTATTACGGGCCGGTCGCCATCAACGACCAGGACAAGACCTTCGTCATCACGATCGAGTCCTCCGTGGTCCGCAATCTTGTCGGGAAGAGCATGAAACGCAAATTCGAAGTCTCGGACAACAAACTGGTCCTCACCCCGGACAATCCGGCCGAAGGCTGGCGCGTGACCTACGAACGTTACTGATCGGAACAGCCCGACTGTCAACATGTCATCGATGGCCACAATGGCGCGGACTTCTGACCGAAATGGCGCGATGGCGGAACTGGTGCCAATCATGGCGGCTGTCTTCGCCGGCTTCCTCCTGATCGGCTTGGCGCTACCCGTCCTGCCGCTGCATCTTCACCAGCAGCTCGGCTTCGGCCCCTTCGCAGTCGGGCTGGTGACGGGCAGCCAGTTTGTCGCCTCGATGCTGTCGCGCATTGGAGCCGGAAATTATGCCGATGGGCGCGGCGGCAAGCGGGCCGTCATCGTCGGCCTCATTGCCGCTGCCCTGGCGGGGTTCATTTACCTCGGCTCGCTGGCATTGCTCGACCGGCCGGTAGCGTCCGCATCGGCGCTCTTCGCCGGCCGGGCGGTACTGGGCGCGTCTGAGAGCTTCATCATCACCGGCGGCGTCGCCTGGGGTCTCTCCCTTGCAGGCGGACAGAACTCCGGAAAGGTCATAGCCTGGGTGGGCATGGCGATGTTCGCGGCGCTCGCGCTAGGCGCGCCGATCGGATCTGCGCTTTACGCGGCGAGCGGCTTCGCCGCGATCGCACTCGCGACGGTCGGCCTGCCGCTTGCGACGCTGCTTGCCATACTGCCTATGCGTGGCACCAGCCTCGCCGCGAGCGCCGCGCGACAGTCATGGACGAGCGTGGCGCAAGCGGTCTGGCTTCCCGGCGTCGGAGCTGCTTTCAGCAGCCTTGGCTATGGCGCGATCCTGTCCTTTGGCGCGCTGCTCTTTGCCGAACGCGGCTGGCAGCCGGTCTGGCTTCCCTTCACCGCTTATGCCGCGTCGCTGATCGCGGCAAGGCTGTGCTTTGGCCACCTGCCTGACAGGTTGGGGGGCGCGCGCGTCGCTGTGATCTTCGTGGCGGTCGAGGCGGCAGCGCTGATGCTGATCTGGCTTGCGCCCGGGCCTGTTCTCGCCGCCATCGGAGCGGGCCTGACTGGCCTTGGCTACTCCCTGGTCTATCCCGGTTTCGGTGCCGAAGCCGTAAGCCATCTTCCGCAACGCAGCCGCGGCCTGGCCATGGGACTGTACACCGTCTTCCTCGACGTGGCGCTCGGCTTCGGCAGCCCGGCGCTCGGCTTGGTCGCCGCGTCGGCCGGCCTGCAATTCGTCTTCCTCGTCGTCGCGACGGCGACGCTTCCGGCGTTGGGCATCGCTCTGCTGCTGGGTCGCCGTAACGCTCCACTATAGCTAGTCTGTGCTCGAGATGTCGCGCAACCACGATCGCTCCCGCTCTGGGCGACGTCTGCTTCCGGGCAATGGCAAGACCGACGTCTACGGCCGACATTGGCGCAGAGCAGACGGTCGGGTCTCCAACCCGGAGCGACAAGAGCTGACCTTTGGTCGGCGCAAGTGTCGTCCTGACGTGACCCAATGCGGTCTTCCGTTGCGAGCGTCGCTTGCTGGAGCTGCGTTAAGTCGGTCGGGGGCCAATGGTATTTTCAATGGAAAGCTAATATACATGGAAACCCAACGAGCAGCGCCTGCCAGATACTTGAGGAATGCCATGCGAAGGCTCATCTTCACGGCGATGTGTATCGCCGCCGCAACAGCCGCTAACGCCCATGATTGGTACCAAGATAAGATTGACCCACAGACCAAATTCAAGTGCTGCGGCGGTTCAGATTGCCGCGCCGTACCCCGGTCTTCGGTGCGGTCCAGGGTGGACGGCGGGTACACTTATTTGCCGCATAATTTCACCATCCCACGGGACCGGGTACAGGAATCCCCGGACGGGCAATACCATATCTGCGAAAATAAATATGTTGTAACCAACCAGCTGTATTGGCGTTGCTTCTTCGCACCTCGTGTCGATGTATCTATACTTCTAAAGCATTAACCGCGCGTCGCTTCCGCAACTTACATAAGCAATGTGCTAGTCCAATTAATTCTGTTGGACTTTCTTCAAAATTGCCGAAGCTAAAGCGGTGCGCGACTGCCCCAGCGATTTCATTGGATACGTCGCGGCTATCGAGAGCCTGCGCGCCCTGGGCGTAATTCCATGGAGCGCTGCCGCAGGTGACTTCTGGGCGCGCTCCGCAATTCGGTGACAGTCCAGATTTGATCGTGTCGGCGCGCCGTGGTTGTGTAGATTGGCTGCGTGGCCCGCCTTGCCCGCATTGTCGTTCCAAGTCCACTCGCCACGTGACGCAAACGCGGTAACGGCTGGCGACTTCGACCACGATGGACAGCCAAGCGATAGGGGGTAACTGGCGCGGGATCATCAGCACGGTTCATGCGGGAGCGGCATTCGCCGGATGAGGCAGCTGCGGCTGCAGTCTCGAATTTGACGCATCAGCACTTGCAAATCGTCAGCCGAGGTCTTTTGCTCGCGCGATAGTTGCCCTTGACCGTTGAATGGTTGGCGAACAGATGAACAAAATCGATCGACGGCGGCCAGAATCAGAAACGGACGCCACCGTAAATGCCGCAAGACTTGGAACTCGGCTGCGCCTCGCCCGCCAGACACGCGGCATGACGCTGAAGACGCTGGCCGCGGCTGCGAATTGCTCGGAAAGCCTGCTGTCCAAAATCGAGAACGGCAAGGCTTCGCCGTCCCTGCCCATGCTTCACCGTCTGGTCGAGGTTCTCGACACCAACATCGGCTGGATGTTCGAGCAAGTCGACGACGACGAGGCGATCGTATTCCGGGCGGGCGCAAGGCCTTTGATCGCGCTCGACGCGCTACGGCGTGGCGAAGGAATTTCGCTCGAACGCATCATCCCGTATTCGCCTGGCCACCTCTTACAATGCAACATCCATCACATCGAGGCAGAGGGCTCGAGCGAAGGTCCGATCCAGCATGCCGGCGAGGAAGTCGGCTACGTGCTCGCCGGGCGGATCGAACTGATCGTCGACGGCAAGAGCCATGCTCTCGCCACGGGTGATGCCTTCGTGTTCAGGTCGGAGCTGCCGCATCATTACCGCAACATCGGCGAGGAACGCGCTAGCATTTTCTGGGTCAACACGCCGGCGACTTTCTGAGCAACGCTCTGCGTTCATTTGGATTGACAAATATTCAAGTCTCTTGAATGCTTGCCTCGTGCCTGTAGCACCAACGGGACCAGCCGAGGTCTGGTCCGCAAGCAAGGGGAACCGAAATGCGTCTGTTCAAACTTCTCGCCGGCTGTGCCGCCGCCATCGCCATGGGCTCGGCAGCCATGGGATCGGCGCTTGCCGATACGTTCGCTCTCGTTAACATCAACCAGCAGGCCCTGTTCTTCAACCAGATCAACGAAGGCGCGCAAAAGGCTGCCGACGCCGCTGGCGCCAAGCTGGTCATTTTCAACGCCAACAATGTGCCGAGCGCGCAGAACGACGCGATCGAGAACTACATCACGCAGAAAGTCGACGGCATCATTCTGGTCGCCATCGACGTCAACGGCGTCAAGCCTGCGATTACTGCAGCCAAGGCGGCCGGCATTCCCGTCATAGCCATCGACGCGCAGATCCCCGACGGCGACAATATTTCGTTCATCGGCGTCGACAACACCAAGGCCGGCGAGGACATCGGCAAATTCTACGCCGACTATGTGAAGACCGATATGGCCGGCAAGGCCAAGATCGGCATCGTCGGCGCACTCAATTCATTCATCCAGAACCAGCGGCTCGACGGCTTCAAGAAGGCGGTGACCGAAAGCGGCCAGGGCGTCACCTTCCTCGACACAGTCGACGGCCAGAACGTTCAGGAGACCGCGTTGAGCGCTTCGGAAAACCTGATGACGGCCAATCCCGACATGAACTCGCTCTATGCGACCGGAGAGCCGGCCTTGCTCGGCGCCGTTTCGGCGGTGACCAGCCAGGGCCGCACCGGCGACGTCAAGGTGTTCGGCTGGGACCTGACCAAGCAGGCCGTTCAGGGCATCGATGACGGCTGGGTGGTGGCGGTCGTGCAGCAGGATCCGGCCGGCGAAGGCAAGGCCGCGGTCGAAGCGCTGGGCAAGATCAAGAAGGGCGAGAAAATCGACCCGATCATCAATATCCCGGTGACGATCGTGACCAAGAAGAATGTCGACCAATATCGCGCGATGTTCAAGTAAACTGCGTCGGCGACCGAGCCGCGGCGCCGCCCGAGGCTGCGCCGCGGATCCCTTGCAATCGCGTGGAATTCCAGATGAGCAGTGGCCAGACCTATCGGGTGCGGATGAGCGGCATCTCAAAGCGCTACAACGCCATCCAGACGCTCGATGACGTGTCGCTGACGCTGAAGCCGGGCGAGGTGCTGGGGCTGGTCGGCGACAATGGCGCCGGCAAGTCGACATTGAGCAAGGTGCTGTCGGGGGCAGTGGTTCCCGACGCCGGCACCATCGAGATCGACGGCAAGCCGGTGATCTTCAGCTCGCCGGCGGACGCACGTGCGGCGCGCGTCGAGATGGTCTACCAGGACCTGTCGCTGTGCGACACGGTCGATGTTGCCGGCAATCTGTTTCTTGGCCGCGAGCCGCGCCGCCGCATCGCAGGCATTTCCTTTCTCGACAAGAAGCGCATGCATGACGAGACGCGCCAGATGCTCGATCGGCTCGGTATCGTCATTGCAGACACGCGGCTCAAGGTCGAAAACCTCTCCGGCGGGCAGCGCCAGTCGATCGCCATCGGCCGCGCCGCCTCGTTCGAGCCGGCCGTGCTGATCATGGACGAGCCGACGGCAGCGCTTGCCGTGGCCGAAGTCGAGGCGGTGCTCGAACTGATCCGCGCGGTCAGTGCGCGCGGTGTCAGCGTCATCCTGATCACCCACCGGCTGCAGGATCTGTTCCTCGTCTGCGATCGCATTCAGGTCATGTATGAAGGGCGCAACGTCGCCGAGCGGCTGATCGGCGACACTAATATCGAAGACGTGGTCAATCTGATCGTCGGCCGCAAGTTCAGTGCGCGTTCCGCCACCAATGGCTATCGCGGTGGAGCGCCGGCATGAGCGACGCGATCCACACCGCCCAGCCCTCACGAGTACGCAGGGGCACCTGGCGCGATGCGCTGCTCGCCAATGGCAGCGTCGTCTCGATCGCGCTGTTCTTTCTGGTCGTCTGCATCATCTTCTCGGTTGCGACCGACGCGTTTCTGACATCGCCCAATCTGTTGAACATCCTGCGGCAGTCGGCGCCGCTGCTGATCGTCGCCGCGGCAATGACTTTCGTCATCACCACTGGCGGCATCGATCTTTCGGTCGGCTCCGTGCTGGCGCTGGTGGCGACGCTGTCGGCGACGCTTTTGCAGTTTGGCCTGCCGTGGCCAGTCGTTATCCTCGCAATGTTGGCGCTCGGTGCCCTGCTTGGGGCGGTGCAGGGCTATTTCATTGCCTATGAGGGCATCCCGTCCTTCATCGTCACGCTTGCCGGGCTTTCGGTGATCCGTGGCGTGGCGCTGCTGATCACCGGCGGCTATTCCATCCCGATCGAGCCCGGAAGCGCTTTCACCGTGCTGGGCCGCGCCTGGTTTCTTGGCGTGCCGGTGCCGGCGCTGATCGCGCTGGCGATCCTGGCCATCGCCTATCTCGCCTTCAACGAGACGCCATTCGGCCGCTATGTCACCGGCATCGGCGCCAATGCCGAGGCGGTGCGGCGCGCCGGCGTCAACACGCGGCAGACGACGCTCTTCGTCTATGTGATTTCCGCCACCGCGGCGGCCCTTGCCGGGATCATTATTGCTGCCCGGCTTGGATCGGGATCTTCGAATGCCGGCCAGGGTTTCGAGCTGGAAGTCATTGCCGCCGTCGTGCTCGGCGGCACCAGCCTGTTCGGCGGCCGCGGAACGATCATCGGCACGGTGCTCGGCGCGCTGACCGTGGCCGTCATCGGCAACGGCCTGATCCTGGCGCATCTTTCGCCTTTCCTGACGCCGATCGTCACTGGAACGATTATCCTGATCGCCATCTGGCTGAACTTCCGCTTGTTTCGCGGCGCCGTGCGGAGCCGTTGAGCCGATGAGCGGTCTGTTCGATAACGCAGAGCCCGGCCAGCGGCTGGCGATCGGGGTCTATACTGGCCATGTGATGACCGTGCTCGGCCCGGTTCCGGTCGACGACATGGGCATCACGCTGATGCACGAGCACATCTTGCTCGACGGGGCGCGCAGCTGGAAATGCCCCTGCCATCCCGACGACATGGCGATCGCCGAGCAGCCGGTGAACATCGAGATCATTGGCGAGTTGCGCATGAACCCTTACGTCAACCGCGACAACGTTTCGCTCGACGACGCCGACCTGGCGCTGTCGGAGCTGCAGCGCTATCGCGCGCTGGGCGGCCACACCGTCGTCGATGCCACCAATATCGGCATCGGCCGCGCCCCCGAAAAGCTCGCCCGCATCAGCCGCATGTCCGGCCTGAAGATCGTCATGGGCACCGGCTTCTATCTCGAGCACACCCATCCCGAATGGCTGAAGGCGATGGATGTGGACGCCGTGACCGAGTTCATCGTCAACGATGTCGGCGGCGGCGAGACGCAGCCGCCGATCATGGCCGGGCTGATCGGCGAGGTCGGCGTCAGCAAGGATTTCACCGCCGAGGAACGCAAGTCGCTGCGGGCTTCGGCGCGCGCCTCGCGCATCACCGGCGTGCCGCTGTCGATCCATCTGCCTGGCTGGGAGCGGCTGGCGCACGAGGTGCTCGATATCGTCGAGGCCGAGGGCGCCGATCTTCGCCACACCGTGCTCTGCCACATGAACCCGAGCCACGACGATCCCGACTACCAGAAAAGCCTCGCTCGGCGCGGCGCGTTCCTCGAATACGACATGATCGGCATGGACTATTATTACGCCGACCAGGACGCGCAATCGCCCTCCGACGAGGAGAATGCACGCGCCATCGCCGCCCTTGTCGAGGCGGGCTTCGGCGACCGCCTGCTGTTGTCGCAGGATGTGTTCCTCAAGATCATGCTGACGCGCTTCGGCGGCTTCGGCTATGGCTATATCCTGAAGCATTTCATACCGCGCCTAAAACGCCACGGCGTCGAGCAGCCGGCCATCGACCGCATGCTGATCGCCAATCCGAAAAGCGTATTCGCGCGGCTCTAAGCGGCCTGGAATTACACTGGAGTTCAAATGTCCAAGAAGAAGATCCTGCTTGCCGGCGAATCCTGGGTGTCGACCGCGACCCATATCAAGGGTTTCGACCAGTTTCCGACCGTTACCTACCACACCGGCGCAGACGAGTTGCTGGGCGCGCTGAAGGCGACCGACTTCGACGTCACGTTCATGCCGGCGCATGAGGCGCAGCGCGGCTTTCCACAGACCATGGAGGCGCTGTCGGCCTATGACGCGGTCGTGCTCTCCGACATCGGCGCCAACACGCTGCTGCTGCATCCCGACACCTGGGTCCACTCCAAGCCGACGCCGAACCGCCTGCGCCTGCTCCGCGATTACGTCAGCGGCGGCGGCGGTCTATTGATGTTCGGCGGTTACTACAGCTTCCAGGGCATCAATGGCGGCGCGCGCTACCACAAGACCCCGGTCGAGGACGTGCTGCCGGTGAATTGCCTGGCCTACGACGACCGCGTCGAGGTTCCCGAAGGTTTTGCGCCCGTGCCGAAACCAGGGTCGAGCCATCCCATCCTCAGGGGCCTCGGCTCGGACTGGCCGATCCTGCTCGGTTTTAACGAGGTGACGCTGAAGGACGGGGCCGAGGTCCTGGCCAGCGTGTCGTCGGACTATGGCTCGCTGCCGCTGCTTGTCGCCGGCCATTACGGCAAGGGCCGCACCGTGGCCTGGACATCCGATGTCGGGCCACATTGGCTGCCGCCGCAATTCATCGCCTGGCCAGGCTACAAGACCCTGTTCGAACAGATGCTGGGCTGGGCGACCGGTGAGAGCTGAGCCATGCATGTCCACGTCGTCGGCAATGCCTGCGTCGATACCGTGTTTCGCGTCGGCCGCTTCCCTGCCGCGGGCGAGACTTTGAATGCCGTGAGCTATGCCGACGGGCTCGGCGGCAAGGGCGCCAACCAGGCAGTCGCAGCAGCACGGACTGGTGCAGAGGTGACGTTCTGGACGGCGCTCGGCAAGGACCCCGCTGGCGCGTGGATGAGGAGCCGCCTCGACAGCGAGCTGTCAGACCTTGAGGTGAGCGAATTCGAGCTGCCGAGCGACCGCTCGACCATCGTCGTCGATAAAGGCGGAGAGAATTTCATCGTCAGCGGCGTCGCCTGCAGCGAAGCCTTCGACCCAGTTGCGCAGACGGCACTTGTGCGCTGGATCGCTCCCGGCGACATCCTCGTCTGCCAGGGAAATTTGCGGACTGCCGTGACCAATGCCTGCCTCAGAGCAGCAAAGAAAAACGGTGCGCGCACAGTTCTCAACGCCAGCCCGATCGACACGGCCTCGCTGCCCGATCTCGGCCTGGCGGAGGTTCTGGTGGTCAACCAATCCGAGGCGAAAACCCTGACCGGCCGGGATGACATCGCGGCGGCGGCGGATGCGCTGGTACCCGAAGTCGCCGGCACCGTCGTCATCACGCTCGGCGCCGCAGGCTGTCTCGTGTTTGGCCCGGGCCATGAAGAGCCGCTTCGTTTGCCGGCGCCGCAGGTCGAGGCGCTCGACACCAGCGGCGCGGGCGATGTGTTCTGCGGCTGTCTGGCCGGTGGGCTTGCCCGGGGCATGCCGGTCATCTCGGCGCTGAAGCTGGCGCTCGCCGCCGCCGCAATCGCCGTGACACGGCCGGGCACGCTGGCATCCTGTCCTTCCGCCTCCGAGATGGCGGCGCTCATCGATCAAATGGAGCTCTCATGACCCAGCTCGGCCAATCTGGCGGCGACGCGCTCGTAGACCTTTTCGGCCGCACAAAGGTGGTGATCGGCGTCGTTCATCTGGCGCCGCTGCCCGGCGCGCCGCGCTATGACGGCGAGGCTATCGAGGCGATCTACCAGCGCGGGCTCGACGACGCCAAGGCCTATCTCGACGGCGGCTGCGACGGCGTCATCGTCGAGAACCATGGCGACATCCCGTTCGCCAAGCCTGATGATATCGGCCCGGAGACGGCGGCCTATATGGCGGTCGTTTCCGACCGCATCCGCCGCGAACTCGGCAGGCCGATCGGCATCAATGTGCTGGCCAATGCCGCGATCCCGGCCCTGGCGATCGCCAGCGCAGCCGGCGCCGGCTTCGTGCGAGTCAATCAATGGGCGAATGCCTACGTCGCCAATGAGGGCTTTGTCGAAGGCGAATCGGGCCGCGCGGCACGCTACCGCGCCAGGCTGCGTGCCAACGGCATCCGCATTTTCGCCGATGCGCATGTCAAGCACGGCGCACACGCCATCGTCGCCGACCGCCCGGTGGAGGAACTGGTCAAGGACCTGGTCTTCTTCGACGCCGACGCCATCATCGCCACTGGCCAGCGCACCGGCCACGCCGCGGATTTGGGCTACATAAGCATGATCAAGCAGGCCGCCGGCCTGCCGACGCTGGTCGGCAGCGGTGTCACGCCGGACAATGCCAAGGATATCCTTGCCATCGTCGACGGGGTCATCATCGCCAGCGCGCTGAAGCACGACGGCGTCTGGTGGAACCAAGTCGACTCTGCTCGAGTAAAGGCTTTCATGGGTGGTCTGAAGCGATAACTGGACTACCCTACCGAGGGGCTTGGGGTCCGCTTGATCAGAGACGACGGACGGGCCCAGGATACTGCGCGACCAGATCGTCGACGGTCAGCAAAGTAATGCCTTCCACAATCGATTGAGCAATCAGGATCCGATCGAAGGGGTCCTTGTGGATGGTGGAAGCCCATCCACCGCGATGGCATGCTCGCCGATGATTGGCAGCTCATGATAGACATTGTCCATCAGGCCCGACACAAAAGACGCGCACCGACCCTGACGTCAGGGCGCCCCAGACCGCGTTTAAAGGCAATCTCCCAGAGACTTGCGGCGCTGAACGTCAAGTGGTTGTCGGCATTCTCGATCTCAGCGAGGGCGGCACGCGGAGGCTTTTCGGGCTCGCCCGCCGCCCAGAGCAGAAGATGGGTATCGAGAAGAAGTGGCCGCCAAACAGCTTCTCGATTTCGTCATCGGCCATGCGATCAAAATCGTGCGGAACTGAAAACCGCCCGGCCATAAACCCCACCCGACGCATTTCGCCGGCCGCAGGTGCGGCTATGGCAACGACCTTGACCATCGGCTTGCCGGATTTCGCGATAATGAAGGATTCGCCTTTGGCCGCCCTGTCGACAAGACGAGACAGATGTCTTGGCCTCGTGGATATTGACGGTGCGCATTGCGGGCCTCTGACTTAGTCCATGGAACTTAGTCTACTCGGGCCCGATTTTTTTAAGCGTGTTTCAGTCAGTGAAGGTGAAGGATGCCGGATGTGGCCGATCCTTTCGGATCGGCCACATGGCACGACTTCAACAAAGACGCGTAATCGATTGTCTGAACTGCATGTTTGTTGGGACTGCGTCACACCTGATGTTGGCCGAACCTGTTGGTCCGGCATGCGACGTCGGAGTTCACAGGAGCGATTTTTGCCGAGCAAATGCTCTGCGTTGCGGTAGGGGCCGAAAGCGAAACGTCCGCTTTTAGGGCGCTGCGCCACGGCGGCGACGAGCCCGACACTGTACCGAAGACGATCGACGCGACGGGCGCAAAGGGCCTTACCTGACTCTATGTTCCCTTCACGATTCTCGGTTTAGTCGGTCGGCGGGATTGAGCCGCGCTGTCGAGGGCCAGGGCCAACCGCTTCTCGTCTTCGATGGCGCGATCGACTGCCTCAATTTGCTCTTGGAGCACCTTCAGCTCGGCTCCGTAGCTGGAGCCGTCGCTGTCCCCGATCTGAAAGCCACTTGCCCGCATTGCGTCGCGAGTATGGTGCACGTTACGGACTCCTTCGCGCCGCGTCGCGACCAAGATTTCCCTAAACTCTCCAAGACGTTCAACGTGATTGCGAGCCATTGCGTTCTCCTATTTCGTCGTCATCGTCGCCGACGGCGATTCAGAACGGCTAAAACTTACGGAGATACTCTCGACAAAGCATGAGTGCGGAAGCTCAAATTTGAATGTCTTCCAATAGCGTGAAGCGCAGCAGGCGTAAATTGGCTTCGACCCGATCGATCTCAGACCACATGCCAGACACTTTCGGCCGAGGGCGTCTGCGGCTCCCCCAACGGGGCCATCCGCTCATGTAATCAGTAAAAAGTCGAGTGCGAGAATGACCCGGGCCATGGACGTCCCGCCATTCCTGGTCGAGTTTGACCTGCGGCGGAAGCAAGGCAGGCTTCGGCGCGTTGGTTGTGTAAAGCATCTCAAGCAACTGCTCTCCGTCGATCAGCTCCAGGTGCAGCTTTGACTTCGTCTCTCGGGCCTTCCTCGGTACTTTCGAGAACGAGAGGCGGTGGTGACAAATATCCCCTGCCCGGCACTCGCGAAGACCTTGCTCCTACGAAGTTTCGCACCGCTTTGACGGATTCCGCATCGGTCGTGATGTGGCGCTTTACTTGCACTGCCCGCTGGATGACGCAGTTGTCACGCAAAGGCAGGAAGCGGCGTAACATGTGGCCGAAGCGGCAATCGGAACAGGGAATGCCGCGGCGCCAAGCCCCTGCCGCGGTCGTCCTTGCGGCCCTTTCGTCGCTAGGGTTTTTGGTTCCCTCGAGGGCGCATGATGCCCCGTCAGGGTGGAGCTATCCGCTGGCCTGCTGTCACGGCGACGCCGAACATGGCGAGTGTCAGCGAATCCCAAACGGCGCGGTTCATGTTCGTCCCGGTGGCTGGGTTGTGATCCTGAGGCCCGGGGATCATCGGAAGATCACGCGGCAACAGCGATATTTCATCCCATATGGTGATGAGATTCCGTCGCAGGACGGCGACTATCATATTTGCCTCCATCCGACCCAAGAGCATGAGACCTGTTTTCTTGTCCCGCCGGACTCGATATGATCCGGGAGCCACGCGCGAGCTGCGGCTGAGATGCGGATGGCGCCGCGCCCAGTGCCGCCCGACGGCTTCGATGATGCGTGTAAGCGAAAATCCAAATTTCCCGAATCTTGCGGATCTTCGCTGGGGTGCCGCCTCAGTTCGTACCAAACATGCGCGCCACCCTGCGAAACGTCGCCTCAGTCGAGGCTGGCCGGCGACGAGAACGGCCGATTGGCGTCCACCACGAAGATGGCCAGCTCATCAACAGCGGTTGTGCCGGCGCTGAACACCTCCATCGGCATGTCGACCCCGTGTCCGACCATGGTCGTACCGGCTTCGGCATAGCTCACGCCGTGGGGCGTTCTTTGGCCGAGCTTGCCGCCCAGCACATAGAAGGCCTCCGGTCTCGGATTTGTATGGATCGGCGTCTTGGCACCGGGCGCTCCACCGGCACGGTTGACGCGCAGCAAATACTCGCTCGCGCTGATCGGCGGAACGGGCCCGATCTCGACGATCTTGGTCCCGGCAGGAGTGGTGCCATCCTTCGGTCCGAGCGTGAACAGCCAGGCCTTGCAAAATCATGGTTCTGATGCGTTGTCGCAGTAATGGAAGGTGGCGAGATAGCCGGGGAGTACGCGCATGAACTCCTGTTGATGGGTCCAAGCTCTGCACTCCGCCATGGAGGTCATGGGTTTCACGTCGGGGAGCCTGATTAGCTCCCCCTGGTTGGTCAGAAGGATTGTGACAGCGATGGCGGTGAACATGGCCTGGTTATCCATCGACTTAAGGCTGGCGATACAATAACCGCCGGAGTTGGGACGGACGTCGTCTGAGGCAACCTCGTTGACATGGTCAGGACCACAGAATCTCGCGATGCGGGAATCCGGTTTTGCAGCCGTTTGCGTTGCCAAAAGAAGAGCGAGAGCGATGATGAGCTTGGTGCGATTCATGTCGTCCTCCGTTTCATCCGGTGCTGCTGGGATCGCTTGGAGGCGAAGGCCGAATGGGCTAAACTAGGAAGCGCGCCAGGAAGGTGAAATGTCCCGAACGGCCCCTGAAATTGACCTGAAATCTGCTGAAACGATCACGTTCCGCGGTTTTGCCTTCCTGACGAAAAGCAAAGAACTCCGAACCGTCGAAGGCAAAGCGGTCAATCTTCGCAGCCAGTCCGCCGAGGTGCTCTCGGTGCTCGCGGCGCGACCGGGCGAGATCGTGTCCAAGGATGCGCTGATGCGGGCGGTTTGGCCCGATACCTTCGTGACCGACGACAGCCTCACTCAATGCATTGCCGACATGCGCCGCGCGTTGGGGGACGATGCGCACGTGATCGTGGAAACCTTCCCCAAGCGAGGCTACCGGCTGAATGCCGATCCATCGAACGCGGCGGACCCAAACGCCGCAGCCGGCACGGAACCTTCGCAGGCGCGATCCCCGCGACGCAGTTTCGTTCTTGCTGTCGTTCTCGTCGCGGCAGCGATCGGCGCATACTACGGCGCGGAAATATGGCGAGCCGCTCCAGTTCCTTCGAGCGACATGCCGAGGATTGCGATCCTTCCCTTCGACGACTTCAGTATCGGTGAGGACAAGGGATATCTCAGCGATGCCGTCGCCGAGGGGATCATCACCGAGCTATCGTGGAGCAAGACTTATGCCGTCATCGCCCGGAACTCGAGCTTCAGGTACCGGGACCAGCCGGTCGAGACCAGGCAGATCGGAGATGAACTCGGCGTCGACTACCTGCTCGAAGGCAGCCAGCAGAAGATCGGAGGCCGGCTGAAAGTGACCGCCCAGTTGCTGAATGCGCATGACGGATCGAATCTCTGGGCCAACAGCTACGACCGGGAGATTGGCGATCTTTTCGTCGTCCAGGAGGTGATCATCCGCACGCTTGCGGATCGGGTCGGGCATAGGATCGAACGCCCCCTGCCAACGAGCGACGCCGCCCGGGTCAGCGCGCTCCACTATCACCTGATGGCAATTGCCGAGATCCAAGAGGATTTCTCTGCCGCGAGGAACCAGCTGTTTCGGCAGCTGAACCTTAAGGCGATCGAAGCGGATCCGAACTCCCAGTTCGGCTATATCGGGCTGGCCTGGTCCTATCGCAATGACGCGGTATTCGGGTGGCACGAGCAGGAACATAACCATGACGAGGCGTTAAAGCGCGCCGCCGAATACGCGGACAAGGGCATCTTGCTCGCTCCGGACGACGCCGAGGCGCATAATGTCCGCGCCCAAATCCATACCGAAGCCGGCGAGATCGAGCAGGCCCTTGCCCGGTTCGATCAGGCGATAGCCCTGAATCCCAGCAATTCGGATATCCTCGTCCACAGTACGGATCTGCTGCTCTATGTGGGCCGTACGGACGAAGCGATCGATCGGATCGAGCAGGCCAAAGGCATCGATCCCTTCTACCCCGACTGGTTCCACTGGCAGATGGGCTGGGCGCTCTGGGAAAAGAGCGATTGCAGGGCTGCGCTGGCGGAGATGCGGAAAATGTCCAGAATCCCAAGCGGCGCACACCGAATGCTTGCGGGAATCCACGCCTGTCTGGGAAACGAGCGGGAGGCAAAGGAAGCGCTCGCGGTTGTCCTCAAAGACTCGCCCGGCGAATCTATCCGCAAAGAACGCAGGGAATGGGAGAAGCTATGGACCGCCCCCGGAAGCCTCGACCGCTGGATCGAACACATGCGGTTCGCGGGCTTGCCGGAGTGACGGCCGACCCTATGCGGCCCGGCAGAAGCCAATTGGTCCGCAAAAAAACCGTTGAAGCCTTTGTGTTGTGTGTTGTGGGCGCTGGTTGCCCTCAAAGCGGGATCATCCTTCGCAAGGAATATTAGGTGCGGGAAAGTCGGCAATGGGGCCGACTTGCGCCATAGTGCGCTCGCACCCCAACTTCTGGGACGGGCCCGATGGCTGCCGTTCATCGGCGATGCCTCGAACTTCCGCAGATGGCGCATTTGGTCCTTATCGGCTGCCGTAGAGCCAATCGCTCTCGAGTGCAGAGCCAGACGTTGGATTGGACGATACCCTCCGGCGAAGGCCGCCTTGCGAGAGGACGGCACGGTAGCGAGGCTGCGCTCTTAAGGTCGCCCTTACGAGCGAAGTTAGCAGCACAGCATGAGCCA
>NZ_JAMYVL010000033.1:0-42123 GCF_040323955.1 Mesorhizobium sp. M0018 | reverse complement strand
CGGACGAGGAAGTTGGACGAAGCGAGACGACATACTAGATTAGTCCATCATCGATCCGGAATCGCGGAGGAACGACCTATGGCCGAAATCGTCGCCATCAAGCCTGCCGTTGCCGAAGGGCCGGTCGTCTCCAGGCTGGACAACGGCGTGCTGCGCCTGACGCTCGCCAATCCGCCGGCCAATGCTCTTTCGCTTGCAGTGATGGCGGCGCTGACGGCGGAACTCGACCGCGCCAAGGCCGACAAATCCGTCCGCGTCATCGTCCTCGGGGCGGTCGGCAAGGTGTTCTGCGCCGGACACGACCTCAAGGAGTTGAGCGCGCACCGCGCCGATGCCGATCGCGGCAGGGGCTTCTTCGAAAAGACGTTTTCCGCCTGCGCTTCACTGATGCAGGCGATCGTTCGCCATCCTAAGCCGGTGATCGCCGAAGTCGACGGCCTGGCGACGGCGGCCGGATTGCAGTTGGTCGCCAGCTGCGATCTCGCCATCGCCTCGCACGAGGCGACCTTCTGCACGCCTGGCGTCAATATTGGACTGTTCTGCTCGACGCCGATGGTGGCGCTGTCGCGCAACGTCTCGCGCAAGCACGCCTTGGAAATGCTTTTGACCGGCGAGACGATCGATGCGGCAACCGCCAAGGAATTCGGCTTGGTCAACCGCGTCGTGCCGCGCGAATATCTGAATCAGATTGTCACCAAATACGCGCAAACCATTGCGTCCAAATCCTCTCTGGTCGTCAAGATCGGCAAGGAAGCCTTCTACGAACAGGCAGAAATGCGGCTGGCCGAGGCCTATGATTACACCGGGCGCGTCATGGTCGAGAACATGCTGGCGCGCGATGCGGAAGAGGGCATTGGCGCCTTCATCGGCAAGCGCAAGCCGGAATGGCCGGAGGAGTAGGAGGCGGATATGGAACCGCGCATCTCCATCGTCACCATCGCCACCGACGATCTCGACCGTGCGACGCGCTTCTATGAGGCGATGGGCCTGACCCGCCATGCCGGGATCACCGACGGCGTTGCCTTCTTCCAGATGGGCGGCGCCATTCTTGGCTTGTTTCCGCGCCCAAGCGCCGAAGAGGATTCGGGCGTCAGCTTCTCGAAGGCGCCGTCGGCCGTCTACCTCGCCTACAACACCCGCTCTGACGCCGAGGTCGACGAAGTGCTTGCGGCGGCTGAGAAGGCTGGCGGCAAGATCGTCAAGCCGGCCGGGCGCGCCTTCTGGGGCGGCTGGTACGGCTATTTCGCCGATGCCGACGGGCATGTCTGGGAAGTCGCGCACAATCCGGCCTTTCCGATTGCGGAAGACGGAACGATCTCGCTGCCGGCCTGACGACGTTCTCCCTGGCCCATTGCAAGCCACTTGCTCGGCTGTTGGCACCTCACTCCGAAGCGCTGTATGACGAGGCATGAACCACGACGCCTACGACAACGCCTATATTGCCGGCATCCTCAATTCGGTGAAGACCATCGCCATGGTCGGCGCGTCGGCCAATGACGTGCGGCCGAGCTATTTCGTGCTGAAATATCTACTCGGCAAGGGGTTTTCGGTGTTCCCGATCAATCCCGGCCAGGCCGGCAAGGCGATCCTCGGCCAGATGACCTATGCCAGGCTCGCCGACGTTCCGGAACCTGTCGATATGGTCGACGTGTTTCGCGCTTCCGCTGCCGTGCCGGGCATTGTCGACGAGGTGTTGCGGCTCGATCCGCTGCCGAAGGTCATCTGGATGCAGCTTGGCATACGCCATGACGAGGCGGCCGCACGCGCCGAAGCCGCCGGCATCAAGGTGGTGATGAACCGTTGCCCCAAGATCGAATATGGCAAGCTGTCCGGCGAGATCGGCTGGACCGGCGTCAATTCCGGCGTCTTGTCCTCGAAGAAGCCGCTCATGCGGCCGGGATTCCAGAGTTTCGGCGTTCGCCAGAAGTAGGTAATGAATGGTGAATGGTGAATAGAAGGATTTTTCTGGAAGGCCGGCAAGGCGGCATATGAGCCGCTTGCAATCAAGGTGGGGCTGGCCGACTTTGCCATTCACCATTCACCATTCACCATTCACTATTCACCATTGAGGGAGGTTTTTCGATGGCCCGCACGCCCGGTTTCAACACGCTCGCCGTCCATGCCGGCGCCAAGCCGGATCCGGCGACCGGCGCGCGAGCGACGCCGATCTACCAGACCACCTCCTTCGTCTTCGACGATGCCGACCATGCCGCCTCGCTGTTCGGGCTGAAGGCGTTCGGCAACATCTACACCCGCATCATGAACCCGACCCAGGCGGTGCTGGAAGAGCGCATCGCGGCACTCGAAGGCGGCACGGCAGGCCTTGCGGTCGCCTCCGGCCATGCCGCGCAGGTGCTGGTCTTCCACAATCTGATGCAGCCCGGCGACAATTTCGTTTCAGCGACAAAGCTTTACGGCGGCTCGATCAACCAATTCGGCCACGCCTTCAAGAATTTCGGTTGGCAGGTGCGCTGGGCCGACACCAATGACATCTCGACCTTCGAGAGCCAGATCGACGACAGGACCAAGGCAATCTTCATCGAGAGCCTGGCCAATCCGGGCGGCGTCTTCGTCGATGTCGAGAAGATCGGCGACATTGCCCGCAAGCACGGCCTGCCGCTGATCGTCGACAACACGCTGGCCTCGCCCTATCTGCTGCGGCCGATCGAACATGGCGCCGACATCGTCGTGCATTCGCTGACCAAGTTCATCGGCGGTCACGGCAACTCGATCGGCGGCGCCATTGTCGACGGCGGCACCTTCGATTGGTCGAAGTCGGGCAAATATCCGATGCTGTCGGAGCCGCGCCCCGAATATGGCGGCCTCGTCCTGCACGAGACCTTCGGCAATTTCGCCTTCGCCATCGCTGCTCGCGTGCTCGGCCTGCGCGACATCGGCGCGGCGATTTCGCCGTTCAACGCATTCCTTATCCTGACCGGTCTGGAAACCTTGCCGCTCAGGATGCAGCGCCACTGCGACAATGCGGCGGCGGTCGCCGGATGGCTTTCCAATCATCCCAAGGTCGCCTGGGTGTCCTATCCCGGGCTGCCCAGCGACAAAAACAATGCGCTGCAGAAGAAGTACTCGCCGCTTGGCGCCGGCGCGGTGTTCACATTCGGGCTGAAGGGCGGCTATGCGGCGGGCATCAAGTTCGTCGAGGCGCTCGAACTGTTCTCGCATCTGGCCAATGTCGGCGACACCAAGTCGCTGGTCATCCACCCGGCATCGACCACGCATCGCCAGCTTTCCGACGAGCAGAAGATCAATGCCGGGGCAGGACCGGACACGGTCAGGCTTTCGGTCGGCATCGAGGACGTCAACGACATCGTCGCCGATCTGGAACAGGCTCTCGCCAAGGTTTGATCGCCATGACCACGCCGAAATTTCTTTCCGTCGGCGTCGACACCGTCGAACCGGAACTTGGCGCACCAGCGCCGGATCGCCTGATTTCGGGCGATCCGAAATTCCGCACCTGGAATGTCGAGGAACAGGACGGTGGCCTTTATGCCGGCATCTGGGAAGCAACGCCGGGCAAATGGCGCATCGAATATGATGAGTGGGAGTTCTGCCACATCCTGTCAGGGGTTTCGGTGATCGCCGAAGACGGCGGCGATGCGCGCACCGTCAGGGCAGGCGACAGCTTCGTGCTCAGGCCGGGCTTTAGAGGAAGCTGGGAAGTGCTTGAAACGACGCGCAAGGAGTATGTAATCAAGCTTTGATCTCGCATCGCGCCGGACTTTACAAAAGGCGATCGATGTCCGCGTCGGAAAATCCGTATCGGCTCATCATGTCGCGGTGCCATGAAACTGCAGGGTGAATGTGACCGTCACGTTCGATCCGTTTCCGGCCGCGGGCCGGTGTAGCGGACAATCCAGAGCCCCTGGTTCTTGTCAGTTATGTAAATGAAGCCGCGCCGGTCCACGACCACGTCCTCGGTCTGAACAACCAGCTTGTCTTCCGGCATAGGGCCGTAGCGTCGGACTGGCTCCGGCGGGATGAAGTAGCCGACCTCGCGCGGAAGCCGAGTATTCGAGACGTCATAGACCCTGAGCCCAGCGTTGAAGTGCGCGATATAGAACAGATCGCCTTGTTTCTGGACATCGGGATGATGCTGGTGGTGGTTGATGTTGTGCGGTCCGCGCCAGCCGCCACGAGTTGTGAAATCCGAATAGGGAGCGCCTTCGGGTGGCACTGGTTCGGGCAACAGCGACAGCAGAAAGGGTTCACTGGAATCGGAAATATCGACGATCGAAGCGTGATGCATCGGACCAAGTCCATAGGTGACGTTCTCCGAATTGGCGAAGGCAATGCCGCGCTCTGGAATCGGCAGCACGCTATGCACACCGAAGCGCGAGTGAAACGGAGGGCTGAAGCTCAGGCCGCCGACCTGCCTCGGCTGGGAGACATCGCTAATATCGAGCACAACGATTCCCGCCGCACCATAAGGCAAATAGACAAGATCGCCAGTGACATAAGGCGGGCCGTGCAGCGAGACATCCTCGCCCGTGCTGGCGCAGAAGGCGCCGCACATGCATTGCGGCTTCAGTCGCAACCGGTAGCGATCGGCGGTCTCCTGGTCGGCGGCGGGCTTCGCAGCCGCAAAGCTCTCGCCGCCGGCCTCGTGCTGGCCCGGCACCCACCAGCGTCCGGCTTCGCGCGGATTCGAGCGATCCGAAATATCGAGGATGACGTAGATGTTGCCCCTGTAACCCGGCATGCCGGCGGCAAGGTGGACATAACGTCCACCGGGATAGAGGTTGCGATGCGTGCCGTTTCCGCCGGTGCGGTAGTGACTGAGTTGTTTCGGATTGATGGGGTCCGCGATATCCCAGATCAGAACGCCTTCGCCGAACGGTGCGTCGGGGTCACCGCCGAAATTAGCAAAGGGCTTTTCGAGGGCGGTCACCATCGTGTCGCCGGACAAATCTATTTGTAGAGTCCAAGTATTCGTGCCGAGATAGGGCACGAACTTGACCGTCTCGGGCTTGGCCGGGTCGGTCACGTCCACGATGCTCCAGCCGGAGTGCCAGAAGTGCCCAGTGTAGAGATACCAACGTTCGCCAACCTGCCTGATCGCCATTTTGAAGGCTGGGCGATGATCGAGATCGGTATAGCCCACAGCTTCGACATTGTGGGCGAAAGCGCCAGGGGGCGCTGGCGACGAAGCTGGAACGGGTTGGGCAAGGGCCTCGCAGACAAGACCGGATTGAGATGTCGCGGCGATCGTCGCGCCGATGAGCGGCACTTTCAGCATCTGGCGGCGTGAAATCTCGGAATTTTTCAAAGCGTGTCTCCCGGATTTTGCAGCTTTCCGGATTTTGCAGATTCCGATACTTTCCGTCCAATATCGTTTGAGCCATGGGTAATTCTATTTGGGAAATTAAAGGCTGAAGATGAACCACAAGCTGATGCAGTCCTTCATGGCCGTCGCCGAAGAGCTGCATTTCGGGCGCGCGGCAGCGCGCTTGCATATCTCACAGCCGCCCCTGACAAAGCAGATCCAGCAACTGGAACAGGCGATGGGTGTGCGCTTGCTGGAGCGCACCAAGCGCAAGGTCGAGCTGACTGCGGCGGGGCGTGTGTTCCTTGATGAGGTTAGGGCCGTGCTTCAGCAGACAGAGCAGGCGGTGGAGCTTGCTCGCAAAGCCGATCGTGGCGAAACCGGCCATCTTGCTGTCGGATTCATCGACGCGGCTATCTACAGCGTGGTGCCTTCTGTCGTCCAACGTTTCACCAAGCGCTATCCCGAGGTCGAGTTGAGCCTGACCGACCTGCGCATTCCCAATCAAGTCAGGGCTGTGGCCGAACGCCAGCTCGATATCGGTTTTGTTCATCCTCCCGTCGTTCACAAGGCATTGAAGGTCGAAAGCATACTGGTCGAACCCCTGATCGTGGCCTTGCCGGAAACGCATCGGCTAGCCTCGGAAGCAGAGGTCGCGCTAGCCGACTTGGCCTCCGAAGCGTTGATTCAGTTCCCGCGCAGCATCAATCCATCCCTCTATGACGAGATCGTCGGGTTGTGCCGTTCATCCGGGTTCAGCCCGAGGATCGTTCGAGAAGCGACGCCGAAGCAGACAATCATCGGACTTGTATCCGTCGGGCTGGGCGTCTCGCTGCTGCCCGCCTGTCTGCAAAATTTGCGCCGGAGCGGCGTCGTTTATCGCCCTATCCAGGGACGAACCTTGTCTATCGACACTTCAATCATCTACCGGCATGAACAACCCTCGCCGGTGCTGAAGGCCTTCCTCGACATCGTCCGCGAGACGACGCAAAAAGATTCAAATCCCGTCTCTCTTCAAGCTTCATGACCGAATTTCTATAGGCATCCGGGATTGTTAGTGTGAGGTCCTGCTTCCGGTAGCTTCATCGTTCGATCAGCGATTATTTGGCACTCGCGGCCTTGAGATGTTACCTATTTGACCGGAATTCGCCGGAGCCGGCTTCGAAGCCTGTCGTCGGAAGCCGTCCTCAGATTCTGACGGCAAGCGTTTCCAGCCCGTGGAAATGATACGTGTCACGGAAGCGCGGCTGTTCGGCCATTTGGAGCCGCGGCAGGCGTTCGAACAAGGTTTTCAGCGACACCTGCAGTTCGAGCCGGGCGAGCGGCGCGCCGATGCAGAAATGGATGCCGGCGCCGAACGACACGTTCTTCTGGTCGGCACGGTCCGGCCTGAAGGCGAGGGGCTCGGCAAACGCAGTAGGGTCGCGATTGGCCATGCCGAGCAGCAGACCGATCGTCTCGCCCGGCTGGACGATGATCCCCGGCCCGGCCTCGACCTCCTGATAGGCGTAGCGCGTGAACATGTGCAGCGGCGCGTCGAAGCGCAGGCACTCTTCGACCGTCGCGGCTGTTGCTTCCGGTGAGGCGAAGAAGCGGCGCGGGTCGCCGCCTTGCGCAAGGATCGAGCGCACCGCATTGCCGGTCTGGTGGACAGTTGCTTCATGGCCGGCATTGAGCAAAAGGATGGCCGAGGATACCAGCTCGTCCTCCGACAGTTTCTGGCCGTCCTCCTGTGCCGCAATCAGCAGCGACAGAAGATCCTCGCCCGGCCTCTTTCGCCGCTCGGCGACGTAGCCGCGCAGAAAATCGGAAAAGTCGCGCGCGGCGCGATTGGCCGTGTCCTCCGTCTCGCGGGTGCGGCCATGCATGTACATGGCGACCATCCGATGCGACCAGTCGAGCAGCTGCGGCCCCATGTCGACCGGCACGCCGAGCATTTCCGCAATGATGGTGATCGGCAAGGGAGCTGCGAATGCCGGCAGCAGGTCGACTCCTCCTGGTTCGAAACGGTCGATCAGTTCGTTGGCCAGCGCCTCGACACGTGGCCTGAGCCGCTCGACCTGGCGCGAGACGAAGGCGCGGTTGACCAGCGTTCTGAGCCGTGTGTGGACAGGCGGCTCCAGCTCCAGCATCGAATTGGCCTCGATGCCGTCGAACGCGCTGAGGTGCGTGCGGTCCTGACCGATGCCTCGGCTGTCCGGAATGCCGGCCGGGTTCTGCCGGCCGAAGCGGCGATCGCGCAGCAGCCGGTTGACGTCGTCGAAGCCGCCAAAGCACCAGAAACCAAACTCCTCCCAGAAGAAGGCGTTCAATGCGCCATGCAGGAAGGCGTAGGCTTCGTACGGATTCTGGAAGAACGCCGGCTCGTGCGGATCGAGCCGCAGGCGACGCGTGGCTGGATCAAAAGCAAGGTAGGGCGGCTTCAATTCGGTCATGCCAGATCATTAGCGCGGCTTGCCAGTCTGGTGCCAGACCGTATGTTGGCCCTCCAGTGAGGTGAGCCGCCGAAGCGGTTGCGGAAGGACGGTTTTCATGAATGTGATCGTGGTCGGTGCAGGCATTGCCGGGCTATCCACGGCGTGGTCACTGGTCAGGGCCGGGCACCTCGTCCCGATCGTCGAGCAGGGACCGATCCCCAATCCGCTCGCCGCCTCGGGCGATCATCACCGCATCATCCGCCGCGCCTACCGGGCCGGAACGGGCTACGGCCGGCTGATCACCGAAGCCTATGAAGCCTGGGATGAGATGTGGGCCGATCTCGGCGAAAGCCATCTCGATCCGCGCGGCTTCATCTGCATTTCGCGCCAGCCGGGAGATGAGGCCGAGGAATACCGAGAAGGCATGGAAGCCGGGAACTACCCGTTCGAATTGTTCGAGCCGGATGCCGCGGTCGAACGCTGGCCGTTCCTGGAACCTGGTTCATTCCGCTATGGGTATTTTTCGCCGGACGGCGGCGCGCTGCACTGCCGCAAGATCGCCGCCGGCCTCGCCAGGTGGCTGCGCGCGAACGGCGCCAATGTCTACGAGAACAGCAAGGTGGTCGAGATCGACGCCGAGGCCGGGCATATCGTGCTGGCAGGCGGCGAAACGATGCAGGCCGACCGGATCGTCGTCGCTGCCGGCGCCTGGGTGCTGAAACTGTTCCCGGAGCTGGACGGCGAGCTGAAAACCTGGCGCACCGCGCTCGCCTATGTCGAACCGCCGGCGGATCTGCAGGCAGCCTGGCAGGCAGCGCCGGTTGTCCTCGACATTGGCGGCACTGTCGACGGCTACGCAATCCCGCCGACAGGCGGCGCCGGCATGAAATTCGGCTCGGGCCTGCACAGGGTGCCGACCAGCGATGCCGACTGGAACCGTCAGCCGGTGCCGGGCGAGGGTGAGGCGATCCGCAACCTGTTTTCGCCGCCGCTTGCCCGTATCGAGGAGTATAAGGTCACCGAGGTGGTCACCTGCGCCTACACATTCACCGCCGACGAGAAATTTCTGGCACACCAGAAAGGCAGATGCCTGGTCGTCTCGGCCTGCTCCGGCCACGGCTACAAGTTCGGCGCGGCAGTCGGCAGAAGGGTTGCGGCCTGCGTCGGCAATGGCGATGTCGACGGCCTGAAGAAATGGCTCAGGGCAGAGGTGGCCTGAGCGGCTGCTAGTACCGGCAGTGGCGTGGGATGTGCACGCGCCGCCAGCTGGATGAGCCCTCCCTGACCACCACGCGGCGAGCCACTGTCTGATAAGACGCCGGAATGTCGACGATGCGCTGTTGCTCCGGCCGCACGAGAACCTCTTCGGCGACGCTCTCGTATTCGGCGGGCAGGACAACGCGCCGCCGGCGTTCCGGCTCAATCACGACGATCTCGGCCACGCGTTCATAGCGCGCCTTGTGCCTGACCTTGCACAGCACCTTGCGGCCATTGATGATGCGCCATTCCCAGGAATAGCCGCCGTCATCGACCCTCACGGACCGGTAGATGGTGCGGGTGATGGCGGGCACGATCTCGTAGCTGACGCGCGCCGGCGCGATCTGCACCACGCGCTCGCGCGTCCCGTAGATTGGCGCCTCGTATTCCACCTGCTGGCCGGCTGGGCTGACGAGCACATCCTCGTAGACGGTGTCGTAGACGGCCGGCCGATTGACCTGCTCGTAGCATTCGACCGCGCGTCCGCCGGCCGCCGTTTCCGACATTGTGCCGAGCATGGTCAGGCCGGCAATGGCGAAGGAAGAAGCTTTCCTGGTCATGGAACTCCCCCTGTTCGAACCGCATGAAGCGGGTTCAACGTTGAACTGTAGGGAAAGCCATGTCGTGGAAAAGGCGATTCATCAAACTTCGTTAATTCGACTACCTGAGTCCGACACACAAATTCTTGCTGCCAATTAAGCATCCGCTAACAATCAACGAATAACATTTGACGTATTCGAGTTGATTGACTTGGTCGCTGGTCAGGAACGTCGTGGGGGGACGTAGCTGGCCATCCGGTGTCGCATGCGATCCCGCGTTTTCCGCATATCTCGTCCTGCAACAATCCTTTCAGTAAATGTGACGTTGCCCTTGGATCCTCCACCCAGGCTGCAAGTCGTACCTGTGGCGGCGTTCCTTTGCGAGCGCCGGGCAAATGGAGGCCGACATGCCCGCAGAACCTGTTGCGAAATCCGTTGTGCAACTGCCGGCACCGACGGCTTCCACCGCAAGCCATGAACTCACCGACCTTTGCCTGGCACTCTGGGCCAGAATGGGATTGTCCTGGAAGCCTGCCGTCGAATGGTTCCCACGCGTGGTCGTTCTGCATTCGGCGATCTACCGCACGATGTTCGACTCCTCGTCGGAAGGGGACATCGATGCCGTTCTTCTGGCCGATGAGCGGCGTAACTCGCCGCTGGACAACCTGCGTGACCACATTCCGCTGGCGATGGTGCCTGTCATCGATCTGGGCGGCCGTGCCGGCCGGTTCGCGGATGTACATTTCGATCTGATGCAGCAAACGACTTGGGCGGAGACGGCAAAATGCATTCTCGATTTTCGCCGCCGCCGCGAACAGCTTGCCGCGCACATCCGTTCGACAAATACGCCCGAAACGCGCTTTCTTGCGCATGCCTTCGTCGCCGGCAGAAGCATCGAAGCCAAGCGCTATCCGATGACGTCGGCCTCCATAAGCTATCCGGGCTTTCCGTCGGCGGCCAAGACGATCCCGATCGCCGAAGATCTCTCCCATCGCGGACTTCTGCTTAAGACCTTCTTCGACCGCGTGCATGAGTGCGGCGCCTGCGGGTCGCGGCGGCTTACCGTTCGCGAGGAATGTCCCTCCTGCCGTTCGGCCGATATGTTCGAGGCCGAGCTTATTCATCATTATCGTTGCGCGGCTCTTCGTCCTGAAGGCGATTTTCGGCAGGGAAGCGCACTGGTCTGCCCCAAATGCAGCCAGCAATTGCGTCACTATGGAAAGGACTATGACAAGCCCGGCCACTCGCAAATCTGCAGGAGGTGCAAGGATTCGACATCGGAGCCGGCTGTTGGATTCGTCTGCCAGGATTGTGATGCGCGGGCTGATGGCGACAGCGTTAAACGTATCGACTTTTTTTCCTACGCACTCACGGATCAGGCGCTGTCTCTGCTCACCAGTCCGGAGAAAAAGCTGCCAACGTCCTTGTTGGGGTTGCCGCCATCCCTGGTTCAGGAACTCGACCGCGCACGCATGACCGGAGCGAAGGGCCCGCCGTTGGCGGTCACGGAATTGCGTTACGGAGCACGAGATTCGCTCATAAAATCAAAGGGCCAGGACGTGTTTGAGAAACTGCGCCGTCTCTTCATCGAAAACCTGAGCAATTACCTTGCGGAGACAGGATCGGTGCACAAAGGCGCCGCCGCCGACTATTTCATCATGACGGCGAAGGGCGACGAGACATTGTCGGAGCAGATATCGGCAATGCTTTCAATCTGCGAGGCGTCTTTGGGCGAAAAGCTTGACCCTCGCCCTCGGGTGGCGACCAAAACGGGGCAAGCCTCGCGTTGAATGATCTCGAACTCGGATTTGCGTTCCTGCTAGCTCAATCGACGGCGAGCCTGGCCTCCGTTTTCTGGTACACGCTGGTCTTTGAGTTCCCCCGCTACATCATTCCGTTCGTCGCGGCCGCTGTGACCATGCGTTCGCGTGATGCCGCGGGTTCGATTGAGCATGAGCGACCATTACGGCCCAATGTAAGCATCATTCTGGTTGGCCATAATGAGGCTGAGTCCATCGAAACCTGCGTCCGCTCGTTGCGGGAACAGTCTTTCAATGACTTCGAAGTTGTCATTGTCAGTGATGGTTCGACCGATCGGATGAGCAGGGTCTCGCAAGCTCTGGTCAAGAAAGGTTATGCCTCGCGCATCATTTCGACGGATCTGAGGGGCGGCAAGGCGAGCGGGATCAATCTGGCGTGCCGCGTAGCCAAAGGCGACATACTGATCAATGTCGATTGCGACTGTTCGTTTGATCGGTACGCGATCGAGAATATTCTCGGTCCCTTTTCGGATCCAGCGGTTGGAGCGGCATGCGGCGATATTGCACCGCGCAACGGCCACGCGAGTATCGTCGCCCAGTTTCAGGAGATCGAATATTTACAGTCGATTTCGGTCGGAAAGCGTATTGCTGGAGCTCTCGATCAGGTCGTTTGCATTTCGGGAGCGTTCAGCGCCTTCAGGCGCAAAGCCCTTTTGGGGGTTGGGGGGTTCGACGTAGGCGGTGGCGAGGATCTGGATGTCACGCTGAGATTGCGGCGGGCCGGCTGGCGCATGGCCTATGTCCCGGATGCGATCTGCTATACGGACGTCCCGATAACCGCATACCAATATATCCGCCAGCGATTGCGCTGGGAACGCGATGCCATTTGGCTACGCTTTCGCAAACACTACCGCCTGTTTCGTGTCTCGGACTCGGGTTTCCGGCTTCCGGAGGCCCTACACCAATGGGATTTCCTCCTTTTCAACGTCGTTGGTGCCGCGATATTCCCGCTCTATCTCGTCTGGCTTGCCCTCCAGTACGGCTCTTTCACGCCCGCGATCCTCATCGGCATGCAGTGCGGCCTCCTGGTTCTCGACGTGTTTGTGCTGGCGCTGGCCAGTTGGACCACCGAGCGACGGGGGTTCTGGCGAAGCATATGGTTCCTGCCCGGCTACTCCCTGTTCATGACCTATGTGATGAGACCCGTTCGATTGATCGCCTATATCGATGAATGGGTGTTCTCAGGTTCACATCGCGACAACTACACGCCGATCAAAGTTCGGCTAGAGCGGCCCTGGTAGAGAACGAGCTTCAGATGAAATACATTCGAAAACATGTCCGAGTGGACAATCTGGGAAAACAGCAGCGCGCGAGTGTGGGAAGTTGGGGTCGCATCGTTTACCTCGCTCTCCTCGGTTTGTTTTCCTCTTCGATCGTCTACTACCTCATTGGTGATGCGGTCGTCTTGTCAGCGGACGGTATTGTCCTGAAGGATCGGTATGCCGTCGATGCCGCCTATCCGGCCAAGGTAACGCATGTCTTTGTCAAGGCGGGAGACCAGGTCGAGCCCGGTACATTGCTCGTCGAGCTTGAATCGTTCGACATGGTCAAGGAGCTCGCGGAGCTGCTGTTGCGACAGGGTGAACTCGCCGTTCGCGAGGGCCAGCTCCACAGCCGACACGAAGCGATACAGTCCGTGATGCTGCTGGCCGAGCGGACAGCGCGTGAAACCAGGACGACACTTGCTAGAATCGACACCATCGTCACGGCAGGCATCGTCTCGACTTCGACGAAGGACGAAGCCGTTCGTGGCAGCTTCCAGGCCGCCGAACATCTGGCTGATCTGACCGGTCAATTGCAAGCGACCAAATCCGAACTCGCCCTGGTGGCGCAATTCCGTGCGAGATCGGGCGAGGCTATGGATGAGGTAAAGGCCATATATGACGGCGGAAACATCCGCTCGGTCACGGAGGGGGTCGTTGGCGCCAAGGTGCCGGTCCCTGGCCAGGTGCTGCGGTTCGGCGATCCGCTTCTACAGATCGACGGCGGCAAGTCCTACGTCCTCGCCTATCTGCCGGACAACTATCTGTTTTCGCTGCGCGAAGGAATGGCGGTCGACGTGGGTAACGGAACCGAGCGTGCAAGAGGAACAGTCGAAAAGATTCTGTCGGTCGCCGACGCGTTGCCGGACGAGTTTCAGAACATGTTCCGGCCCCGCGACAGGTCAAGGCTGATCCGTATCGCACTCGATGAGTCGAATTCCTTCGCGGTCTCGCAAAAAGTATCAGTGAGTGGTTGCGCGTTCGGCTTCTGTTGGGCCAGGTAATGCCTGCTTAATCCTGCGGAGGCAGCTACTTAGCCGTCCCGGGAACGCAGTCAATCTTCCTCGCCCGATACGACGTTCCAGGTCCTTCGCGTTGCGAGCGACGCCAGTGCCACCATGGCCGCGCGAAACCGTGGGATCAAAGAGGTGAAGTCAATCCACCAGGATCCGTGCCGCGTCCTCCGGGCACCGTCCGGCAAGCTTGATTCGTTTTAACCAAGTGGCTAGGAGAGGCGGCCTTGCGCTAGGGTGAGCCGGCATCCTATTTACACAATAACGATCCAGAACCGATTCTGCCCGATTGCAAATCTCCGGCGCCGGAATCCCATCCTCAAAAAGGGATAGTCCATGAAGAACCCCGTCGAAACCTACATGAACCTCGTTCCGATGGTGGTCGAACAGACCAATCGCGGCGAGCGGGCCTACGACATTTTCTCGCGGCTCCTCAAGGAGCGCATCATTTTCATCACCGGCCCGGTCGAGGATGGCATGGCGACGCTGGTCTGCGCGCAGCTGCTGTTCCTCGAGGCGGAGAATCCGAAGAAGGAAATCAACCTCTATATCAACTCGCCCGGCGGCGTCGTCACCTCCGGCATGGCGATCTACGACACCATGCAGTTCATCAAGCCTGCGGTGTCGACGCTCTGCATCGGTCAGGCCGCCTCGATGGGCTCGCTGCTCTTGACGGCGGGCCACAAGGACATGCGCTTTGCCACGCCGAACGCCCGCATCATGGTCCACCAGCCTTCCGGCGGCTTCCAGGGCCAGGCTTCCGACATCGAGCGCCATGCCCAGGACATCATCAAGCTGAAGCGCCGCCTCAACGAGGTCTACGTCAAGCACACCGGCAAGAGTTATGATGAGATTGAAAAAACGCTCGACCGTGACCATTTCATGACTGCCGACGAGGCCAGGGATTTCGGCCTCATCGACAAGGTCATTTCGTCACGTGAGCCGGTCGAAGGTATTGCCTTATAGGTCCGCGGTGGCCCCGCGGTGGCAATGAGTGGCGGGATCACGCGCTTTTGGCGCAGCTTGCGGCATTTCGGCCACAATTGGCTGTTCCCTCGACGGGTGCAATTGCCTACGTTAAGGCTATGTTGATTTTCGACGGCTTAGCTTTGCGTGGGGTTGTTCGAATCATTGCCCCGTTTTCCGATTTGTGTTTCGTACGGAATGCGTTGCGGGAGCCGGGGCACTGGCGGCGGCGGATTCCCGCGATAGATTGAATATGCGCCCTTTCAACCAGACCATCGGCGGGCGGCCATGAAAGGACATGAAAATGAGCAAGGTCGGCAACAACAGCGGTGATTCCAAGAACACGCTTTATTGCTCGTTTTGCGGCAAAAGCCAGCACGAAGTGCGCAAGCTGATCGCCGGGCCGACGGTGTTCATCTGCGACGAATGCGTCGAACTGTGCATGGACATCATCCGCGAGGAGAACAAGACCTCGATGGTGAAGTCGCGCGAGGGCGTGCCGACCCCGCAGGAAATCCTCAAGGTTCTCGACGACTACGTCATCGGCCAGCCTTACGCCAAGCGCGTGCTGTCGGTGGCCGTCCACAACCACTACAAGCGCCTCGCCCATGCCGGCAAGAACAACGACGTCGAGCTGGCGAAGTCGAACATCCTGCTGATCGGCCCGACCGGCTGCGGCAAGACGTTGCTGGCGCAGACGCTGGCCCGCATCATCGACGTCCCCTTCACCATGGCCGACGCGACGACGCTGACCGAGGCCGGCTATGTCGGCGAGGACGTCGAAAACATCATCCTGAAGCTGTTGCAGTCGGCCGACTACAATGTCGAGCGCGCCCAGCGCGGCATCGTCTATATCGACGAGATCGACAAGATCTCGCGCAAGTCGGACAATCCCTCGATCACCCGCGACGTGTCGGGCGAGGGCGTGCAGCAGGCACTTTTGAAGATTATGGAAGGCACTGTCGCCTCCGTGCCGCCGCAGGGCGGCAGGAAGCATCCGCAGCAGGAATTCCTGCAGGTCGACACCGCCAACATCCTGTTCATCTGCGGCGGCGCTTTCGCCGGCCTGGACAAGATCATCTCGGATCGCGGCAGAAAGACCTCGATCGGATTCGGCGCCATCGTCGCTTCGCCCGAGGATCGCCGCACCGGCGATGTTTTCCGCCTGGTCGAGCCTGAGGATCTGTTGAAGTTCGGCCTCATTCCCGAGTTCGTCGGCCGTCTGCCTGTCCTGGCGACGCTGGAGGATCTCGACGAGCCGGCGCTGATCCAGATCCTGACCGAACCGAAGAACGCGCTGGTCAAGCAGTATCAGCGGCTGTTCGAGATGGAGAATGTCGACCTGACCTTCCATGAGAACGCGCTGTCGGCGATCGCCAAGCGCGCCATCGAGCGCAAGACCGGCGCACGCGGCCTGCGTTCGATCATGGAAGCGATCCTGCTCGACACCATGTTCGAGCTGCCGGCACTGGAAGGCGTGCGCGAAGTGGTTATTTCGGAAGAGGTGGTGTCAGGCAACGCCAGGCCGCTCTACATCTATTCCGAGCAGAAGGAAAAGAAGGGCAACGTCAGCGCCTGACGTGAGCCGGCAATGGATTTTTCTGAAACGGCGCCGCAGGGCGCCGTTTTGCTGTCGCACACCGCGTACGGCGCCGCGTAGTGGCTGCGGATTGGAGGGACGGACCGTGTTGACCCTTGATCTTTACCCCCTGTGCCTCCAACTAAAGGCGGAAGGCCGTGGTGCCGAATTCTGTGCTGTAAAACTCCCGTCACAAACGGTGGTAGGCGGAACGATCCCCGGTCGTTAATATGAGATTCGCGGTTGGCCGATTGGCGGCCGCGACATGAAAGGTTGGACAATGGCCAAATTATCCAAGGCTCCCAGCGACGGCGTCTTCGCAGTCCTCCCACTGCGCGACATCGTGGTGTTCCCGCACATGATCGTTCCGCTCTTCGTCGGGCGTGAAAAGTCGATCAAGGCGCTGGAAGAAGTGATGGGTCAGGAAAAGCAGATCCTGCTCGCGACCCAGATGAATGCCGCCGACGACGATCCGGAGCCCGATGCCATCTTTGACATCGGCACGCTCGCCAATGTGCTGCAATTGCTGAAACTGCCGGACGGCACCGTGAAGGTGCTGGTCGAAGGTGCCTCGCGCGCGAAAATCGTCGCGTTCACCGACCGTCCCGACTTCCATGAGGCCCGTGCTGCGGCGCTGGTCGAACCGGAGGAGGAAGAGGTCGAAGTCGAGGCGCTGGCACGTTCCGTGGTCACCGACTTCGAGAACTACGTCAAGCTGAACAAGAAGATCTCGCCCGAAGTGGTGGGTGCTGCCAGCCAGATCGACGACTATTCCAAGCTCGCCGACACGGTCGCTTCGCACCTTGCCATCAAGATCCCCGAGAAGCAGGAGATGCTCGCCACGCTGTCCGTCAAGGAACGGCTGGAAAAGGCGATGGGCTTCATGGAAGCCGAAATCTCGGTGCTGCAGGTGGAGAAGCGCATCCGCTCGCGCGTCAAGCGCCAGATGGAGAAAACGCAGCGCGAATACTACCTCAACGAGCAGATGAAGGCGATCCAGAAGGAGCTCGGCGAGGGTGAGGACGGCCGCGACGAGGCCGCCGAGATCGAGGCGCGCATCAAGAAGACCAAGCTCTCCAAGGAGGCCCGCGAAAAGGCGGAAGCCGAGCTGAAGAAGCTGCGGACGATGTCGCCGATGTCGGCTGAATCGACCGTCGTGCGCAACTATCTCGACTGGCTGCTGTCGATCCCATGGGGCAGGAACTCCAAGGTCAAGCAGGACCTGGCCTTTGCCCAGAATGTGCTCGATACCGATCATTTCGGCCTCGACAAGGTCAAGGACCGCATCGTCGAATATCTCGCTGTGCAGAGCCGCCAGAAGAAGCTGAAGGGGCCGATCCTGTGCCTCGTCGGACCTCCCGGCGTGGGCAAGACCTCGCTCGGCAAGTCGATCGCCAAGGCGACCGGCCGTGAGTTCATCCGCATGGCGCTGGGCGGCGTGCGCGACGAGGCCGAGATCCGTGGTCACCGCCGCACCTATATCGGCTCGATGCCCGGCAAGGTCATCCAGTCGATGAAGAAGGCGAAGAAATCCAACCCGCTCTTCCTGCTCGATGAGATCGACAAGATGGGCCAGGATTTCCGCGGCGATCCGTCATCGGCTTTGCTCGAGGTGCTCGATCCCGAGCAGAACTCGACGTTCATGGACCATTACCTCGAGGTCGAATACGACCTGTCGAGCGTGATGTTCGTGACGACGGCGAACACGCTGAACATCCCTGCGCCCTTGATGGACCGCATGGAGATCATCCGCATCGCCGGCTACACCGAGGACGAGAAGATCGAGATCGCCAAGCGTCACCTGATGCCCAAGGTGATCCGCGACCACGCGTTGCAACCGAAGGAGTTCTCCGTCGGCGAGGACGCGATCCGCGGCATCATCCAGACCTACACCCGTGAAGCGGGCGTCAGGAGCCTGGAGCGCGAGCTGATGAAGCTCGGGCGCAAGGCGGTGACCGAGATCCTGAAGACGAAGAAGAAGACGATCAACATCACGGCGGACAATCTTGCCGATTACCTTGGTGTTCCGCGCTTCCGCTTCGGCCAGGTCGAGAGCGACGATCAGGTCGGCGTGGTCACTGGGCTCGCCTGGACGGAAGTCGGCGGCGAGCTGTTGACGGTGGAAGGCGTCATGATGCCCGGCAAGGGCCGCATGACCGTCACCGGCAATCTGCGCGATGTGATGAAGGAATCGATCTCGGCGGCGGCCTCTTACGTCCGCTCGCGGGCCATCGATTTCGGCGTCGAGCCGCCGCTGTTCGACAAGCGCGATATCCACGTCCACGTGCCGGAGGGTGCAACCCCGAAGGACGGACCGTCGGCTGGCGTGGCGATGGCGACGGCGATCGTCTCGGTGCTGACCGGTATCCCGGTCAGGGCCGATGTGGCGATGACCGGCGAGATCACGCTGCGCGGCAGGGTGCTGCCGATCGGCGGCCTTAAGGAAAAGCTGCTTGCCGCACTCCGCGGCGGCATCAAGAAGGTGCTGATTCCGGAAGAGAACGCCAAGGATCTGGCGGAGATTCCGGAGAACGTGAAGAGCGGCATGGAGATCATTCCGGTCTCACGGGTTGGCGAAGTGTTGCGCCATGCGCTGGTGCGCATGCCGGAACCGATCCAGTGGGTCGAACCCGTCAATGCGCCGGCCGTGGTCGATGTCGGAGACGAGGCTGGTAAATCGCTGGCGCATTAGTGCTTGCTAAAGTTGCAATGCACAAAGAGAGAGCCGGGCCTTGAGCCCGGCTTTTTCATGTGAAGAACCGCGGATTTCCGGGCTTTTTTCGACTTTCCCGGCGCTTTTCGACTTGGTTGCCGGAGCGCTTCTTTCTAAAGTCCGTTTCCTGCCGGATGAGTCGAGTGTTCCGGTTTTCTCATGGAAGGGAATTTTTATGAACAAGAACGAACTGGTGTCCGCTGTCGCCGATGCCGCGAGTATTTCGAAGGGTGACGCGCAGTCGGCGGTTGATGCGGTGTTTTCCGTGATCACCGGCGAACTGAAAAAGGGCGGCGATGTCCGGCTTGTCGGCTTCGGAAATTTCACCGTGTCAAAACGCGCCGCGTCGACCGGCCGCAATCCGCAGACCGGTGCGGAAGTGAAGATCCCGGCGCGCACCGTGCCGAAGTTCTCGGCCGGCAAGGGCCTCAAGGACGCGGTCAACTAGGCGCCTCCTTAAGTCTTTCAGAGAAAAGAAAAGCCGGCATATCCGGTTTTTCTTTTCTGATGGAAAAGGCGGCGCTATGCCGTCGGCGCGTCCGTGCGCATCAAGCCTTCTTTCTTGAGATCGGTCCACAGCGCCGACGGCAGCTTCGCGTCGAGCAGCGAGCGATTGCTTTCGACTTCGCCCGGCCGCTGGCCGCCGGGGATTACCGAGACGACGGAAGGATGCAGCAGCGGGAACTGCAGCGCCGCCTCGATCAGGGGCACGCCGTGGCGTTTGCAGACCGCCTCGATGCGGGTGACGCGGTCGATGATGTCCTGCGGCGCCTCCGAATAATTGTAGTAGGCGCCAGGCTTCGGCCCGGTTGCCAGGATGCCGGAATTGTAAGGCCCGCCGAGAACGATGCCGATGCCGCGTTGCTGGCATAGCGGCAGGAAAGACTGCAGCGCTTCCTGCTCCAGCAGCGTGTAACGCCCGGCAAGCAGGAACAGATCGAAATCGCCGCGCTCGGCCAGCGTCTGGGCAACCTGCCACTCGTTGATGCCGCCGCCGAACGCCTTGATCACGCCCTGGTCGCGCAATGCCAGCAATCCGTAGTAGCCGGAACTCATGAATTCCTGGATGCGCTGGTCCGAGGCTTCCTTGCTGCCATGGGTGAAGATGTCGACATCGTGCACGAAGAGGATGTCGATGCGGTCAACGCCGAGCCGTTCCAGCGAGGCTTCGAAGGAGCGCATGACGCCGTCATAGCTGTAATCGTAGACCTCGCGGCGCGATGGGGTGTCGAAGAATTTGCCGATGCCGGTGCGCTGTTCCGGCGGGCAGGCGCGCATGATGCGCCCGACTTTGCTGGACAGCACGTAGTCGTCACGCTTCTTCGAACGCAGGAACGGATTGAGCCGCGTTTCGGCAAGGCCCAGCCCATAGAGCGGCGCGGTGTCGTAGTAGCGGCAGCCGACCCGCCATGCCACCTCCAGCGTAGCATTGGCATCCTCATCGGATACGGCGCGATAAAGATTGCCGAGCGGCGCAGTGCCGAAGCCGAGCTCGGTGAAGGTGATGCCGCCATTGCCGATGCGGTCGAAATGCCGTGTCTTCATATGCTGCCGTTTCCTCATTTGCGATTTGCCGTGACACTATCACGGCTGTGGCGCATCAAAAGCACTGCGTGTCGTTGGACACCGATTTTCGCGGTGATAGCATGAATGAAAACAAGCCGTTCGGGGCAAAGGTGACTAAGATATTCAAATGGTTCTCCGGCACCGGCAAGCTGGTGCAAATGTCATGACGGACGCCGGCGAAAACCTGTTTGGGATTGCGCTGAACGAGCTTGGCACCGTGCTGGAGCGCGTCGACGAAAGCCGTATCGACGCAGCTTGCGCCATCCTGGCCGGCGCGAAAAAGATCGTCACCTATGGCTGCGGCCGCGAGGCGCTGCAGGTCAAGGGTTTTGCCATGCGGCTCTACCATCTCGGTCTGCCGGTGTCGGTCGTCGGCGACATGACCACGCCGCCGCTGGGCGAGGGCGATGTCTTCCTCGCCAGTTCCGGCCCGGGTGAGACGTCGACGGTGCTGACCTTGATGCAGGTCGCGCGCGAGGCCGGTGCCACAGTCCTGCTGCTCACCGCGCAAGCCGACAGCTCCGCCGCGAAGCTGGCCGACTTCACACTGCTTATCCCGGCTCAGACCATGGCCGACGACCAGGGGCCGGAAAAGACATCCGTCCTGCCGATGGGCTCGGTGTTCGAAGGCGCGCTGTTCGTCCTCTTCGAAGTGATGGTGCTGAAGCTCAGGGACCTGACCGGCGTCTCGGCGGAAGCGATGCGCGCGCGCCACACCAATATGGAGTAGGTGTCATGCGCTACGAATTGATGCTGCCGCATCAGATACGCAAGGTGATCGCCGAAAACCGGCCGGTCGTGTTGCCGCTGGGTGTGCTTGAATATCACGGCGAGCACATGGCCGTCGGCATGGACACGCTGGCGGTGGTCAAGAGCCTGGAACTGTTCGAAAAAGAAGCCGAAATCGTCATTCTGCCGCCCTTCTATTACGGCGCGGCGAGCTATGCCGTTGCAGCACCGGAGGGCAGTGGTTCGCTGCAGGTCGGCGGCAATGTGCTGGCGCCATTCGCGGAAGAACTGTTCTATAGCCTGCTGCGCATCGGCTTCCGCAACATCCACGCCATCATTCACCACCAGACCGAAAATTTTGCCGCCGGCATGCCAACCGATCTCGCCTTCAAGGCCGCCGGCCGGCAGGCGATCTTCCGCTTCCTGGAGAAAGAACGTGGCGAAGGCTGGTGGGGCTCTGCGGCGATGGCTGACTATTATGCCGAACACGCCGAGGGCAGCAATTTCTTCAACTGGGTGCAGGTGCATCCGTTGATGCCGGCCTCAATGCACAGCCAGTACCCATTCGACCATGCCGGCATCGGCGAGACGTCGCTGATGCTGGCGCTGTGCCCGGAGGCGGTGGATGCCGGCCGCTTCGCCGACAACACCGGCTGGTACACGGCAAGTGCGCCCGAAGCCTCGGTGGAGTTGGGGCAAAAAGGGGTTGCCATGATCCTCGAGCATTTGCGGGCAACACTTTCGGGTTAGCGCGCTTTTCCCTTCTCCCGCAACAAGGGGAGAAGGGAGAGCCGGCGCAGTTATTTCACCGCGCCCGCTGTCATGCCCATGATCAGGTAACGCTCGAGCGCGATGCCGATGACGGCGAGCGGTGTGATGGCGGCGGTGGCAAGCGCCGCCATTGACCACCAGTTGATGCCTTGTGAGCCGGTCTGGCTGGCCACCATGACAGGAATGGTTTTTGCGTCGGTCGAGGTCAAAAGCGCGGCGAAGAAATACTCGTTCCAGCACAGCACCATCGCCAGGATGAAGGCGGCGACCATGCCCGGCAGCGCGATCGGCATGACGATGCGCAAGAAGGCGCCCCAGATCGACAGGCCGTCGACGAGTGCTGCCTCCTCCAGCTCCACCGGGATGGAGTTGAACTGGTCGCGCATGATCCAGATGACGATCGGCAGCACCATCAGCGTATAGAGCAGGATCAGCCCGACGCGTGTGTCGAGCAGGCCGACCTCCCGGTAAAGCACGAGGAAGGGCAAGGCCAAAACCACCGGCGGCAGGATCAGCTGAGACAGGAAGAAGAAGGAAATATCCTCGTTCCTGAACCAGGCAAACTTGTAACGATAGCGGGTCAGCCCGTAGGCGGCGAGGCTGCCGATGACGATGGCGAGGCTCGACGCGCCGACCGAAGTGATGACCGAATTCATGAAGCGCTTGATGAATTCGTCGCGGACCGTCGACGTCCGAAAGATCGAGTCCGGCGACAGGCCGAGCGAACGCCAGCCTTTCCAGTCGGGCCGGAAGTCGACGAACGGGATCAGATGGCCCTGGGTGACGTCGACCGCGGTCTTGAACGAAGTGGTTATCGTCCAATAGATCGGGAACAGGCAGATGAAAGCCCAGAAGATGAGCGCGCCATAGATGAAGACGCGGTTAGCGAGGAAGCTCGCCGGCGAGCGGATTTCGGAAGCGGCATAGTCGGTGGTCTGAACGCTCATCTTGCCGGCCCGATCAGTTGACGTTGCGCACGAAGCGGCTGGCGAACTTCAGCAGCCAGGTCACGAACACGATGATGATGATCAAATAGGCCATCGCCAGCATCGTGCCGTAGCCGACGTTCGAACGGTCGCGATATTCGCGGTAGATGAAACTGGACACCGAATCGGTCGCGCCGCCCGGCCCGCCGGAGGTGACGGTGATGATGATATCGGCGAGCTTCAGCTTGAAGATGATGCGCAGGATGACCGCCGTCACCGACACCGGCAGCATCAGCGGGAAGGTGACCTGCCAGAAAGTCTGCCAGGCAGTGGCGCCATCGACACGCGCTGCCTCGAGCACCTCGCGCGACATCGCCTGCAGGCCGGCGAGCAGCATGATCATCATGAACGGGATGAACGTCCACGCGTCGAGCACCATGATCGAGATGCGGGCGGTGATCGGGTTGGAGAAGAAGGCCGGGTTTTCCCAGCCGAGGTGGCGCGCCAGCGTCGCGGCGGGCCCGAAGCGGTATTCCATCAGCGACTTGCCGATCATCCACGACACCGCCACCGGCGACAGCATCAGCGGCATGAGAAACACGACGCGGAAGAATTTTCGTGCCCTAATCTGCGCGTTGAGCAGCAGCGCCAGGCCGAAGGCGATGACATATTCGACGAACACCGCCAGCACGTAGAGCACCATGTTGAACAGCGCGTTGCGATAATAGGCGTCGTTCAGCATCTGCCAGAAATTGTCGAGCCCGTTGAACTGCCGTCCGCTGAAGGAACTGAGGTTCCAGTCGGTCAGCGCGATGTAGAAGCCGAACAGCGTCGGGAAGATCACCATGGCAATGGTAAACAGCAGCGCCGGCAGCAGGAACAGCGCGCGCTGGCCGTCCTCGCCGCGCGTCAGCACCTGGCCGATGCCGAGCGCGACACCCCACAGCACGTAGGCATAGACCACCGGCCGCCAGGTGTCGAAGCCGATAGTGTCGACCTCGCTCTTGTAGAGGATTTGCAGCGCGATCACCGCCAGAAGGCCGAGCGTCGCAGCAGCCATCAGCGCCCAGCCAAGCCGTTTGCGGCTCCGCGGAATCAGGTCGGATGGCACGGCGCCTGCCGGCCATTCACTTGTCGACAAAGTCTGGTCAGCCAGGGTCCGGTCAGCCACGCGTCTTGCCTGTTCACAGGAGGCTCGATGACCGGCCGAGCCGATCGAGGCCGGGCCGGTCAAGCGGATGTCCGGCGGCTGAGCGCCGCCGGACCAGGTTTCACGATCTCAGCCTACATGCCGAGCGAGGCCTTGTAGAGCTTGACCTGTTTGTCGCGGCCGATCTGGTCGGTCAGCTTCTCCCAGGCGGCTGCGATGGCGTCGGCGCCTTCCTGCGCCTTCATCTTGCCGGCAAAGGTGTTGGCCAAAATGTCCTCGGCGGCGCTGTAGTACTGGAAGATGCCGGGGATGCGCGGCTCGATCGCCGCGTTCGGATGGTTGTAGCTGTCGGCTTCCGACTTCAGATACGAGGTGATGAACGCCTCGTCGTAGCCCGCCGCCACCCATTCCGGAATGTTGAAATGCGAGTTGCGATAGGGCTGGAAACCCGACGGATAGGCCGCGCACCAGAGCGACAGGTCCTTGCCGCCGAGATGGGCAGCGGCAGACCATGCCGCCTTCTTCTTCTTTTCGTCGCTGTCGACGCGGGCCATGACATAAACGCCCCAGCCGAGATAGGCGCAGTTCGGCGCATGGTTCGGGCCGCTGGCGAGCTTGTCCCACTGGCCGGTCTTGGAGTTGTAGACATCGTCCGAGCCCGGCAGGATCGAGAAGCCGGTGATGTCGCCGACGACCGAGGAATCGTTGGTCTTGACGTTCGAACCGACGTCGCCCCACCAGGTGACCATCGAACCGGTGCCTGCCAGGAATTGCTGGAAGGCGGTGGTGTTCGGGTCGGCGTTGATCTGGTCGGCGGGTTCGGAGGGCAGGGCATCGATGACGTCCTGGATCGCCCGCACCCATGCCGGATTGTTGACGCGCGGCTTCATCGTGTCGGCATCGAACAGCCAGGCCTTGTCATCGGGATGCTTGGCGTAGGCGCTGGCGCGGCTGCCGAGGAAATAGAAGCCGAAACCGCCCCAGGGCTTGGGCGCATCGAGGTAGCCAAAGACATCCTGGCCCTTCACCTGCTTGCCCTTGAGGAATTTCGTCACCGCCTGCACCTGCTGCCAGGTCTTCGGCACGCCCCATTCGCCTTCTCCGCCGCCGTCCTTCCAGGCCTTGGCGAGGTCGGCATCGGCAAACACGTCGGTGCGGTAGTTGAAATTATGTGCGTCGCCGTCAACGGTCACGCGATATTGCTTGCCGTCCCAGGTGCCCACCGGCGGCTGCAGATAGGCCACGACATCCTTCATGTCGATCTGGTCCTTGACCCAGTCCGGCATCTCGGAGGTGAGACCCTTGCCGCAGACGTCGCCTTCGAACGGTGCCCCCATTTCGATGATGTCGAAATCGACGGTGCCGGTCGCGATCGACTGCTGCAGGCGGGCGTTGTAGTCAGCCTGCGCCAGGTCGATCCAGTTGATCTTGGCGCCGGTATAGGTCTCCCACGGCTTCAGGAAGCCGCGAAACAGCACATTGTGCAGGTTCTGGTTGTTGAGGCCCATGAAGGTGAGTTCGACACCGGCGAATTCGCCTTCCTTGACATTGGCCTTGGTGGCGCCAAGGCAAAGCTCGCCGACCTGCTGGAAGTCGGCATCGGTCGGCTGACCCTTGCCGACACCCGGAATCTGCAGGATCTGCGCACGCAGGTCGTCGGCGGCCGCAGCCGTGCGCGTCAGCGCACCAAGCCCGGCGCTTGAGGCCGCCGCGAGGGCGGCCATGCTGGCCGCTCCCTTCAGCACGTCGCGGCGGGTGGCCCCGGCGCGGACAAGTTGGTTATAAAGGCTGACTTTCATTTCGTTCCTCCCAGAAGGTCAATTGTGAATTGGTTCAGATGGTGGAGCGCCGATTATGTTCCCCAACGACAGCGACTCCGGTAAATAGCGGCCCGAATTCTCCCTCCCGCGACGCTTGGCATTCAGTGCCGGACAAGCGTACCGGTGCGCCCGGAACAGGGTCATAAGCCGGACACTGTCACTATTCGCACAACGAAGTGCGGTGTCAACGTGAATGGGTTTTTTATCTATAAGAGACTGACTTGCCCTCGCCGTTTGCGTTGTTTAGCTTCACGGCAACTGAAGGGGGAATGATGGCTCAAGTCGCGATCCGCAATGTGGCCAAGGCGTTCGGAACCGTCAAGGTTCTGCACGATGTCAGCGTCGACATCGCCGACGGGCAGTTCGTGGTGCTGGTCGGGCCTTCCGGCTGCGGCAAGTCCACGCTGCTGAGGATGGTGGCCGGGCTGGAAACGGTCTCCGGCGGCACCATTGCCATCGGCGAGCGCGTCGTCAACCATCTGCCGCCGGCCAAGCGCGACATCGCCATGGTGTTCCAGAACTACGCGCTCTATCCGCACAAGACGGTCGAGCAGAACATGGCCTTTGCTCTCAAGCTGCGCAAAACCGACCCGGCGGTGGTCACTGAGCGGGTCAAGCGCGCCGCCGACATCCTCGACCTCAATCCCTACCTCAAGCGCTATCCGCGCCAGCTCTCTGGCGGCCAGCGCCAGCGCGTCGCCATGGGCCGCGCCATCGTGCGCAACCCGCAGGTGTTCCTCTTCGACGAGCCGCTCTCCAATCTCGACGCCAAGCTGCGTGTCCAGATGCGCACCGAGATCAAGGAACTGCACCAGCGGCTGAAGACCACCACCATCTACGTCACCCACGACCAGATCGAGGCCATGACCATGGCCGACAAGATCGTGGTGATGCGCGACGGTCGCATCGAACAGGTCGGCGCGCCGCTGGAATTATTCGACCGGCCAGCCAACCTGTTTGTCGCCGGCTTCATCGGCTCGCCCTCGATGAACCTGCTCAAGGGCGTCGTGCGCAAGGGCGACAAGCCCGTCGTCGAGATCGCCGGGACGCCGTTCCCGATTGCGGCGACCAGTGCCGTCGAGGATGGCCGTAATGTCGTCTACGGCGTGCGGCCCGAGCATCTCGAAATCCATCCCGATGGTGTTCCGGCGAAGATTTCGGTGGTCGAGCCGACCGGTTCCGAGACTTTGGTGTTCCTGCGCTTCGGCGAGGGCGAGATGGTGGCGCTGTTCCGTGAGCGCCACGACTTCAAGCCGGGCGACACACTGCACCTGAAACCGCGGCTCGACCAGGTGCATCTCTTCGACGCAGAGACCGGCAAGCGTCTCTGATTTCGCCCCAGCAAACTTCGCGAGGAATACCATGCTCAAAGGAATCAATCCGCTGCTCAATGCCGATGTGCTGCAGGCGCTGCGGGCGATGGGCCACGGTGACGATCTGATTATCGCCGACACCAATTTCCCGTCCGATTCGGTGGCGCGCCAGACCGTGCTTGGCCGGCTGCTGCGCATCGATGCGTCGGCGGCCGACGTGGTCAAGGCGGTACTGTCGCTCTATCCGCTGGACACCTTCGTCGACGATGCCGCCGCGCGCATGGAGATCGTCGGCAAGCCGGACGACATTCCCGCCGTGCAGAAGGAAGTGCAAAAAGAGATCGATGCCGCCGAGGGCAAGGCCTGGCCGATGATCTCGGTCGAGCGCTACGCCTTCTACGAACGCGCCAAGAAGGCCTATTGCGTCATCCAGACCGGCGAGCGCCGCTTCTATGGCTGTTTCGCGTTCCGCAAGGGCGTCGTGCCACCGGATGCGGAGTAGCGGGATGCCGGCGAATCCGATCGTCATGAAGCCGGTTGTCATATTGGGCGTCTTCGTCGCCGATACGGCCTACCGCGCCGCCCGCCAGCCGCGCATGGGCGAGACGATCCTGGGCACGTCCTTCACGCTCGGCCCCGGCGGCAAGGGCTCGAACCAGGCGGTGGCGGCCGGCCGGCTCGGCGCCGACGTCACCTTCCTTACCCGCCTCGGCGTCGACCCCTTTGCCGATATGGCGAGACAGACCTGGTCGCACGCCGGCGTGAAGAGCGCCGTCATCGACACACCGGAAAGCTACACCGGTGCCGCCTATATCTTCATCGAGGAGACGAGCGGCAACAACGCGATCATCGTCAGTCCGGGTGCGGCGATGCTGATCTCGCCCGCCGATATCGAGGCAAATGCCGGCCTGATCCGCGCGGCCGGCGTTTTCGTCACCCAGCTCGAACAGCCGATCGAGGCGGCGCTGCGGGCGCTGGAGATCGCGCGCGGGGCAGGGGTGACCACCATCCTCAACCCGGCGCCCGCGGCCAGGCTTCCGGACCGCATCTACACGCTTTGCGACTATGTCACGCCGAACGAAACCGAGGCCGAGGAACTGACCGGCATCAAGGTGTCCTCGATCGACGACGCCCGCCGTGCCGCCGACAGCCTGCTTGAGAAGGGCGTTGGGGCAGTCATCGTGACGCTTGGCGAAAACGGTGCGCTGCTGCACACGGCCGACCGTTCCGAGCATGTCGCAGCGGTCGCCGCCGGCCCGGTGGTCGAGACCACAGGCGCGGGCGACGCCTTCAACGGCGGCCTGGCTGCCGCGCTGTCGAGGGGGATCGAACCTCTGGAAGCGGTGCGCTTCGCCTGCGCCGTCGCCGGCATCTCGGTGACGCGCCCAGGCACCGCGCCGTCCATGCCGACGCTGCAGGAAGTCGAGGCGCTGCTCGCCAAGAGGTGAGACCGTATGGATTACATCATGAACGACGACGGTTTTTGACAAATCAACGTCGACATTTCTCCGACACCAGGGGACGTGACCCCAAAGGAGAAATGGCGCGAGTGACGGGGCTCGAACCCGCGACCTCCGGCGTGACAGGCCGGCACTCTAACCAACTGAGCTACACCCGCGCATGGACGAGCACGTGTCAGCCGTGTTCGTCGTTGGGGCGGTGGATAAGGGGTAAGCCACCGGGTGTCAAGCGGACCCGGACAGCATAACAGCAAACAGCAGAAGGTTTTTTGACAAGCCGAACTTTGTTGCCGAAACCGGCTCCCGGCCAAGCCACTGGCCGCTCATTTGGCCTTGCGAAGCCGGTCCTAACTGCTTAAAGGTCCGGCCCGGAGCGGGCGATTAGCTCAGTTGGTAGAGCGCTTCGTTTACACCGAAGATGTCGGCGGTTCGAGCCCGTCATCGCCCACCATTTTCCTCGATGTGTTCAGTTTGGGCTACACCGCTCAAGCTGATCGCCAGGTGAGACGCATCCGACCACTGTGCTACTCGGACTTTGGTCTGATTCAAACTGTCTTTCCGCAGGGACTTAAGTCTGATCTGCTTGCCTCTCATGAGGGAAACGATTGCCGAAAGCTACAACTTGCAGTATCTCAATTGCGTATGGGCATGGGCGGGAGCGAAAATATTCCTGGATGGCTTGCGAGTCATCTTCCGGACGATCCCGTGATCGCAGGAGATCTCGCGGATAAGATATCGAAGGAAGCTGAAAAAAACCGGCTTCCAGGCGATCGGGTTGTGAAGACAACCCGTAACGAAGAAGACACCTTCAAGAAAGAACAAGTCGAAGCTTATCCCGACGCCGCGGTTGCAGGAGTCTTTGCCAGCGGTTCATTCCTCGCCCTGTTGGTATTAGCCATTTATCTGCTTTATGTGCTCTCGATTGTGGCCGGGGGACCGGTCGCGGATGTTCCCCTGCCGCCCATACTGCACTAGTAGACGCTCCGCCAACACTCTGATTAGCCCGCACCGTGTTGGCCTGGCGCCTTCCAGAAGGTTCGGTTGGTGCGGCAAAGGTGTTCACGCGGAGGCACATGGTTGCTGCAGCACCGCAGCATTGTACTTCCATAATCCTCCCGGTCAGTGTCCATGCAGGTTGTGCGATTGCTTGCCGCGGCTCAGCGTGCAGCTTCTGCCCGATGAGCAAGCCGTTTTCCGATGTAAACGCAATGCATCGGCAGGTCCGGGTGCTGCAGCACCCGAAATCCGATCGTCCTATAAAACCTTAGCGCACCATCGTTCTCCGGCATGACTTCGAGGTGGATGCCGGTCGAGCCGCTCGCGGCAAGGCGCTGCTCGAGGAAGGCCATCGCGCGCCTGCCGATGCCTTTCCCGCGCGCTTGCGGCAACAGGTCGATATGGCCATGCGACGGGTAGGCCGCCAGCGCAGGCGGAACAGCGAAATCGGGGTGGTGGATCCGGTACCGCGCCCAGTCGCTGCCGCGCCAGCGCGAGTTGTCGGGTCCCGGGTCTACCACGCGCCGCTGCAGGTCCGGATACCAGTCTGATGCCAGGCTGGCATTGAAAGCGCCCGTATCGGCTGCGCCAAGCAGATAGCCGGCCGCACCTGTGGGGCTATCGATAATAAAGGCCAGATCGGGTTCGAGCACCTGGTAGGGAATAGTGTAGAGGAAGCCGAGCAGGTCCGGGTCGTTCTCGCGGCCGCTGGCATCCTTGCCGGCATCGCCGGTCTTGAGACAGATCATCGCAAGCGCTGCATGATCGGCGGTGGTCGCCCGGCGCAGGAAGAAACCGCCGCCGAAATCGAGGATCATGGCGGCAGCAGCCGGAAATCCTTGCCCTCGGGCAAAAGCTGCCCGCCGTCGACGATGATGGTCGTGCCCGTGATGTAGCTGGCGTCGTCCGAGGCCAGAAACAGGAAGGCGTTGGCCACGTCGCGCGGGCTGCCGAGCCGGCCGAGCGGAATGGCGTCTTCCATGTTCTTGATGAAGGCCGCACCGCGATGCTGCTCTATGCCTTCGGTGAGGATGTTGCCGGGCTCGACGCCGTTGACCGTAATGCCGTAGCCAGAGAATTCGAGCGCAGCCGAACGGATCAGCCCATTGATGCCGGCCTTGGTCGCTGAATAATGGCCGTGGCCGGGGCTGGTGACATGCGGGCCGGTGATCGAGGAGGTGAACAGCATGCGGCCAAAATGCTGCGCCTTCATCGGCACCAGCGCCGCGCGTGCGGCGATGAAGCTGCCGCGCAAGTTCACCGCCATGACCCGGTCCCAGTCGTCGGAACTGGTGTTTTCCAGCAATTGCCAGGGATAGATGCCGGCATTCTGCACCATGATGTCGAGTCGGCCGTGACGGTCGAGGGCCAGCGCCACGGCGGCTTCCGCATCGGCCATCTGCGAAATGTCGGTATGAATGAAGTGGGCGCCGACCTCATCTGCCGTCGCTCGTCCGGCTTCGGTCTCGGTATCGGCCAGCACGAGCTTTGCGCCTTCCTCGGCAAAGCGCTGCGCGATCGCCTTGCCAATGCCGCGGGCAGCACCGATGACCAGCGCCACCTTGCCGACAAGCCTTCCGAGATCGCTAGTCATGCCAGCCTCTGGCGGATTGTCTGCCTGAATGCGTCGAGCAGCACGGCGGCAAGCACCAGCAGGCCGTGTATCACCAGGGTGAAATTGGCCGGCAGGCCCATCAAATTGATCGCCGTGTTGATCGCCGAGAGCAGCAGCACGCCGGCATAGACGCCGGGCAGGGTGCCGACACCGCCTTTCAGGCTGACGCCGCCGATGACGACGGCGGCAAAGGCGTTGAACAAGAATCCCGCACCGAGATTGGCACTGGCTCCGGAGGTGCGAATCGCCAGCAGCCAGCCGGCAAGGCCGGCGATGGCGCCGGCGAGAACGAAGGCTATGACGAGGTTGCGGTTGACGCGGATGCCGGCGCGGAAGGTCGCCGTCTCGTTGCCACCGATCATGACCAGATGGCGGCCGAAGGGCGTCTTGGCCATGACCAGCGAAGAGATGACGAAACAGGCAATCGCGATCCAGGCGGTGAGCGGCAGGCCGAGCAGGCGCTGGATGGCGAACCAGCGGATCGCCGGCGCAAGGTCCTGCGCCGAGCGGCCGCCGGAAATGACCAGCACCAGGCCGCGCACCCAGATGTAAGAAGCCAGCGTGATTATGAAGGCGCTCATCTTGACCCTGACCACCAGATAGCCGTTGAAGGCGCCAATGAGGCCGCCGATGGCAAGCGCGATGAGCAGCGAAACCGGAACCATGAGCCATTGCGGCTGCAACTGGATGCCAAGGCCGATGCCGGACGAGCAGAACAGGATGCCGACCGCCATGGCGCTGAGCGCCGCGACCGATTCGACCGACAGGTCCATGTGACCGGCGATGATGACCAGCGCCAGGCCGATCGACATCACGCCGAGCACGCTCGACGCCTCGATGATGTTGGCGAAGATACCGAGTTGGAAGTAGTTCGGGATAAGGATGGAAAAGACCACCAGCACGAAGACCAGCATGAACCAGACAAGATTGTCGAGGATGAGCTCGAGGGTTTGGCGCGTGCGGGGGTTCATCTCAGGATCCGGTTGGCGCCGACCCCGAAAAACCACTCGGTTTTCGGACTATCAGGCGTGGTTGAAAATTGCTGCAGCATTCCCGCGCGCGTCCGTTCGAACGCACCCGGGCTGCAGGGCTGGGCTCCGGGCCGGCATGGCCCGGAGCTTCTGGCGAGTTCGCTATTCGACCGGCTTTATGGTTTCGGTCGGCGGCTTCATGTTGCCCCAGAAGGCCGGGTTATCGACATTTTCCTTGGTGATCGCAGCGCCGGGGATCTTGATGTTCGGTCCCCACGCTTCCTTGGTCAGGGTTGATTTCAGGCCAAGCACATCATATTCGCCGGGCTTGATCTCCTGCTTGTTGACCACCTTGTCCATGAACATCGCGACCGCCGCGGCCTGCGCGTAGAGCGGCTGCTCGACTTCGACGTTGAGCCAGCCCTTGCGGATCAGGTCGAGGCCGACCGGAGCGCCGTTCGAGCTCATCAGCATGACGTCGCCCGGCTTCTTGCCGGCGGCCTCGAGCGAGGCGACGGCAGCGACCGAAAGATGCGCGGCATGGCTGAAGATCAGGTCGATGTCGGGGTTGGCGAGCATCTGGTCGGCAACGATGGTGCCGGCGTTGCTGGCCTCCCATTGCATGGCCGGCAGCGAGATGATCTTGACGTCCGGGAACGCCTTCATTTTCTCCTCGAAACCCTTCTGGATGTCGAGCGTGTAGGGATCGCCCGGATCGCCGAGCACCTGCAGGATCTTGCCCTTCACCGAGCCGTTCTTCGCGGTCAGGAGCTTTTGTGCCTGGTCGGCGGCGACGTAGCCGATCTCGACGGTTCCGGCCACCGAGGTGAAGTCGGACGGGGTCGAGGTGATCTGGCGGTCGAACTCGACGACCGGGATGCCGGCGGCACGGGCCGCCTCGATCGACGGTTTCAGCGCATTGAAATCGACGGCGGCAAGGATGATCGCCGCCGGCTTCAGCGCGATGACGTCGTTCATCTGCGATTGCTGAGCGTCGGTCTTGTTGTCGGCGTTCAACGTCTTCATCTCGTAGCCGACCTGCTTCAGGAACAGTTCCAGCGCGCTCACCGAGCCGGTCTGGAACTCATCGAGCAATGTCGGCACCATGTAGTAGACGGTGCCCTTGGACTGGGCGAATGCCGGCGTGAGCGTGGCAAAGGCCAGTGCCAGGATACCGAAGACGGAAAGAAGTATTTTCTTCATGTCGTTCGCTCCTCTTGCGCCGGACCCCTCATTTGTCCCTCAGCTCGCCGGTCCGGCACCGGCGAGCGTCTCTCCGGTGATCATGTTGATCACCGCGTCGGGACTTGTTTTGTTGCGTGCGACGTCGCCCGCCACGACGCCTTGCCGGATCACCACGATCCGGTCGGCGACCTGGAAGGCCTGTTGCATGATATGGGTGATGATGACGACGCCGATGCCCTGGCTCGCCACCTGGCGGATCATGTCGAGGCCGCGCCGCGTCTGCTCGACGCCGAGCGCTGCGAACGGCTCGTCGAGAAGCACCAGCTTGCCGCCAAAATGCACGAACCGGTTGAGCTCGATGGCCTGCCGCTGGCCGCCGGAAAGATGCTCGACATTGGTGCGAAGCGAGGGAATGCGGGTGCCGGCGCTGGCCAGCGCCTTTTGCACCACCTGCTCCATGGCGCGCTCGTCGAGCACCGGAATGCCGAGAACCTTCCTGGTGATCTCGCGGCCCATGAAGAAATTGGCGACCACGTCGACATTGGTGCAAAGCGACAGGTCCTGGTAGACCGTCTCGATCCCCGCGGCCTTGGCCTCGGCGGGAGATTTGGCCAGGAATTCCTTGCCTTCGAACAGCATGCGGCCGGAGGTTGGCTCCAGGCCGCCGGCAATGATCTTGACCAGCGTCGATTTGCCGGCGCCGTTGTCGCCCAGAAGCGCCACCACTTCGCCCTTGTCGATCGAAAAGCTGATGCCTTTCAGCGCTTCGATGGCGCCGTAATTCTTGGCTACGTTGTCGAGCACCAGCAGCGGTTCGCTCATGCCGCGATCCCCTTGTTATGCAAGAGATCTCGTCCGCGTTCGCGCTCGGCGGTGAAGATCTGGCCGAAGCGTGGCGAAAGCACCCCGGAAACGGCAAGCGCGGCGGCGCCGCGCAACACCGCATGCTGGCCGCCGCGCGCGACGCTGACGCGGGGCGTCGTGCGATCGCTTCGCGCCGAGACCGAATTGGGCAGGTGCGCGGCCGCGCCGGCAAGCCTTTCGAGCAGCTCGGTGGACGCCAGCCCGCCGAGGATGATGGTTTCGGGATCGAACAGGTTTTCGATGATGGTGACGGCGTTGCGGAAGATCGGCGCAATCTCGCTCACCCACTCGGCGTCGGCGATGTTGCGGCGCCGCAGCGCCTCGAGCGAGAGATACCGTTCGAGGCAGCCGCGATTGCCGCACGGGCAGGGCTCCCCGCCTGGCACTGCGGGAATGTGGCCGATTTCACCGGCGTTTCCCCAGGCGCCGCGCAATGCCGCCCCGTCATGCACCATGACGCCGCCGAGACCGACGCCGAAATAAAGATAGTAATACTCGGAATATGCCGTTCCGAGGCCGTAGAGGCGCTCGCCGATAGCAGCCGCCGCCATATCGGTTTCGAAAAAGGCCGGCAGTCCGGTCGAGGCGGCCAGCCGCTCGCGCAGCGCCACATCCTTCCAGCCGGTCATGGTGGTCGGCCCGACAAAGCTCATGGACTCCACGCCGAACGGTCCGGGCAGCGCCATGCCAATGCCGAGAACGCGGCCACCGGGCCGCAATGCCGTCAATTCGAGCACCATGGCGCCGATCAGCTCGAAAGCGTGGTCGGGCGTTGCATTTGGGGCTTCGCGGTAGGTGCTCTCGATAACATCGCCGCTTAGGTTGATCAGGGCGGCATTGATGCCCAGCGGGGTGACGTGGATGCCGACGGCATAGCCGCCTTCCGGATTGATGCGCAGCGTTGCCGGTGGCAGGCCGCGCCCCTTGGGCTCTTCGCGCAACGACAGCACGTAACCGTGCTCTTCCAGCTCGCGAACGATGGTTGACACCGTCTGCACGGTGAGTCCGACCCGCCTGGCGATATCGCCGCGGGCGATCGGTCCGTGAAGGCGGATGGATTCGAGCACGATGCGCCGGTTATACGGCCGCCCGAACTCCTGATTGGTCCCGCGCAATGCCATGTCTGGCGCCCTCTCGAGAGAGCAGAGGTTCGCACCGAATATTTATTCAGTCAAATGGAATTCAAAAATAATTCGCCTGTGGCCAAGGCCTTCTAACGCCGGCGGATTCGCGCCCGCCGGCGGATGGGCCAACTCTGGCAATTTTCCAGTATGAAGCGCCACCGGCTGGACGGGACGCCAGGCATGACCTTTGACCGGCATTCCGATCAGCGCCCTGAAGCCCATTTCGGAACCCGGCTGTGAGCCGGCCAGGGATCGGAGTTCGTTGCGCCTTTCCGTTGCAGGGAGCATACTTGCTCTCGTCGGTCTGCGGGAGGAGATGCGATGCCGAAGCTGACCCTCGACGGGATTGATCTCGGCTATGAGGTGCGGGGCGACGGGCCGCCGGTTCTGTTCGTCCACGGCAGCGTCACGAACGGCATGATGACATGGTCCGCCCAGCTACCGCTTGCGGAGCGCTGGAAGCTGGTTGTGGTCGACCGGCCCGGATACGGATCAAGTTCCCCTGCCGAACGCGAGGATTTCGCCGTCGACGCCGGACTGGTTGCCGGATTCCTCGATCGGACGCATGACCTCTGGGACGAAAACCGCGTCCATCTGGTCGGGCATTCCTATGGCGGCGTCATCTCTCTTCTTGCAGCAGCGATGCGCCCGCGAGCAATCCGTTCGCTCACGGTGATCGAGCCGCCGGCCTTTGACCTTGCGCGCGGGGATGTTGCCGTCAATGAACTCGTGACGCGCCTGAAGGCCCACTGGCAAAGCGGACCCCGCGACGATCCCGCGCTTTTCTTGCGCCAGTTCCTCCATCTGGTCGGCTCGGCGACACAATTGCCAGACCCGCTGCCGCCCCCGCTCGCGCAAGGCGCGGCCATGCTCGTCGTCGAACGCGGGCCATGGGAGGCCGAAATTCCGCTTCGGCAACTTGCCGATGCGCCGTTCCCGAAACTGGTGGTATCCGGCGGGCACAGCGCAGCATTCGACGCCGTCTGCGACGTGCTCGAAAACGTGCTTGGTGCCGATCGTGCCGTGATCGCCGGCGCGGGGCACAGCGTTCAGCAGACCGGTGAGCCGTTCAACCGGCGGCTCGGCGCGTTCATGGCCGCTGCTGAGGGCTGAATGCGATCTATCTTTGATATTGCCTGGCGGGCGGTTGGCCGCGCGCCGGCTTCACGCCGAATGAATCGCCGGCTCTATAGATACCGCTCGACCTTCTTGCCGACGGTCAAAAACCGCAGCGGATCGATCGCCTCGCCATTGTGGCGGACCTCGTAGTGCAGATGCGGGCCGGTCGAGCGGCCGCTGTTGCCGGTCTTGCCGATGACGTCTCCGGCATTGAGCTTCTGGCCGACGGCGACGTCGATTTCGCTGAGATGCCCGTAACGCGTCACAAAACCGTTGCCGTGGTCGACCTCGATCATGCGGCCGTAGCCGCCGTTCCAGCCGGCCTTGACGACGACACCGCCTGCCGTGACCTTGGCCGGCATACCGACCGGCGCCCTGAAATCCATGCCGGAATGCAAGGCGGCCGTGCCGAGGATGGGGTCGGTGCGCACGCCGAACGGGCTGGTAACGCTGCGGCCGGGGGCGGGGTTGGCGAGCGGCAGCCGGCGCGCTTCCTTTTTAAGATGATCCAGCGCGTCAAGAGCCTCGTCCAACTCCTTGACCTTGCTGTCGAAGACCAACGAGCTGTCGAGTGGTATCAGCGGGCCACCAACGTCGCTCTTTTCGAATTCGCTATCAACGGGCAGGCCGGCGGCCTCGAGCGCCTGCGAGATCGCGTCGGCGCTTTTGTAGGCATTGTCGGCAAGTGTGGCGATGCGGGTGAGCTGCTGACTCTCGATGGCCTTCAGCGAGTTGTTGATCGAAACGAAGAGCTTGTCTGCCCGGTCGGCCGCACTTTCGCTCGGCAGCGGATCGGCGCGGGTCGACCACAGCGAGAACGGCCTGGTGTCGTCAACGCCCACAGGAGCGGCAAGGGGGGCGGCAAGGCTGGCGACGGAATAGGCCGTCGGCTGGATGCTGCCGGCCGCATCGGCATGTTCGTCCGGCTTTGCCACCGGCACCGGCGGCGTTGCGACCTCGTTTTCGGCTCGTTCGAGGATCGGGCCGAGACGGCCGTGACGCAGGCTGAGCTGGCTCTGCCGTTCCAGCAGCTCGCTGACCTTGGTTTCCATCAGCTGCTGATCGAGTAGCTGGCGGCTGGTGATGCGGTCGACCTGGCTGCGCAGTGCCGAGATGCGGTCTTCGTAGGCCTGCTGCATGCGCGCCTGCCGCGCCGTCGTGGCGCCGATCAGATCGTCGCGCAGCACCAGATAGGAGGTCGCCAGCAGGTAGCTGATGACGACCGCCGCCAGCGCCGAGCCGCAAAATGCAGCCAGCCATGGGCGTACGGTGAAATGCCTTATCTGGTCGCCCCGGGCGATGATGACCGTGTGGGGCTCTTTGCGTCTGCCGAAGACCGCTGACTGACTGGCTACGTTCACGGGACCAAGCTTTCGTTACGACACCAACGACGAGCCTGATTACACATTATTAGGGTTAACAAAGTTTTGCCGGATCGAACGACAGGCAAAGGTCCTCGCGCAAAACGGGCATCGAATTGCAGCGGCCTGGCGCAGCTCTCAAAGGGCGCGAACCGCCTCCAGCACTTCTTCGGCGTGCCCCTTGACGCGGACGTTGCGCCAGATCCTGGCGATGCGTCCGTCCCGGGCGATCAGGAACGTCGCCCGCTCGACGCCCATATAGGTGCGGCCGTAGAGCTTCTTTTCCACCCACAAATGGTAAGCCTCGATCACTTTGCGCTCTTCGTCGGCGACAAGGTCGACGCTCAGATCGTATTTCGCCTTGAATTTGTCGTGTTTCTTGACGTTGTCCGGCGAGAGCCCGATGACGACGGCGCCGGCCTTTTCGAACTCCGGCTTCAACTGCGAAAAGCCGATCGCCTCGTTGGTGCAGCTTGTGGTGTCGTCCTGTGGGTAGAAATAGAGTACGATGGGTTTTCCCAGCAATGCGGCGAGGCTGAGTGAACCGCCGCCGTCGCGCGGAAGATCGAACTGCGGCGCAACATCGCCCACGTCGAGGTCAGCCATACCGATGCCCTTGTTTGAAGTTACGCGCCAGGCTGCATCGATATAATGTCGAGCGGGGATTCGTCCACGATCGAATTCGTTTCAACGGAAGATTGCGTGGATCAGGAGCTACCGCAGCACGAGAAGATCAGGTTCAGGCGTGACGAGATCACCGACCTGGGAACCTTTCCGTCCGCGTGCCGCGTCCCGCCGCTCGGCCAGGCGTCGATCGGTCGCGGCGTCCGTTTGATGGCGCGGCTGTTTGCCGGCCTTGTCGCCCTTGTGCTGCTGGCTGGCGCCGGCGTCTACGCGATCGGCGTGTCCGGCTTCGGCTCGGAGCGGCTTCGCGCGGAAGCCGAAACGGCAATCGAGAGATTGGCCGGCTTCGATGTCGACGTTGCCGTCGGGCCAGCCCGGCTGACGCTTGACGGGTCGAGCTTCATTGCGCTGCAGGTCAGCGACGTCAGCCTCAAGACCGCCGACGGCAAACCGATGGCCGATGCCGGCCGGGTCCGCTTCGGCATCCGGCTGATCCCGCTGCTTTCGGGCGAGGTACGGCTGACCAGCGCCCGGATTTCCGACGCGCACATCGTCATGGCCGCGATGCCGTCCGGCGGCGACTGGACGGCCGGGCTGCGCAACCAGGATGGCCTCATCGATCCGGAAAAACTTTCCGCCGCCGTCTTCGCCAACGTCAGCCGCGCGCTCGATGCGGTGCGCGAGGATTCGATGCGCCAGATCGATCTGCGCAACGTCGAGCTGGAACTGCCCGAGACCGGATCGGTCAAGTCGGTCACCATCGCCGACGCCTCCGTGTCGCAGACGGGACCGGGAAGCATGGAGTTTTCATCCGATGCGGATGTCGACGGCAGGGCGCTTACCATCGCCGCTTCCGCAACCCGCGATCCGGCGACGCGACGCATCACCACGCTGGACGCCAGCATCCAGGCGGCGGATGCCGACGCTGCGGCAGCAGGCGGCAAATTGGGCGCGATCGCCTTGAAGCTGGCGGGGTCGGAAGGGACCGGCGACAACAGTTCGCGGCTGACCGCTGCCCTGTCACTGACCGGGTCGGTGCTCGATCTCGGTTCGCGCGGCCTGCTTCCGGCCGACATCGATCTCGATGCGACGCTCGTCGCCGGGTCGAACAAGATCCAGGTCGAAAGCTTGCTGGTGAAAACCGGCCGCTCGACCTTCGATTTCGCCGGTTCGATCGGCCCGAAGCCCGCTACCGGCGCAGCGGGCGAGGAGCCATCCTATCGTTACGACCTGACCAGCGACGGTTCGACCCTGGCGCCTTCGGATTCGCCGGAGCCGGCGCTCAGCTTCATTGCCCGTATTGCCGGCGTCTACCAGCCGACGAGCCAAAAGCTGGTCGCCGAGCAGATCGGCGTCCGGTCCGGACCGGGCAGCGAAGTGCTGGGCACGGCTTCGGTTTCATTCGTCGCCAACCAGGCGCCGGGCATATCGGTGGCGCTCAATGTCCACGACATGCCGGTCTCGCACGTCAAGCAATTATGGCCCTGGTTTTCGGCGCGCAATGCCAGGCTGTGGGTGCTCAAGAACCTGTTCGGCGGCCGCGTGGTCGATGGCAGCCTGCAGTTCCAGGTCGTGCCCGGACGGCTCGGCAACGGCGTGCCGCTTTCCGCCGATGAAGTGTTCGGCCGATTCCAGGTCGAAGGATCGCGCTTCGACACGGCCGGCCGCATTCCGCCGATCCGCGATGCCGTCGGCGTCGTCGGCTTCCACGGCAATGACGTCGACGTCGCGCTGTCGTCGGGCAGCGTCTATATGCCGAGCGGCCGCACGGTGGCGGCGAGCAACGGCACGCTCACCGTCAAGGCGGCGAACCATCCGCCGGTGATCGGCGCGCTCGACATCGATGTCGCCGGCGAGGCGCCGGCAATCGCCGAGCTGGCATCCTTTGATCCGATCAACGCCATGCGCCATGTCGGCCTGCTGCCGGACGACCTGTCCGGCACGGTGACCGGCCACGTCAAGGCCGATATTCCGCTGCAGTCCGGTGTCGACTCTTCCAAACTCGATTGGCTGGTGGCGCTCGACTACAAGGACCTGTCGCTGGGCAAGCCGTTCGAGGGCCAGACGGTCAGCCATGCCGACGGCTCGATCACGGTCGCGCCCGACCGGGCGGTGATCTCGGCCAAGGCGCTGCTCAACGGCATTCCGGCCGAGCTCGACCTGATCGAGCCGCTCAGGGATGGCGGCCCGCCACGCAGTCGTAAAGTGGCGCTGGTGCTCGACGACAAGACGCGCGCCACCGCCATGCCTGGCCTGTCGACGCTGCTTTCCGGAACCATCAAGGTGGCGATCGACAAGAGCGGTAGCGGCAACCAGAACGTGTCGGCCGACCTGACCAATGCCAGGCTGGACATTCCCTGGGCCGGCTGGAGCAAGGGGCCCGGCATTCCCGCCAAGGTCGTCTTCGCCATGGCGAAGACCGGCGACACCACGACGCTCTCCAATTTCGAACTCGATGGCAAGACCTTTTCCATCGACGGCAGCGCCGTGCTGGTCAACGGCGCCTTGTCCTCGGCCCGATTCAGCAAGGTCACGTTGAACAGGGGCGACGACGTCGCCGTCTCGGTGAAGCGGTCGGGCAAGGCCTATGCGGTCGAGGTCAGCGGCAGCGCGCTGGACGCACGCTCGCTGATCAAGCAATTCACGTCCGATGTCGACACCGCCACCAAGACCACTGGCGTCGATGCGATCTCGGTCAGCGCCGACGTCAGCTCCCTGACCGGCTTCCACGACGAGGTGCTGTCGAATCTGAAGCTCGACTACAGCGCCGCAGGCTCCCGGGTGAACGGGCTCAAGGTGAGCGCCACGGCAAGTTCGGGAGCCGCCATCACCATCAGCAACACGGCCGGCGGCGGCCTGCGCACGCTCAACATGAAGTCGGCCGACGCCGGCGCCATACTGCGCTTCCTCAATATCTACGAGCATATGGAAGGCGGCTCGATCACGCTGGCGCTCACCGGGGCCGGCGACGGTCCGATGAAAGGCCAGGTCGACGCCAAGAACTTCTTTATCGTCAACGAGCCGAAGCTCGCCTCGATCGTGTCGACGACGCCGGCCGGCGACAACCGCAGCCTCAACGAGGCGGTCAAAGGCAATCTCGACACGTCGAGGGTGAAGTTCGAGCGCGGTTTCAGCGAGATCGATAAGGGCAGCGGCTATCTCAAGCTGCGCAACGGCGTGCTGCGCGGCTCGCGCATCGGCACCACCTTCCAGGGCACGCTCTACGACCAGAACAACAATATGGACATGACCGGCACGTTCATGCCGGCCTACGGCGTAAACCGCATCTTCGGCGAACTGCCGCTGATCGGCGCACTGCTCGGCAACGGCCGCGACCGCGGCCTGATCGGCGTCACCTACAGGCTCAAGGGCAACGCCAACAAGCCGAACCTGGAGGTCAATCCGCTATCGGTGATAGCGCCCGGGATTTTCAGGTCGATCTTCGAGTATCGGTGAGGTCAAAACCCAATTACCTCGAGCGACCGAGTTTTGATCTTAAGCGGCCGCTCGTCCGCCCCGCGAATTCACGCCCATGATCCAAAGGCGACTGACGTCCGCCCGGGCCTAAATGGCCGCTTTGCGCCTAATGCACGAACCCGCTTCGCGGGAGAGGCGCCTCGTTCTGAGATGGCGCGACTGCCATTTTGACTTGAGCGGGTAGAGGGGTCGATCTGACCATGGA